>NZ_JBKGFP010000041.1:0-88018 GCF_046557535.1 Pseudomonas sp. S1(2024)
TCCTGGGCCAGCACCCGGGCATCGCCGCGGCCGCGGGTGAGGTACGACACGATCGCCCCCAACAACAGCAACACGACTTCCACATGGCCTTGGGCAATCTGATGCGTGGCCCGGGATATCGCATAGGGGTCGTCCCGGCAGAACGGGCCCGTGCCTTCATTGCCGCAGGTGCCTTCCCAGGCGAAGCGAATGCCGTCGACGTAGTACTCGCCGATACGCGGCAAGCCCTCGATGAAGAACTCGGCGATGGAGGCCAGCCCCAGCGCGCCGAGGATCCAGCCACTGACCTTGAGGCCCATGGCCGCGCCCGCGCCGGCGAACGGAATGGTTCCGGCGCCGCCGGCGAATGCGCCAACCCCCGCACCAATCAGGCCACCGGTAATGGTGCTGCCGGCGACGATCATCGCCATCTGCCGTACGACCATCAGCAGTTCGTCGACGATGCTGTTGATGTCAAGGTCGGCGAAGCGCTGGCGCAGCATGTGCGCCGCCTGCCATTCGGCGTGGTAGAAGGCTGTGCGGACAGCTTCTATACGGCGCAGGTTGAGGCCCAGCGAGGCGACTTCTTCATTGAGGCTGGTGCGGAACTGGCCACCGCTTTGGTAGCCCACCATGGCGATGACACGTGACTCGATCTCGTGCCAGGAGGGCACGAGGTAATCCAGGTACATGAGGTGTCTCCCTGACAGCGTGTACAGGGGGAAATCCCATCATGGATTCGGATCGGAGGTTTCTGAGTCAGTTGTAGGAAAATGCGACTTCTTTTACAGCAGGTTCAGCGAAGTTGAGCTATTCAGCCGGCACCATGGACAAGGTTGGGGATCTTTGTCGTGCCTGAGATCGAGCCCCATCTGGGCGGGGGCTCGACTGCATAGGCGCTACAAACCTCAGGCCATATCAAAGACTCAACTGGCTGGAAAACTGCCCCACCACATCCACCACCCGCTTCGCACCATCCTGAATCTCGACGATCACGCTCCCTGTCTCGTCCGCCAGTGCCAGGCCCTGCTCGGCCTGGCGCTTGCTGGTGTCGATGATCGCCACTGCCGCTTGGGCCAGTTGCTCGTTCTGCTGTACCACGCGGGCGATTTCCTCGGTGGCGGTGCTGGTGCGCGAGGCCAGTTGGCGCACTTCATCGGCAACCACGGCAAACCCCCGCCCCTGCTCGCCGGCGCGGGCCGCTTCGATGGCCGCGTTCAGCGCCAGCAGGTTGGTCTGCCCGGCAATGTCGCTGATGGTCTTGATGATCGAGCCGATCACCCGCGACTGGGTATCCAGTGCCTGAATACCCTCTGCCGCCTCTTGCATCGACGCTTCCAGCCCGCGCATCACGCTGACGCTCTGGGTGACCACATCGGTGGCCTTGCGGGCACTGGCATCGGTACCCAGCGAGGTGTTGTAGGCGACATCCGCCGCCTCGGCCACCGCCTGCTCCTGGTTGACCTGATCGGTGATGACGGTGGCGAACTTCACCACCTTGTACAGCACGTCATGGGCATCGAAAATCGGGTTGTATGAAGCTTCCAGCCAGACCACCCGGCCGTGGGCATCGATACGCTTGAAGCGGTCGGCAACGTACTCGCCACGGCGCAGCTTGTCCCAGAACGCCTGGTAGCCGGCCGAGTTGGCCTCCTCCGGCTCGCAGAAGATGCGGTGATGCTTGCCCCGGATCTGCTCCAGGCGGTAACCGACAGCGCCCAGGAACCGGTCGTTGGCAGTGAGGATGGTGCCATCGAGATCGAACTCGATCACCGCGGTGGAGCGCATCAGGGCCTTGATCAGGCTTTCGTGCTCGCGGGAGGTCTCGATGGTGCGGGTAAGGTCGCTGGAATGCAGCGTGAAATACTTGATGCGCCCCTCGCTGTTCTTTACCGGCTGCAGGATCGACCGTAGCCAGGCTTCCTGGCCATTGCCACGCAGCAGGCGGAATGCACCGTTCAGGTGTTCACCGCGGCTGATTGCGCCCTTCATGCGCTGGTAGAAATCCAGCGTCTTCACATGGGCGGGGACGATGTCCTCAATGTTGCGCCCAAGCAATTGTTCGGCACGGTAGAGCATCTCGCTCTCGAAGTTGCCGTTGACCATCTCGATCCGCCCCTGTGGGTCGAGTTGCAGTACCAGCATCTCGCTGTCGAGGCTACTCTTGACCTGCTCGATGGACATCAGGTCTTCGCGCAGCTGCCGTATTTCTTGCTTGAGCTTGTTGTTGAACATCACCGCTCTCCTGGAGCGCATTGTCGAATGCATCTTCATCGGCTGCCGATGCCCCCTCTTGAGCACCCATGCAAGGAAAAATTCACAAGGCGAAAAGCGTCGGCGATCAGGCGTCATCTGTACGTCACATGACAGTCACATTGGCGCAATCCAGCAGGCGGACACTTTTTGTCATGAATACACCCGCCCTACGCATTTCCCTGGTCAGCGAAACCTTCCCACCCGAGATCAACGGCGTGGCCAACACCCTTGGCCGCCTCAGCGAGGGGTTGCGCCAACGCGGCCATGAGATCGAAGTGGTGCGCCCACGCCAGGCCGGAGAAGCACCGCGGCACAGCGACCCGAACCTGATGCTGTGCCGTGGCTGGCCACTGCCTGGCTACCCGGGCTTGCAGTGGGGCGAAGTATCGATGCACAAGCTGTTGCGCCGCTGGCGTCGACAGCGTCCGGATGTGCTGTACATCGCCACCGAGGGGCCGCTTGGGCTCAGTGCACTGCGCGCGGCCCGGCGCCTCGGGGTTGCGGTGGTCAGTGGCTTCCACACCAACTTCCCGCAGTATTCCGGCCAGTACGGGCTGGGCCTGCTGACGCGCCTGCTCACCAACTACCTGCGCTGGTTCCATCGGCGCACGGCGATCACCCTGGTACCCAGCCTCAGCCAGCGCCTGGAGCTCGAACGCCGTGGCTTCGAACGCCTGGAACTACTGGCCCGGGGGGTCGATGCCTGCCTGTTCAACCCGGCCCGGCGCAACCCCGCATTACGGGAAAGCTGGGGGCTCGGCCCGGATGATATCGCCGTGCTGCATGTGGGGCGGCTGGCGGCAGAAAAGAACCTGAGCTTGCTGCGCCCAAGCCTGGAGGCCCTGCAGAAAACTTATCCACACAAACGTCTGCGCCTGATCATGGTCGGTGACGGCCCGCAGCGTGCCGCCCTCGAACAGCAGGTACCGGATGCCATGTTCTGCGGCGTCCAGCGTGGCGAGGTGCTGGCCGAACACTATGCCAGCGGTGACCTGTTCCTGTTTCCGAGCCTGACCGAAACCTTTGGCAATGTGGTACTCGAAGCCATGGCCTCGGGGTTGGCGGTGGTCGCCTATGACGAGGCGGCCGCCGCGCAGCATATTCGTCATGGCCATAGCGGTGCGCTGGCCATGCCGGGGGATCAGGCGGCGTTCATCGATGCAGCCTGCTGGCTGCTGGAGGAAGAAGAGACGTTACGGCGGGTGCGCCTGAATGCGCGAAAGCATGCCAGCCACCAGGGATGGCCAGGGATTGTCGAGCAGTTCGAGGGGTATCTGCATGCAGCTCGGAACCAGGCTGCGACCTCACCAGCTTCGAGGCTGGGTGCTACGCGATCTGTGTAGGAGCGGCCTTGTGTCGCGATCGGGGTGCAAAGCAGCCCCTCGATAGTTGCGACAATGCTGATATCCGGGGGCCGCTATGCGGCCCGATCGCGACACAAGGCCGCTCCTACAGAGGGACCGCGTCAGGCACTTCAGGCCAAGGCTATCTCGATAGCCTGCACCACCGCAGGATCATCCGGCGCCGTGCGCGGCGAAAAACGCGCCAGCACCCGCCCGTCCTTGCCCACCAGGAACTTCTCGAAGTTCCAGGTAATGTCGCCCGGGAACTCTGCCCCCTCACCCGCCAGCAGGCGGTACAGCGAATGGCGCTGCGGCCCGTTGACCTCCAGCTTGGCACCCAGCGGGAAGCTCACCCCGTAGTTGAGGCTGCAGAACTCCTGGATTTCCTTTTCGCTGCCAGGCTCCTGCCCGGCAAACTGGTTGCACGGCAGGCCAAGCACGTTGAAGCCCTTGTCCTTGTAATTCTGGTAGAGGTTCTCCAGGGCCTTGTATTGCGGCGTGAGACCACACTTGGAGGCAACGTTGACCACCAGCACCACTTGGCCCTTGAACGGTGCGAGGGGCAGCTCCCCGCCGTTCAACGCGTCCAGTTTCAGGTCGTGAAATGCACTCATGATGAATCCCCTCTCAGGTTCCCGGTTGCCGCGCAGGCGAATTACGCCCACTAAAAAGGCGCTCGTCCAAACCGTCCACCTCCCGTAGGAAGGCAAATCGGCTTGCCCGAGCGCCTGGCGACTTTCTGAGCTTAGCGCAGAAAATCAGTGGTGATGGCCACCTTCACCGTGGATGTGGCGGTGAGCGATTTCTTCGTCGCTGGCATCACGAACGTTGACCACCTTGACCTGGAAGGTCAGACGCTGGCCGGCCAGCGGGTGGTTGCCGTCGACAGTCACGTCGTCGCCGTCGATGTCGCGGATGGTGACGATCTGCATCTGGCCATCCGGCGCCGAAGCGTGGAACTGCATGCCCACTTCCAGTTCGTCGACACCTTCGAACAGGCTGCGGTTCAGGGTGCTGACCAGCTCGGCCAGGTATTCGCCGTAGGCATCTTCCGGCTCGATGGAAACGTTCAGCTCGTCACCGGCCTGCTTGCCTTCCAGGGCTTTTTCCAGGCCCGGGATGATGTTGCCGGCACCGTGCAGGTAAACCAGCGGTGCACCGCCGGCGGAGCTGTCGATGGTCTCCCCGGCGTCGTTGGTCAGGGTATAGTCGATGGAGACAGCCTTGTTGGCGGCGATCAGCATGGGGCAAGACCTTTTGCAAAAGTATGTAGAGCGGACAAGTGTAACCAAGCCATCGCCCGATTGCGAACGCACCGCGGACGAGCAACGGCCCATCAGTCGGATCACCGGCTTCCACCAGGACGAAGAGGGCCACTGGGTGGCCGAACTGTCCTGCGGCCACACCCAGCACCTGCGCCACCAGCCGCCGTGGCAGGCGCGCCCCTGGGTGCTCGACCCGGCCCAGCGCGAGCAGCGCATCGGCCAGCCTTTCGCTTGCGGCTGGTGCGCACAAGGTGCCGATAGCGCTACCCTTGGCCGTTAATTTCTTGCACCGCTTATTTCGAGAAGCACGCATGCACACATTTTTCATTGCGCCGACCGATTTCGGTGTCGGCCTGACCTCCATCAGCCTGGGCCTGGTGCGCACCCTGGAGCGCGCCGGGCTGAAGGTCGGCTTCTTCAAGCCGATCGCCCAGCCCCACCCGGGTGACACCGGCCCCGAACGCTCCACCGAGCTGGTCGCCCGCACCCACGGCATCAAGCCCCCGGTGCCGCTGAGCCTGGCCCACGTCGAGCGCATGCTCGGCGATGGCCAGCTGGACGAATTGCTCGAAGAAATCATCCGCCTGTACCAGCAAGCCTGCATCGGCAACGACGTGGTGGTGGTCGAGGGCATGGTGCCCACGCGCCACGCCAGCTATGCGGCGCGGGTCAACCTGCACCTGGCCAAGAGCCTGGATGCCGAGGTGATTCTGGTATCGGCGCCGGAAAACGAAGTGCTCAGCGAGTTGTCCGGCCGGGTCGAACTGCAGGCCCAGCTGTTCGGCGGCCCGCGCGATCCGAAGGTGCTCGGGGTAATCCTCAACAAGGTGCGCACCGACGAAAGCATGGCCGACTTTTCCACCCGCCTGCGCGAGCACTCGCCGCTACTGCGCGGCAACGACTTCCGCCTGCTGGGCTGCATCCCCTACCAGCCTGAACTGAACGCCCCGCGCACCCGCGATGTGGCCGACCTACTAGGTGCCCAGGTGCTCAACGCCGGCGACTATGAACAGCGGCGCATGAGCAAGATCATCATCTGCGCGCGTACAGTTGCCAACACGGTGCCACTGCTCACCTCGGGTACCCTGGTGGTGACACCGGGCGACCGCGACGACATCATCCTCGCCGTCAGCCTCGCGGCGATCAACGGCGTCCCGCTGGCCGGCCTGCTGCTGACCAGCGACAGCAAACCTGACGCGCGTATCCTTGGTCTGTGCCGTGGCGCCCTGCAGGCCGGCCTGCCGATCCTGTCGGTCAGTACCGGCTCGTACGACACCGCCAACCAGCTCAACTCGCTGAACCGCGAGATACCGGTGGACGACCGCGAGCGCGCCGAATTCATCACCGACTTCGTCGCCAGCCACCTCGACGCCGCCTGGCTGCACCAGCGTTGCGGCACGCCGCGTGAATTGCGCCTGTCGCCAGCCGTGTTCCGCTACCAGTTGATCCAGCGGGCGCAGCAGGCCAACAAGCGCATCGTCCTGCCGGAAGGCGCCGAGCCGCTGCTGGTGCAGGCAGCGGCCATCTGCCAGGCCCGCGGCATTGCCCGCTGCGTGCTACTGGCCAAGCCCGAGGATGTCGACGCCGTGGCCCGCGCCCAGGGCATCACCTTGCCGCCGGGCCTGGAAATCCTGGACCCCGAGGTAATTCGCGGGCGCTATGTAGAGCCGATGGTCGAGCTGCGCAAGAGCAAGAACCTCAATGCACCAATGGCCGAGCAGCAACTGGAAGACCCGGTGGTGATCGGTACCATGATGCTGGCCCTGGACGAAGTGGACGGCCTGGTCTCGGGCCTGGTGCACTCCACCGCCAACACCATCCGCCCGGCTCTGCAACTGATAAAGACCGCACCGGGCTCGAGCCTGGTGTCGTCGGTGTTCTTCATGCTGTTCCCCGAGCAGGTGCTGGTGTACGGGGACTGCGTGATGAACCCGCACCCGAGTGCTGTCGAACTGGCCGAGATCGCCCGGCAGAGTGCCGAATCGGCACAGGCCTTCGGCATCGCGCCACGGGTGGCGATGATCAGTTATTCAAGCGATTCGGCCAGCGACGAGGAAGTCGAGAAAGTGCGCGAAGCGACCCGCCTGGCACAAGGCGCGGCGCAAGAGCTGCTGATCGACGGGCCGTTGCAGTATGACGCGGCGGCCAACCCGGCGATTGCACGGGACCTGGCGCCGGGCAGCCCGGTAGCCGGGCGGGCGACGGTATTCGTGTTCCCTGACCTGAATACCGGCAACACGACCCACAAGGCGGTGCAACGCAGCACCGACGGGGTCAGCCTGGGGCCGATGCTGCAAGGGTTGCGCAAGCCGGTGAACGACTTGCCGCGCGGGGCTCAGGTTGACGATATCGTGCATACCATTGCCCTGACGGCGATCCAGGCCAGCGTGGGGGGCTAAAAGCTGGGGCTGCTTTGCAGCCCATCGCCGGCAAGCCAGCTCCCACAGGGTTTGCATAGCCCTTGAGCCTTGTGCAGTACCTGTGGGAGCTGGCTTGCCGGCGATGGGCCGCAAAGCGGCCCCAGGATTGATGCCTTACTGCTGAACCTGCCCCTGGTCATACTGCTGACCCGGAATCGGCTTCAGGTTCACTTCCACACGGCGGTTCTGCGCACGGCCATTGGCGTCGGCGTTGCTGGCGATCGGCTGGTCCGGGCCCATGCCACGTACAGTGATACGCGAGGCATCCACACCCTGCGAGGTCAGGTAGGTGCTGACCGCCTGCGCACGGCGCTGGGACAGGTCCATGTTGTGCTGGCGGCTGCCAGTGCTGTCGGTGAAGCCGACCACTTCGATGGTGTTCTGGTTGAACTGCTTGAACGAGCCGGCCAGGTTGTTCAGCGGCGAGTAGAAGCTTGGCGCGATGTTGGCCGAGTCGGTGGCGAAGGTGATGTTGCCCGGCATGATCAGCTTGATCTGGTCACCCTGGCGCTGCACTTCCACACCGGTATTGGCCATTTGCGCGCGCAATTCGGCTTCCTGCTTGTCGGCGTAGTAGCCATAACCGGCTGCAGCGGCACCCACGGCGGCAGCACCGATCAGTGCGCCCTTGCCACGGTTGTTGTGGTCGATGGCGGCACCGGCGATAGCACCGGCCAGCGCGCCCAGGCCGCCGTATTTGGCAGTTTTGCTCATCCCGGTGGAGCCCTGCGCCTGCCCTTGGCTGTCATAAGGGTTCTGGCCGGCACAGCCGGTCATCAGGGCAGCGGCGGTTGCGACGATAATCAGACGACGCATGGTGAACATGGACAAGCTCCTACTGAATTCATGAATGCGACAGATCATAAAGGGATCTATGCCAGCCTTGGATTGCATCGGTGCCGAAAAATTCCGTGAAAGTGCCTTCATGTGCCATCAGGCACGCACAAAGGGGTTCTCGCGCATTTCGTCGCCCAGGCGGGTATCAGGCCCGTGGCCGGTCACCACGATGGCCTCCTCGTCCAGCCGGTACAGCCGCTCCCTGATGGAACGGACGATGGCCCGCTGGTCGCCACCCCACAAATCGGTACGGCCAATGCCCCGGCGGAACAGGGTATCGCCGGCGATCAGCAGCTTGGCGTCGGCAAACCAGAAGCTCATCGAGCCTGGCGTGTGGCCTGGCGTATGCAAGGCCACGCCACATCCACAGGCCAGCTCCTCGTCATCCCCCAGCCAGCGGTCTGGCGCGGGTACCGGAGTGTAGGGCACGCCGAACATCTGGCACTGCATTTCCAGGTTGTCCCACAGCGACTGGTCGTCCTTGTGCAGGTGCAGCGTGGCGCCGGTCAGCTCCTTGAGCTTGCCCGAGGCGAGGAAGTGATCGAAGTGCGCGTGGGTGTGGATGATGCTCACCAGCGTCAGCCCGTGGGCCTGCAGGCGGGCCAGGATCTTGTCCGGGTCACCACCCGGGTCGACGACGATGGCCTTTTTGGTCAGCGGGTCGCCGATCAGGGTGCAGTTGCACTGCAGGGGGCCTACGGGGAAGGTTTCGCGGATGAGCGCAGGCGATGGATTCTGCATAGGGAATACGGGAACCGGTTAATCGAAGAGGGTCTGTACGCGAGCCAGTGCATCAAGGATGACGACCTCGGGTACCGACTCTATGCGTTTGGCAAATCTGGCTTCAAGGTCGACTGTGCGCACCTGATTGCAGAGCATCACGCCCTGAGTCTGCGTACCCGCACCGCTGAGCGTGACGGCGAAACCCGCATGCCTGGCAAAATCGCCACCTTGAGTGATCGGCACTACCACAGCCAGGCCTGACGCATTGAACGCAGCGGGAGTGAGCACCAGCGCAGGTCGCCCAGCACCCTGCTGCTCCCGTCCAACAGTCGGATCGAGATTGATGCGGACGATATCGCCCCTGGCGAACTTCACCCGTTTCACACTTCACGCCCTACTGGTGGCATCGCGTTCCAGTCGGCCATGTCCTCTGGCTCCGGTGCATCCAGGTCGCACTGAGCCATCAGCTCTTCAAGGGTGTATTTGGGTTTCGACCTGACGGGTTTGAGCACCATGGTCTCACCCGCGGTGTCCAGGCTCAAGGTAGAGCCGACTCCGAGACGCATCTGCTTGAGCACTGCAGCCGGCAAGCGAATCGCAGCGCTGTTACCCCACTGTTGAATCTTGATCTGCATGAGTATCTCCCAAGGTAGATACATAGTAGAAACCCTCCAAATGATTGCAAGCGAAATGTAGAGACGTCGTATCTACACTGTCATTTGCCCGGTATGGACAAAAGCCCTGCAACCTCAAGAAGGAAATGCCCTACATCACCTTGGGAACCTACTTTCCAGCTGCAAAAATTTGAAACGCAATCCTTGTCAGTTTCAAGGCAAAAACAACCTGAACAACCCACCCCCAAGCGCGCCGCCATTGGAGATCTCGATCCGCCCGCGCACCCCGCCGCTTTCATGCAGTGCCGCGATCCGCGCCGCAAAATACAGGCCAAGGCCGGTACTGCCGCTGGTCGAGTCGATACCCTGGATGAATTCTTCCTGGCGTTCGAGCATCCGCTGTGGATAACCCGGGCCGTCATCGTTGACGCAGATGGCCAGCTGGTTGTCTGCCTCTTCGATGGTGATCAGCAAGGCATGCGCGGCAAAGCGGGTGGCGTTGGTGATCACGTTGGCGATCACCGAGGCCACCAGCTCGCGGTCGAAGAAGCCCAGCGGGTTGTCGGTGTCGATGCGCCAGGTGGCTAGGATGTCCTTGTGCTTGAGCACCTCCTCGTGTGCCGCCAGCTGGGCTTCGATAAAGTCGTCCAGTTCGTGGTAGTCCGGGCACACCGGCAACTGGTTCACGCCCAGTTTGTACAACCCCAGCAACTGCACAAGCATGCCGTTGAGGTGGCGAAACTCATGTTCCATAACCCCTTGCTCGGCACCACTTCGCAGCTCCTCGGGCAAGCGCTGCATCCACTGGTTGTGGGACTGGATCAACGCCGACAGGGAATTCTTCAGGTCGTGCACGGTGGAGGCGATCACCGTGGAAAAATCCAGCCCCTGGTTGTCTTGATTCATGCGCCGAACACTCGGATGTGCAGTTTGCGGTAGCGATCGTAGCGGTTGTCGCTGGCGGGGATGCCGGCCACGCTGGTCAGGGCGTCGCGGCACTCCTGCATGATCGCGGGCTGAGGGTTGTCTCCGCCGATGCGCAGCAGCGCCTGGGCAGTGTTGAGGGCGATGCTGATGTTCTTCGGCTGCAAACCCAGCGCCTTGCGGAACAGCTGCAAAGCCTCGCCGAGCTGCCCTCCCTGGTAACTGCGCACACCCTGGCGATTGAGGGTGACCGCTTCGGTAATGGCGTTGAGCACGCTGGGGTCGTCCGTCAGCTTGCCGACCCTCTCCATGACCTTTGGGTCATCGCCATAACTTTCCACACAGTTCTTCAGCACGCCGATGGCGGCAGCTTCCTGCCCCATGGCCTGCAACTGCGCGGCAACGGTCAGGGCCGAATCGACCGAGAAGAACTGGTTCATTTTGTCCAGGCGCTGGATCGCCTGTTCGGTCAGCTTTGCAGCCGTTTCAGGGTCGCCGGCCTGCTGCAGGCTGGCGGCCTTCATCATGCGGGCACGCACCTGCAGGCCTTGGTCCTCGGGGTTTTCCTTGGCCACTTCGCTGAGTGTGCTGTTGATCTCGACCCGTGTGCGCGCATCCAGCCCAAAGCCGGCATTCCTGCTCATCAGCGCCTGCACCAGGCCCAGGTTGTTCTCGGGGTCCTTGTAGCGTGAGCTCTGGCCCTGATTCACCGCGTGGCGAAATGCCTTCGAAGCACTCTCGAAGTCTTCGTTTTCCAACGCCAGCTTGCCCAGCGTCGACTGCCGGCGCACCGATAACGGCGACAGGCGCACGGCTTCTTCAAGCATGTTCTGCGCACGCCTGGTCTCGCCTTGGGCCACCAGCACCTCGGCCATGCCATCGTACAGGCCTGGCATGATTGGGAAAGCCTTGAGCGCCTGCTCGTACACGCCCTGGGCCTGGGCATTCTGGCCACGCTTGTGCATCAGGCCGCCCAACGCCGAGTAGACCCACGGCTGCGGGCGGCTGGCCAGGATGGCCTTGAGGAACTTCTCCAGTTCCTCGAAGCGGTTGAGGTTGCGCAAGGCATCGGCCCGATAGCGCAGGCACAGCGGGGCCAGGCGTGGGTCGCGCTTGCACAGCTCGGCGCAAGCCGCCAGCACTTCTGCCGGGCGATTTCGGTCCAGGGCCTGCAGGATCGGCTTGAGCAGGGTCTTGCGCTGGTACAGTTTCTCGACACGCTGGGCCAGGCCAACTCGGTTGAACGGCTTGGTCAGATAGGCATCAGGCTCGTGCTCGATGGCGCTGAGGACAATGGCCTGGCTGCTCTCGGCAGTGACCATGATGAATATGCACTCATGGCTGATGTGCTTGTCGAGGATCAGGTCTTCGAGCACCTGCTGGCCGTTCTTCTTGCCGTCGCCCAGGTGGAAGTCCTGCAGTATGACGTCATAGCGCTTTTGCGCGCACATGCGCAGCGCCTGCTCGCCGCTGTCGGCGGTGTCCACGTCACGCACGCCCAGTTCGCGCAGCATGGAACGGGTCGACGTGCGAAAGTCGGTAAAGTCGTCGACGATCAGAAAGCTCTTTTGCCCGTACTGCAGCATCAACACGACCTGCCTTGGAATGATTGAAAAATCGCGCGAGGCGATGCCACCGATAGCTGTATCGGCAGCTGGTCGGAAAAGATTAGGGTAGAGCATTCGCGGCCACGAACCATGGCCTCGAGCCATCACTTTAACGAGCAAGACCCTGATGGGCCAATATCACAACAGCAGCCCCAGGGACTTGGCCTTCGCCACCGCCTGGGTACGCCGCTCCACCCCCAGCTTGCTGTTGATATGGCTGGCGTGGGTTTTCACCGTGTGCAGGGAAATGAACAACCGCTCGCTGATCTGCTGGTTGGAACAACCCTGGGCAATCAGCTCGAGCACGGCCAACTCGCGGCTACTCAGGGCTTCGCCGCTGCCGATGCTGGCGCTTGGTATCTGCGGCAGGCGCTTGAGCAACTCGGCCTGCACCGGGCAGGCGGCAACAGCCTGGAGCTGTTCGAGAAGCCACTGCGGGTGCTGCTCCAGCAAAGGCTGGAACGGTTGCAACACGCCGCCCTGGGCTGCCACCAGCAACCGTGGCAACAACTGGGCGGCCTGCTCTTCCCGACCTTCGCCCAGCAACAAGCCAAGCCACTGGCACAGGGCACTGACGCTGAGCATCATGCCGCCACTGGCCTGGCCGCGCTCGACCAGGCTGGCCAGGCGTTGCGCCGCGTCGTCGCTACGCGACTGGATACGCTCGAGCGATGCCTGCTGCAAGGCGATGTGCAACGGCAGCAACGGGTGGAACTCCGGGGCCGCCGCCGGTTGCTCGCCGCCATAGGTCTGACCCAGGCGCAGCAGCCAGGACTCGGCCAGGTCGATGCGCCCCTGGGCCAGCCACAACTCGCATTTGACCAGGGTGATCATGGCCAGGTAGTAGACCGGCGGCACATCCCAGATGTGCATCAGCCGCTCGGCCTCGGCCAGTTCGGCAAAAGCCTCGGCAAAGTGCCCTTCCCGGCCATCGAGCGTAGCGATCACGCAGTGGCCGATGAGCACACTGATATCACGGCAGGCCCGCGCCTCGCCCAGCCCCGCACGCAAGCGGGCACGGCCCTGGGACGGCTGCAGGCGCGATACCAGCAGGTAGCCTTCGTAAAGCGTCAAGCGGGCGCGCACGGCATACAGCCGCTGTGCCGACAGCCCTTGCAGGCGTTGCAGCCCCTCGCGCACTTCGTCCAGTGCGCGCAACACCTCGCCACGGGCATGCAGCACCCGCGCCCGGTCGTAATGGGCCAGGGCCTCGAACAATGGGTTGCCAACACGCTGGGCCAACTCCAGCGCCTCACGGTTCCAGCCGCGGGCCCGCCAGAAATCGCCATCGGCAATCGCCAGGTTGGACAGCGTCGACAGGCACACCAGGCGTTGGCCATAACGCTTGCTCGGCAAGCTCTGCAGCGCTTCACCGCAATAGGCCAGGGTGCGCTCGCGATCACCACGGCCACGGGCGATAACACCACTCAGCGCCAGCCACTGGGCCAGCATGGACTTTTGCGCGGTCGCCGAAGGCGCGGGCAGGAAGCGGCTGAGATAACCCGCCAGCTCCTCGGCCGCGTCCAGCTGGCACGCCAGGCCCAGCGCCCAGCTGTACAGCACGATCAGCCGCGGCGTGCTGATCAGCAGGCTGTCGGGCAGGTCCATCTTCCAGCGCAGCAACATGCCGACGTTCTGTTCGGCCAGCAGTTGCTCCTCGGACAGGCTCTGCACCAGGTCGGCGGCGACATCGAGGTAACCGGCGCGCAGGGCCTGCTCCACCGCTTCGTCCAGCAGGCCCTGGCTTTCGAACCAGCGGCAGGCACGCAACTGCAGGTCGGCCAGCGGCTCGCTGGCCTGGCGGCTGCGCAACAGGTCGGAGAACAAATGGTGATAGCGGAACCAGTGGCCATGCTCGTCCAGCGGCACCAGGAACACCTGGTGCGCCTGCAAGAAACGCAGGATCGCGGCACTGTCGTGGCGGCCGCGTACGGCATCGCACAGCGGGGCGCAGAAACGTTCCTGGCAGGCCGTTTCGTAAAGGAAGGCCTGCACATCGGCGGGCAGCATGTCGATGACTTCTTCCAGCAGATAGTCACGGATCAGGCCCTCGCCGCCATGCAAGGCCTGGGGCAAGGCCTGCTCGTCAGCGGACTCGCTTGCCGCCAGCTGCCAGAAACGCAACCCGGCCACCCAACCGTCGCTGCGCTGGATCAGGTTGTCCAGAGCCTGGCCACGCAGCCCGTTGGGTTGGCGGCCGATCACCGCCAGTGATTCTTCGGCGGTCAGGCGCAAGTCCTGTTCGTTGAGTTCGACCAGGTGCCGCGACAGGCGCAGGCGCGCCAGGTGCCAATCCGGGCGTTGGCGGCTGGTGACCAGCAGCACCAGGCCGGGGGGCAGGTGATTGAGGAAGAACTGCAAGCAGCGGTCGAGTACCGGCCCCTGGGCCAGGTGATAGTCGTCCAGCACCAGCAACAAGGGAGTATCGGCTTGCAGGTACAGCGCCAGCTCGTCGAGCAGGCCGTCGAGCCATTCCTCGAAGGCGAACGGCTGGTGGCGCTGGCGCATTTTCAGCAGACCCATGGCCTGGCCGCCCAGCGCCGGGCAATACTGCTGCAGGCCTTCGAGCAGGCGTTCGAGGAATCGGCCAGGGTCGGCATCCCGTTGGCTCAGGCCCAGCCACAGGCTACGCCAGTGCTCGGGCAGCGCTTCGCAAAATTCGATGGCAAGGGAGCTTTTGCCGAACCCTGCCGGGGCATTGACCAGTAACAACCGCCCGCCGAGACCGGCTTGCAGCCGCTGGCACAGGCGCAGGCGCGGCACATGGCCGTCCGGCAAGGGCGGCCGGAAGAAACGCCCGTCCAGCAGGCCCAGGGCCTGGCTGGTGAATCCATGCGTACGGGACAGATCTGTCATGGCCGGCTCGTTCTGGTTGGAAGACTACGGCGGTATGGATGCTTGCGAGACTAGCGGGTAACGCTACGTATTTGAAGATGATGGGCGCAATTCCACTGGAAAAGACTGCGACAAAAAGCAACATGACTGATGGACAGCGGCTGGGGCGGGGGTTTGGGGAGGTATTCACCAGCTTTATTGCTGTACCGGCCTCTTCGCGGGCACGCCCGCTCCCACAGGTACTGCACTGGACTTGAAACCTGTGCAATCCCTGTGGGAGCGGGTTCACCCGCGAAGGGGCCGGTACAGGAAAATGAAACGCCCCGGACAAGCCGGGGCGCTCCGAGGTTGCGCGATACTTAGCGAATACCCGACTGGCGCAGTGCCGCTGGCTGGAAGTCAGCCTTGCTGGCACTGAAGCCGAAGTCGTAGGCGCGCTTCTCTTCGTTCTTCATGCCCAAGGCCAGGTAACGGCCCGACTGCAGGTCATAGATGGCCTCCAGGGTGTACCACGGCACTTCCACGTTGTAGTACGGCTGGGCATGTGCCTCGGACACGCGCCACAGTTGGCCACGGCCGTCGTACTGGTCAATCACCGCAGCCTGCCAGGTGTCCTCGTCGATGTAGAGGTCACGCTTGGCATAGATGTGCCGCTGGCCCGGCTTGAGGGTGGCGACCACGTGCCATACACGGCGCAGCTCGTAACGGGCCAGGTCCTGGTTGATGTGCCCGGCCTTGATGATGTCGGTGTACTTGAGCTTGGGGTCGTCGAGCTTGAAGGCGTTGGACGCGATGTACATCTCCTTCTTGCCTTCCAGCTTCCAGTCATAGCGGTCTGGCGCACCGTTGAACATGTCCAGGTTGTCGGAGGTGCGCAAACCGTCGGCTGCGGTACCCGGGCCGTCGTACGACACTTGTGGTGCTTGGCGTACGCGGCGCTGACCGGCGTTGTAGATCCACGCCTTGCGCGGTTCCTTCACTTGGTCGAGGGTTTCGTGCACCAGCAGCACGGTACCGGCCAGGCGCGCAGGCGCGGTCACTTCCTGCTTGAAGTAGAACAGGATGTTGCCCGGGTTGTTCGGGTCGTAATCCTTCATTCTTTCGCGGAAGACGAACTGGTCGGAGAAGTATACCGGGTTGAAAGAGCCGTTCTGCTGAGGCGTTGCCTGGGTCACCAGACGGCTGACGCTACCGCCCCGGTAGCGGGTGATGTGGTTCCAGATCACCTCCAGGCCGCTTTTCGGGATCGGGAACGGTACAGCCGTGCGGAAGTTGTTCAGACCGTTGCCGCCTTCGACCAGGGTGGTCTTGGTAGCGTTTTCCTTGATGGCAGCGAACACATCGGACGGCACCGTGGAACCGCGATGGGTCTTGAATACCGGGATCTTGAAGGTGTCCGGATAGCGCTTGAGCATGGCCAGCTGGCCCGGCGAGAGCTTGTCCTTGTACTGGTCGGCGTTCTGCGCGGTGATGGTGAACAGTGGCTTGTCACTGCCGTACGGGTCGGACAGGAAGCCCTTGCCGTCGACGCTGCCCGCGCTCTTGGACAGCGGTTCCCACGGGCCGATCGAGCCATCGGCGTTGCCAGCCTTTTCGGCGCCCATCGGAGTCAAGGTACTGCCCAGCTTGGCCGCCTCGTCGGCGGATACTGCAGCCATGACGCTGGTCGCCAGCAGGGACAGGCCCAGCACACCGGCTTGCAGCAGACTTCTGGTCTTGTTCATGTCGTGTCGTCCTGGATCTGAATGCTTAGAAGTTCACGCCGAAGCTGAGCGCGACGAAGTCGCGGTCATCCACGGTGGTGTACTTGCCATCGAAGAAGTTGGTGTACGACAGGCTTGCCGTGTAGGTGTTCTGGTACTCGGCGTCGAGGCCCAGGCTGACGGCCTTGCGGCCTTCCTCGAAGTTGGCGCCAGGGCCCGGCGAATAGCCGGAGACGTCATGCGACCAGGCCACGCTGGGTTTCAGGTTGACCCCGGCAAAGACATCGTTGTAGTCCCAGATGACTCGGGCGCGGTAACCCCAGGAAGTGCTGGTGGTAAAGCCATCGTTCTCGCAGTTGCGGCTCAGGTTAGCGGTGGAGGCACCGGCACCAGCGCCTGCGATGGTGCTGGCATTCAGGGCCTGACAGGTGTTTGCCCCACCGGTGGATGGCAGCGGGCCTGGACCAAACACCGGATCGCGACCGTAGCGGGTATCGTGGGCGCTCTCCAGGCCGCCCACATGGGTGACACCCAGCTCGCCCACCACGGTCATGCGGCTGGCGCCCATTACCTGGTCGAAGAAATGCGTGAGGGTGGTCTGGAACTGAGTGATCTCCTTGCGGCGATACCCGTGCAAGTCCTGCCCCGGCGTACCGGTCAGCAGCGAAGCGTTGCTCAAGGCACCGCCAATGGGGCGGACCCCGGCGAACAGGATATCCGTGGTATTCAGTTGCACCGGTGCGTTGGGGCGGTAGCTGAGTTCGCCGCTCCAGGCGGTCCCGGTGGGCAACGTGGTAGAGAAGCTCAAGCCATAAAGGCGGATGTCCTCGGGGTATTCGACGAAGTACTCGGAGTTACCTGCCACGATCAGCGGTGCCAATGCGCGCAGCTGTGCAGGCAATGCGCTCAGGCCGGCGAACACTGAAGGCGCGGCCCCGGTAGCACTGAAGATTGGCGCACGGCTGTGGTAGTTCATGAAGTAGGCGCCAAACTCGGTGTCCAGCGGCTCGAACATGTAGCGCATTGCCACGCCAAACTGGCCGCTGTCACGCGCATCGCGGTCGGCGCCGCGGCGCACCATCACCCCTTCCTCATTGATGTCCACGCCACGGGTGGCAAGGAATTGCTGCGCCGCCCCCGGCACTGTGCGACTGCTGTTGAGCACGCGCAGGTTGTCGGTACAGCCGTCGGCAATGATGTCTGGCTGGGAGAAGAAGGTGCCGCAGTTGTCGACGACCGTCTGGTCCCATTCGATCTGGTAGAAAGCCTCCGCCGACAGGTTGTCGGTCAGGCTCTGCGAAATGTAGAACATGTTGACCGGAATCAGGCCTTCCTTGATCTCGGCCCCCGGGCGGCGGAACGCCGACACGTCGATCGGGTTGATCGAGTTGATGCCGCCACCGATGAAGGTACTTTCACCCCAGCTCACCACCTGCTTGCCCAAGCGCACCGAGCCTGGCTGATCGCCGATGGAGTAGTTGTGGTAGACGAATGCGTCGAGCAGTTCGGCACCGGACGATTTGGCGCCTTCCTTGCGGTTGGAGTCGCTGATGTCCTTGAACTCGCGGCCTTCGTCCTTCAGTTCGAAGTCGTACCAGTACTTGCCGCGGACGAACACGCCGGTGTCGCCGTACTTGAGCTCCAGGTCATGGATACCCTTGAAGATCTTGGAGAAGGTTTCGCCCTTCTTGAAGTTCAGGTGGCCATCGTCGGATGTCTGCGACAGGCCCTTGCCGCCGTTGTTCACCCCGATCAGGTTCTTGTTGGGGTTGGCCGTCGACCAGCTGGCGCCGATGGAGAGCGACGAGTCGAACTGGCCTTCGATTTCACCAATGTTGAAACTGACAGCGAAAGCAGGACTTGCGAGCGTGGAAGCAAGGCTGACGGCCAGGGGCAACTTGGCCCGGCGCCAGAACAGGTTTGCAGATTTCATCGACGCTACTCCATGTACTTTTTTTGTTATGGCAGTGAGTCCTTTCAAGAACGGCCCGAGCGACCGGTTTGCAGGCTTGCGCCCGCGGCGACACGGCTTGCGCATGTCGCCTCCCCCATTCCTGAAAATCCCCTGGCCCCGACTATAGCCAGCAAGGCACAGGCGCTTGATCCCTCTAAAGTGTGATTTGCGCTCCGTGCGGCCAACTCGCTGCCATGTTGCACCGGCTGCGCGCTGGCAGTGCTAAAGGATGGCGTATTTCTGCCGTTTGGCAAGGTTCCACCCCTCTAGCGTGCGGGTCGCGCGCTGCAGTGCGCGACCCGCATGGCGGTTACAGCGTGGAGAGGAACGCGCTGTTGCTGGCCTGCCACTGGACGATGTCCTGGCGGATGCGTTTCTTGTCGAGCTTGCCGACACTGGTCTTGGGAATTTCGGTAACAACGGCGATCTGGCTTGGAATCGCCCACTTGTTGATGTGCCCTTGTTCGACGAACGGCTTGAGGTGTTCCTTCAGCGCCTTGGCGTCGATGACCTGGTCTTCACGCACCACCAGCAGGGCAAACGGGCGTTCACCCCACTGCGGGTCGGCCACCCCTACCACCGCCACTTCGCGCACGGCCGGGTGACGGCTGATCAGGTCTTCGAGGTCGAGCGAGGAAATCCACTCGCCACCGGTCTTGATCACATCCTTGATACGGTCGCGGATGTCGATATAGCCCATGCCGTCGAGCGTGGCGACATCACCGGTATGCAACCAGCCGCCCTGCCACAGCTCCTCGCTCTTTTCCGGTTCCTTGAAGTAGCCCATGGTCAGCCATGGCGCACGCAGCACCAGTTCGCCCTGGGTTTCACCGTCGGCGGGCAGGAAGTTGCCGTCGCCGTCGACGATGGCCGCCTCCACCAGCGGCACCGGTACGCCGGCCTTGATGCGGTAAGTGACGCGCTCATCCTCGCTGCCGGCCTGCAGTTCGTCGTTAAGGTGGGCGGCGGAAATCAGCGGGCAGGTCTCGGACATGCCATATGCGGCGGTCAGCTGGATGCCGCGTGCCAGGGCGGCCTGGTACAACGAGCGGTTGAGTGCGCTGCCGCCGATGATGATCTTCCAGCCGCCGAAGTCCTGACCTTTGGAGGTCGGGCAGTTGAGCAGCATCTGCAGGATGGTCGGCACGCAATGGGAGAACGTGACCTTCTCTTCGCGCCACAGCTTGACCAGCATGTCCGGCTCGTAGCGCCCCGGATACACCTGCTTCATGCCCAGCATGGTGGCGGCGTAGGGAATGCCCCAGGCGTGCACGTGGAACATCGGCGTGATGGGCATGTACACGTCGTTACTACCCAGCAGGCGCACGCTATCGATGCTGCCAGTCACCGAAGCTTCGGCCAGGGTGTGCAGCACCAGTTGCCGATGAGTGAAGTACACACCCTTGGGGTTGCCGGTGGTGCCAGTGGTGTAGAAGGTGGTGGCCACCGAGTTCTCGTCGAAGTCCGGGAAGTCGTAGCGCGGGCTGGCAGCGGCCAGCAGTTGCTCGTACTCGCCCACCAGGTTGGGCAGCTCGGCTGTCTTTTCCGGGCCGTCGGTCAGCAGCAGGGTCTTGTCGACCGTGGTCAGTTGCCCGGCGATGGCCTGGTACAAGCCGACGAAGTCACTGTTGACCAGCACCACGCGGTCTTCGGCGTGGTTCATGGTGTAGAGAATCTGCTCGGGCGACAGGCGCACGTTGATGGTGTGCACCACCGCACCGATCATCGGGATGGCGAACATGCATTCCAGGTAGCGGTGGCTGTCCCAGTCCATCACCGCCACGGTGTCACCGGCCTTTACCCCGGCTTCGGTCAGCACGTTGGCCAGGCGCGCGATGCGCTCGTTGAGCTGGGGGTAGGTCAGCCGCATCTGGTCTCGGTAGACGATTTCGCGGGTCTTTTCATAGCGGCTGCCAGACATCAGCAGTCGCTTGATCAGCAGGGGGTAGGCGTAGGCGCCCTCGGCGGGCTTGATGATGCGGGTCTGCAACATGGGTATCCCTTTTCTGAAAAGCGGGCCGGACAAGTCTGGGAACTACTGTAGTTCGCCAATGTGACGGCTAAATCAGCCGAAGGAATGATTTGCGTGATGAAGGTATGAGTGGCGGGCGTTGACGGGCGGCAAGGTTGAACTAGACACTGCGGCGGCAGCTTCAGGATTTGTGCTGGAGCCAAAGGCCCTTTCGCGGGCACGCCCGCTCCCACAGGTACTACACACCCGCAGGTTGGTGGGGGTCTTGTGGGAGCGGGCATGCCCGCGAATGGCCACAACACCAATACCCCGCCCAGCCTCGGAGAACTTCATGCCCAGCCCGCGTCGCGCCGTGTTTCTCGATCACCAGTCCCTGGACCTGGGCGATCTCGACCTCTCGCCCCTGAAGCAGCAGTTCGACGAGTTCGAACTGTTCGCCGCCACCCGGCCGGAGCAGGTCGCCGAACGCCTTAAGGGCGCGGTAGCGGTAGTCAGCAACAAGGTCATGCTCGACGCCGCGACCCTGGCCGCCAACCCGCAGCTGAAGCTGATCCTGGTGGCCGCCACCGGCACCAACAACGTCGACCTGGCGGCCGCCCGCGCCCAGGGCATCACCGTGTGCAACTGCCAGGGCTACGGCACACCGTCCGTCGCCCAGCACACCCTCGCCCTGCTACTGGCACTGGCCACCCGCCTGTGCGACTACAACCAGGCGGTAGCCGACGGCCAGTGGGCCAAGGCCAGCCAGTTCTGCCTGCTGGACTTCCCCATCGTCGAGCTGGAGGGCAAGACCCTTGGCCTGCTCGGCCACGGTGAACTGGGCGGCGCGGTGGCGCGACTGGCCGAAGCCTTTGGCATGCGCGTGCTCAGCGGGCAGATCCCCGGCCGCCCGGAACGCGCCGACCGGTTGCCGCTGGACGAGTTGCTGCCGCAAGTCGACGCCCTGACCCTGCACTGCCCGCTGAACGAGCACACCCGACACATGCTCGGGGCCCGCGAACTGGCCTTGCTCAAGCCAAACGTGCTGGTGGTCAACACCGCCCGCGGCGGCCTTATCGACGAGCAGGCGCTGGCCGACGCCCTGCGCAGTGGCCACCTGGGCGGTGCCGCCACCGACGTGCTGAGCGTGGAGCCACCGATCAACGGCAACCCGCTGCTCGAGCCCGGCATCCCGCGCCTGATCATCACCCCGCACAGCGCCTGGGGCGCGGTGGAGTCGCGCCAGCGCATCGTCGGCCAGCTCAGCGAGAACGCCCAGGCCTTCTTCGCCGGGCAGCCACGCCGCGTGGTTAGCTGAGCCCGACGCCCGCCTCTGCTAAACTGCGCCACTTTTTTCCAGGAGGCGTCGTCCATGGACCCGCGCAGTGAAGTGTTGCTCCGCCAGGCAGAGCTGTTCCAGGGCCCGCTGCTGCTCGCCGGCGCCCCCGCCGACGGCCTGCTTGGCCAGTTGCCCCAGGCCCGAGCCTGGAGCTGGCATGCGGGCGACCAGGCCATGCTCGAAAGCCGCTTCGCCGGCCGCAGCCACTATGCGGTGGAGCCCCCTGAAGTGACTTTCGACAGCGCCGTGCTGTTCCTGCCCAAGTCCCGCGAACTGGCCGCCTACCTGCTCAACGCCCTGGCCTCGCGCCTGGCGGGCCGCGAGCTGTACCTGGTCGGCGAGAAACGTGGTGGCATCGAGGGTGCGGCCAAGCAGCTGCAGGCCTTTGGCAAGCCGCGCAAGCTCGACAGCGCCCGCCATTGCCAGCTGTGGCAGGTGACCATCGAGCACGCGCCAGAGGCCAAGCCCTTGGAAAGCCTGGCCGAACGCTTCGAGCTCAGCCTGGAAGACGGCCCGCTGCAAGTAGTCAGCCTGCCCGGTGTGTTCAGCCATGGCCGCCTCGATCGCGGTACCGCCCTGCTGCTCAAGCACCTCGATGGCCTGCCGAGCGGGCATGTGCTGGACTTCGGCTGCGGTGCCGGGGTGCTGGGCGCCACGGTCAAACGCCGTTATCCACAAAACCGGGTGACCCTGCTGGATGTGGATGCCTTCGCCGTGGCCGCCAGCCGCCTGACCTTGGCCGCCAATGGTCTGGAGGGCGAAGTGATCAGCGGCGACGGCATCGACGCGGCGCCGACCGAACTGAGCCTGATCCTGAGCAACCCGCCGTTCCACACCGGGGTGCACACCAACTACCAGGCATCGGAAAACTTGCTGAAAAAATCAGCCGTTCATCTGCGAAAAGGTGGCGAAATGCGCCTGGTTGCCAACAGCTTCCTGCGCTACCAGCCACTGATCGAAGGGGCGCTGGGCAACTGCCAGGTACGCGACGAGGCGGACGGTTTCCGCATCTACCAGGCAACACACGGATAAAAACAGCGCTTGCCGAAAGCTTTTAGTCTAGGCAGAATCCGCACCGTCCTAGGGGAGTAGTCTCCCGCGAGCGCCCAGCTCGCCCGGTACGCGTCAACATACTTGGTCCACAGACCATGGCGCGTGCGACCCACCATGCCAGCCTGCATGGCGAGATCCGCATAGACGGATCCAGGGTTTGACAAGACCTATGACACGCACACCTTACCCGGGGCGGGGAGGCTGTACGTGTCATAGCCGTGTCGACCCGCCCCCGTAGGAATCCTGATGCTGGAATCTTTGCTGGTCCCCACCGCCATCGTTGCCCTCGCCGAAATCGGCGACAAGACGCAATTGCTCGCGCTCATACTCGCTGCCCGCTTCCGCAAGCCCTGGCCGATCATCGCCGGCATCATCGCCGCCACCTTGGCCAACCATGCCGCGGCTGGTGCCGTGGGCGCGTGGGTAGGCAGCTTCTTCAGCGACTCGGCACTGCACTGGATCCTGGCCGCGAGCTTCACCGCCACTGCCCTATGGACCCTGGTTCCGGACAAGATGGATGACGACGAGAACCCGGCGCGCCGCTTCGGGCCGTTCCTGACCACGCTGATCGCGTTCTTCCTGGCTGAAATCGGTGACAAGACCCAGGTCGCCACGGTAATGCTGGCAGCACAGTATCCGTACCTGATCATGGTCATTATCGGTACTACCCTGGGCATGCTGATTGCCAACGTGCCAGTGGTACTGGCGGGTAACTTCGCAGCGGACAAACTGCCGCTGACGCTAATCCGTCGCCTGGCGGCCACGGCGTTCTTCGTGCTGGCGATCGTGGCCGTGTACTCGGCGATGAAAGCCAGTGGCTGGGTGGGTTGACTGCTGACGGGGGCCGCTCTGCGGCCCCTTACGGTCTTACTTCTTGGCCGCCTGATACAGCGGCATCACCTTCGGAATGGCCGCCTGCAACGAAGCAATGCGGCTCTGGGACGCCGGGTGAGTGCTCATGAACTCAGGCGGTGCGCCTTCGGAAGCCTGGCTCATCTTGTTCCACAAGGTGATCGCGGCATTCGGGTCGTAACCGGCACGCGCCGAGAGCTCCAGGCCGATCAGGTCGGCTTCGTTCTCGTTGGCCCGGCTGTTGGGCAGGGTCATGGCATAGTTCACCACGGTATCGGCCATGGCCATGCTGCCCTGGCCGAGGCCAAAGAGGGCACCGGCGCCCTGGCGCGCCATTTCCACGCCATACGCCTTCGACATCGCCTCGCGGCTGTGCTCACGCAAAGCGTGGGCGATCTCGTGGCCCACCACCGCAGCAATTTCCGCATCGGTGAGCTTGAGCTGATCGATCAGGCCGGTGTAGACGATGATCTTGCCGCCCGGGCCGCAGTTGGCGTTGAGCTCGTCGCTCTTGATCACGTTCACTTCCCAGTTCCATTGCGCGGCATCCGGTCGGAACTTGGGGGTCTGGGCGATCAGGCGGTTGGCAATTACCTGCACACGCTTGGCATCTGCGCTGGACTTGTCGAGCACGCCTTTGTTCGATGCTTCACCCAGGGTCTGCTGGTACGACTGGGCGTACATCTGGTTGACCTCATCGGTCGAGAGCATGCTGAACATGTACTGCTGGCGCTCGACGCCGACAGCACCGCCGCTGGTGGTATTAACCGCCTGGCAGCCGGCCAGCAGGATGCCAGCACTCAACAGGCTGACGACAAAAGACTTACGCATGAAAACACTCCCTTTTTACATGCGCCGTATCGTAGGCCGAGTCGCTTGGGGCCGCCATAGCCGCAGGGAAGATTTTCGTCGCCTGTGCCGGCCCCTTCGCGGGTGAACCCGCTCCTACAGGGATAATGCGATCGTTGTAGGAGCGGCTTCGGCCGCGAAGAGGCCGGCACAGCCATACATCAGGCCGGAGTCAGGCACTCCGGCGCATCCAGCTTCGGATCATTGACGAAATGCGCCAGGGCCCGTTCGCGCAACGTCGCCGGCGGGCTGGCCAGCAATTCATGCAGGCGGGCCAGCGGCGTGTCCGGGTCAAGCCAGGCGGCCTGCCCTGTCTCGTCCAGTATCAGCGGCCGACGCTGGTTCATCGCCGCCTGGGTCACCACCGCACAACTCAGCCAAACCTGGTCCTGCACAGGGTAGGCCTCCCACACGGCGGCGAAGTACAGCGATGCGCCCTCCCCCGGGGTCAGCCAGTACGGGCGCTTGCGCACGCTACCGCGCCATTCGTAAAAGCCGTTGGCCGGCATCAGGCAGCGGCGCAGGCGAAACGCGTCGCGAAACATCGGCTGCTCGGCCAGGGTTTCGGCGCGGGCATGGGCGGGGGTGCGGGACAGGTCGGTGAGCCAGGCCGGGGTCAACCCCCAGCGCGCCTTGGCCAGTTGCAACTGGCCGTCGAGCTGGCGCTGGATCAGCACCGAAGCCCCGGGCGAGATGTTCCATTGGGCTGGCTGGCCAACGGGAAAGCCCGGCAGACTGGCAAGAGCCTGGGGCCAGCGAAACAGGGCGTAACGTCCACACATGGGCGAATTCAGAACCTAGCAGATCAAGGTACCGGGGAAACTCTCCGGTTCGTCGCCAACCAGTGGCTGGGCATCATTGTACGCATCGATCAGCTGCCGTGCGTACTCGGCCTGTTCATCAGCCACGGCAAGCCCAAGCAAGCCCTGCATCGGCAGTTCACCGGCAGCACCGATCAGGTCACGACCAACCAGGTGCGCATCGATCCCCTCGCTGGCGAGCATGCCTGCCAACATTTCAGCCTCGAGCAGGTTTTCCGGTTCGTAGATACGCTGCATCAGTCATTCTCACCGAATACATCCAGCATCCACTCCTCGCCATGAACTTGCAGCACGAAGCGGATAGGCTTGCAGCATACCTGACAGTCCTCGATGTACTCCTGATCGCCACCGGACAGGTCCACCGTGGTTTCGACTTCTTCGCCACAATAAGGGCAATCGTAGATCGCAGTTTGCAGCATCGCGGCCTCCGGGGTGACTTATGCGTATAATTGCCGGTCTGTTTACAGGGCCTGTGTGTGTCCGAGCCGTTTTTCGGAGCCCGCCCCTACCTTATTACCCTAGCCGTTTCCAACAAGAGAGCATGATGGGCGAATTCGATGCCATCCGACCGTACGACGACGCTGAGGTCCCTGCCGTTCTGGCACGCCTGCTCAGCGACCCGGCATTCCTCGATATCCTCACCCACTTCCGCTTCCCGCGTGCGGCCGGTGCTCTCGGCTGGTTGCTCAAACCGCTGATCGCCCGCCGCCTGCGCAAGGAATTCGCCGGTGTCACCTGTGTCTCGACCTTGCAGGACAAAGTCGAGTACTACGTCGACCAGACCATCGACCGCGCCACCGACGGCGTCACCTATTCGGGCGTGGAGCAGCTCAAGGCCGGCACCGCCTACCTGTTCCTGGCCAACCACCGTGACATCGTCATGGACCCGGCCTTCGTCAACTACGCGGTGTACCACGCCGGGCTGCCCACGCCGCGTATCGCCATTGGCGACAACCTGCTGCAAAAGCCGTTTGTCAGCGACATGATGCGCCTGAACAAGAGCTTCATCGTGCACCGCTCGATCAGTGGGCGCCGCGAGAAGCTGGCGGCCTACCAGTTGCTCTCAGCCTACATCAACCACTCGATCCGCAACGACGCCACGTCGATCTGGATCGCCCAGGCAGAAGGCCGGGCCAAGGACGGTGACGACCGCACCGATTCGGCGATCCTCAAGATGTTCCACATGAGCCGCAAGGACGAGCCGTTCGGCGCGGTGATCCAGAGCCTGAACCTGACACCGGTTTCGATCAGCTACGAATATGACCCGTGCGACCAGGCCAAGGCCCGCGAGTTGTACATCCGCGCCACCACCGGCACCTACAAGAAGGCGCCGGGCGAGGACGACAACAGCATCGCCAAGGGCATTACCGGCTACAAAGGCCGGGTGCACATCAACTTCGCCCCGCCGGTGACCGAATATCACGAGGATACCAAGCAGCTGGCAGCGGAAATCGACCGGCAGATCCTCGGTGGCTACCGACTGTTCCCGGTGCACTACCTGGCCTATGCAATGTGGGATGGCAAGGATGAGGCGCTACAGGTGCCGAGCGCCGAGAAGGTGTTCCCGGCCGATGAGCTGGCCCGGGCCAAGGAGGAATGGCAACGCCGCCTGGATGCCTGCCCTGAGGAGCAGCGGCCGTACCTTGTGCTGCAGTATGCGACGCCGGTGCGCAACCAGTACCAGGTCAGGCAGCAGGCACCGGTTGCCTGAGCGAATGCCGGGGCTGCTTTGCAGCCCATCGCCGGCAAGCCAGCTCCCACAGAGACCGCATTTCCCTCAGGCTTGTGTAATCCTGTGGGAGCTGGCTTGCCGGCGATGGGCCGCAAAGCGGCCCCGGAATCTCAGACCCAGGTACTGAACCAGGACAGCAGCAACGCCATCGCCAGGCACGAAAAACCGAGAATGTAGAAGTACCGCGGCACCCGAAGGTCGAACGCGTCCACCACCCCCTCGTCCACCGCCATGTATTCGCGGGTCTCGGCCTCGCGCCGCCTCGCACTGTGCAGTAGCAACCCGCCCGGGCAGGTCAGCAGCAGCGCCAGCAGATTGATCAGCTTGGTCGGGTGGGCGGCCAGGAACCCCCAGAGCACTTGCAAGGACATCACGCAACCTCGGTATGAGCGACGGCAAAGGCCGGCATTCTACCCAAGTCATGCCCAGACGCCCGGCCCAGGCGACAAAGTGTCATCAAATTTCATCTGGCATGGCATGAAGATTTGCCGGCCTCTTCGCGGGCACAGACAACAAAAAACCCGCTGCCTGGAACACAGGCAGCGGGTTTTGTTTTATAGCTGAAGGCTTACTGCCCCAGCACCTGACCGATGGTCGGGTCCTTGAACATGCGGGTCAGGGCATCGCTCAGCACATCGCCCACCAGCTGGGTGTTGGTTTCCTGGTTCGGCGCCATGCCGAAACGCTGGTCCAGCGAAGCGCCGTAACGGCCACTGTAACGGCGGCCGCCATTGGACACGTCGGCACGGAAGGTGGCGCCGATGGTAGCCTCGGTCACGTACAGGTTGTCTTTCGGCGACTGGTACTTCAGCTCGGCCAGGGTCACGGTCAACTGCGGTGCGTTGTAGGCGTTCGGCGTCGGGGTGAAGCCGAGCAGGCGCACGGCGGCTTCGGCCTGGGCCTGCAGCTTGGGCACGATGTCGTTGCCACTCACGCTGATGGTGCTGGTCTCGGGATACATGCCACCGCGAGTGCCCAGGGACTGCGAGGCCCGGCCGTCAACAACCCGGACCACTACCGGCTGGCCATGGCCGACCGGGGCGAGCTGGGCCTTGAGCGTGGGTTGCGGATTGAGTTGTTGCGGGCTGTGGGCACAACCGACCAGGCTGAGGCTGGCCACGGCGATCAAACCGAACAACAGACGTTGCAACATGCGCGTTACTCCAGAAAAAGCGGCGAAGGCCCACAGTATACCTAGCCACGCATCGACCAGTCATCGGTCCGGCCCGCTTGTCACAATCGTTTCATCGCCGCGCCCTTATCCTTGCGCCAAGCCCTAACGCACAGGACTCGCTGCCATGGCCTCGCTCTGGACCCTGCTCTTCCAACGCCCGCGCCACAACACCTATGCCCGCCTCGATACCGACGGCAAATGCCTGGCCTTCAAGCAATGCAGCCAGGCGCCCAGCGGCAGCGGCTGGGTCCAGATCGGCGAAATCCGGCTCGCCTGGCTGGGCCGCGAGCTGCCCGCCAGTGCCCGGGTTTGCGCCCGCGCAAGCCGCCGCTGGCACCAGCGCATCCTCGCGGCCTGACAAACGCTGCAATAAAAACCACGAATGGCGACATTTCTGCCCGCGACATCGCTATAATCTCCCCCCGATTATAAGGACGTCTCCTGATCGGGCCCCGCACTCGCCGATTGACCCCGGCAACTTCAATGCTTCGCCCACAGAGAGCCTTCCACTCAGGTCTTGCATCGGCTGTCGTGCCTGCTTTTCCGGCCCTTCACACTGCATGAACCTGCGGGTTGCCATCGCGCAGTCCCCTTTTGAGGTTCACGTCTCCAAAAGAGCGTGAAAAAACGGTTTTCACAACTTCACAAGAGTGTGGCGAGCAAATGAACAGTCTGGCATGTGCAAAAGCGGCAGATGTGTCCCGAACAGCCCTGAACAGGCGGCAAATGCGCTCATCCCGTATGAGTGTCTGAGCCGTTCCATAACGCACGCACGACACCTTGACCATAAGTCGAATTGCCGCACCCGTGGCAAACCGCGTTCAATACGCGAACCCGAAGACTGATTGGCGGTGTCCGCGGAAGTTGCAAGAACTGCGAAAAGTCGGACATGGCGACCCTGGCGAACCCAGGTCCTATGCTGTCAATTAGGTAGCTGTAGATTGTGGAGACGCGTTAAATGGCGCAGAACGAATCGGTTGATGTGGTACTGGTAGGCGCAGGCATCATGAGTGCCACCCTGGCCGTACTGCTCAAGGAGCTCGACCCGACCCTGAAGCTTGAGGTCGTGGAGGCGATGGACTCCGGAGCCGCGGAAAGCTCCAACCCCTGGAACAACGCAGGCACCGGCCACGCCGGCCTGTGCGAGCTTAACTACACGCCCCAGGCCGCCGATGGCAGCATCGACATCAAGAAGGCCGTGCACATCAACACCCAGTTCGAGGTTTCGCGCCAGTTCTGGGCCTACCTGAGCAAGAAGGGCAACTTCGGCTCGGCACGTGCCTTCATCAACCCTGTCCCGCACCTGAGCTACGTCGAGGGTGACAAGGGTGTTTCCTTCCTCAAGAAGCGCTATGAGCTGCTCAAGCAGCATCATGCCTTTGCGGACATGGAATACACCGAAGACAAGGCCGTGATGAAGGACTGGATGCCGCTGATGATGCCAGGCCGCCCAGCCGACCAGCACATCGCCGCCACCCGCGTGCTCAAGGGCACCGACGTCAACTTCGGCGCCCTCACCAACAAGCTGCTGAAGCTGCTGGGCGACTCGCAGGACGCCCAGGTCAAGTACAGCAAGAAGGTCGTTGGCCTGCGCCGTAACGGCAAGGGCTGGACCGTGAGCATCAAGGACGTCAACAGCGGCGGTAGCCGTGAAGTGGACGCCCGCTTCGTCTTCCTCGGCGCCGGTGGCGCGGCCCTGCCGCTGCTGCAGCTGTCGGGCATTCCGGAAAGCAAAGGCTTCGGCGGCTTCCCGGTCAGCGGCCAGTGGCTGCGTTGCGACAACCCGGAAATCGTCAAGCAGCACCAGGCCAAGGTCTACAGCCAGGCTGCGGTCGGCGCCCCGCCGATGTCGGTACCGCACCTGGATACCCGCGTGGTCGATGGCAAGAAATCGCTGCTGTTCGGTCCATATGCCGGCTTCACCACCAAGTTCCTCAAGCACGGTTCGCTGATGGACCTGCCGCTGTCGGTACGCATGGGCAACATCGGCCCGATGCTGGCCGTGGCCCGTGACAACATGGACCTGACCAAGTACCTGGTCAGCGAAGTGATGCAGTCGATGGAGCAGCGCCTGGAAGCCCTGCGTCGCTTCTACCCGCAGGCGAAGGCCGAAGACTGGCGCCTGGAAGTAGCCGGTCAGCGCGTGCAGATCATCAAGAAAGATCCGAAGAAAGGCGGCGTGCTGCAGTTCGGTACCGAGCTGGTCTCGGCCCAGGACGGCAGCCTGGCTGCACTGCTCGGCGCATCGCCGGGTGCTTCGGTGACCGTTTCGATCATGCTGGAACTGATCGAGCGCTGCTTCCCCGAGCAGGCCAAAGGTGCCTGGGCTGCCAAGCTCAAGGAAATCTTCCCGGCTCGCGAGAAGACCCTGGCGACCGATGCTGCCCTGTACCACAAGATCAGTGCCGACAACGACGTGGCGCTGGACCTGGTGGAAAGCAGCCCGGCGGCCAAGCATTACGCCTGATTCGGCCGGTCACGAAAAAACGCCCCTCGGGGCGTTTTTTCGTTCCTGGTTACTCATTGACCTGTGCCGGCCTCTTCGCGGGCATGCCCGCTCCCACAGGTTTCGGCGTCGCCCTCAGGCTCTGCACCATCCCTGTGGGAGGGGGCGTGTCCCCGAAAGGGACAGAGGACGTTTACAAATCAGCCACGGGCCTTGGCGATGATCTCGATGTAATCCGATGCATTGCGCTGGTCGGCAATCTGCTCGACAAAGGTCTGGCCGTGCTCGTCTTTGCCATCCAGGTCCAGCCCAGCCTCGACGAAGAAGCCGACAAAACGCTCGAAATCGTCGATGCGCAGGCCGCGGTAGGCCTTGACCAGCTTGTGCAGCGACGGCGAGGTCACGCCATCAGCCGGCTCGAACTGGAGGAACGACTTGATGTAGTCGTCGCTGATCTCGTCACCGATTACCTGTTTCTTGTCTTTACGCATTGCCGACTCCAACTGGACCATCACGAAATTTCGAAGGCCGGCAGTGTACCCCCCGCAGGCCGGGCGCCTCAACGCGTACGTACGGTACCGGTGTGCAGGTCGGCCCAGACGTGGCCGTTGCCGTAGGTGAGGAACTGCACATACAGCGTCTCGTTGCGCAGCAGGTCCATGATCACGCGGTAGTCGCTGAGCGGATAATTCAGGCTCAGGGTGCGGGTTTTCTCATCGTATACGGGTTTCTTCAGGCTCTTGGCCGCTTCACCGTCAAAGGTCAGCAGTACCTGGGCGATGGTTGCGCCCTTGCTCAGCGGCTTGCCCTTGAGGCGCACCTGCAACGACGAGGTGATCGGGATCGGCTGCTGGTCGGATTGGCGTTGGGTACCCACTACCACCGAGTAGTCGGTCACTTGCAGCAATTGCTGGCCGGTCGGCGCTTCCTGGCGCAGGGACTGGTCGTCAGGTGGCAGGAACTGGCTGTGCAGCGGTGCGGCGGCGAGTGGCAGGCTGACCGCCAGCAGGAGGGGAAGAAACGCACGCATGTGAGGCTCCTTGAATGAAGGAGCACTCTAGCACGGCCTGCACAGGCTCTTGTAGGAGCGGCCTTGTGTCGCGATGGGCCGCAAAGCGGCCCCGGCCATGTTGGTGGCGAAGCTTCAATCGAGGGGCTGCTGCGCAGCCCGATCGCGACACAAGGCCGCTCCTACAGTTGAGTGCGCCGGCCCGAGATCAATCGAACTGCGCGCGCATCCAGGCCTGGTACTCGTCCACGCCCTCTTCTCCTTCGCGCGGCGCCCAGTGCGCATGTTCGCCTTCACCCACCGGCCGATACGGTCCGGCCTTGCACTCGAACAGGATGCTGTCCGGCTCCAGCACCACAAGCCCATGGTAAATACCAGGCGCCAGGTCCACACCCAGGCAATCGCCGCCCGCCTGCAGCACTCGCTTGTCGGTCACCGCCCCCTGCTCGTTGAAAAGCAGCAGGCCCAGGCAACCCTTGAGCACGACCAGCGTTTCGGCTTTGTCATCGCTCAGGTGCCGATGCGGCGGGATATAGGTGCTCGGTTGCAGCCCGACTGCCATGCGGTGGCAAGGCTCTTCCATCTCATGGAAATTGTGATGTTGCCGCCCGCGCGGGTTGGCTGCAGCCTTTGCGGCCAGCCCGGCGAACAGCGATTGGTCGATGAACGCAGGCTGGCGCATGATCACAGCCCCTTTACGGCGAAGATGCCGTTGGCGTTGCGCCAGTAGCCTTTGTAGTCCATGCCGTAACCGAAGATATAGCGGTCGACGCAGGGCAAGCCCACGTAGTTGGCCTTGAGTTCCGGGCTGGCCTTGCGGTCATGTTCCTTGTCGATCAGTACCGCGGTGTGCACCGAGCGCGCACCGGCGTGCTTGCAGAACTCGATGATGGCGCTGAGGGTGTGCCCTTCGTCGAGGATGTCATCGACGATCAGTACGTCACGGTCGATGAACGATACTTCGGGCTTGGCCTTCCAGAACAGCTCGCCTCCGCTGGTCTGGTTGCGGTAGCGGGTAGCGTGCAGGTAGCTGGCTTCCAGTGGGAACTGCAGGTGGGTCAGCAGTTTGCCCGAGAAGATCAGGCCGCCGTTCATCACGCAGAAAACCACCGGGTTCTTGTCGTGCAGGTCCTTGCAGATCTGCTCGCCGACTTTGGCGATGGCCGCTTCGACTTCGGCTTCGGTGTACAGGCAGTCAGCTTCACGCATGACTTGACGGATATGCTCGAGATCGGCGGACATGGCGCTCTCCGGGGGTGCATTTTGGAAAAGCGGGCAAAGGTACGCATCCGCTCGTCACAGATCAAGCATTTATGGACTAACGTCCAGAATGACCAGACGACAGCACAGGCTGAATAGATTAATCTAGCGCGGTTTTTTTGCCCGCCTTTCGGAGCCCCCTATGCCCACTCGTGAGATCCGCCATCCGCTGATCCGCCACAAGCTCGGCCTGATGCGCCGTGCCGATATCAGCACCAAGAATTTTCGCGAACTTGCCCAGGAAGTCGGAGCGCTCCTGACCTACGAAGCCACCCAGGACCTGCCGCTCGAAACCTACGAGATCGACGGCTGGTGCGGCAAGGTGCAAGTTGAAAAAATCGCCGGCAAGAAGATTACCGTGGTACCGATCCTGCGAGCCGGCATCGGCATGCTCGACGGCGTGCTCAGCCTGATCCCGGGCGCCAAGGTCAGCGCCGTCGGCGTTGCCCGCAACGAGGAAACCCTCGAAGCCCACACCTACCTGGAAAAGCTCGCGCCGGACATCAACCAGCGCCTGGCCCTGATCATCGACCCGATGCTGGCCACCGGCGGTTCGATGGTCGCCACCATCGACCTGCTGAAAAAGGCCGGCTGCAAAGAGATCCGCGCCATGGTTTTGGTCGCTGCGCCAGAAGGCATCGAAGTGGTGGAAAAAGCCCACCCGGACGTGCAGATCTACACCGCCTCGATCGACCAGCGCCTGAACGAACACGGCTACATCGTGCCGGGCCTGGGCGATGCCGGTGACAAGATCTTCGGCACCAAGCAAAAGGACGCCTGACCATGCAGGACGGCTTCAACGACCCGCTCTGGCGCCAGGTCGTTTCGGGCGCGCAGATGCTCTTCGTGGCATTTGGCGCGCTGGTGCTGATGCCACTGATCACCGGCCTCGATCCGAACGTAGCGCTGTTCACTGCCGGCATCGGCACCCTGCTGTTCCAGCTGGTCACCGGCCGCCAGGTCCCCGTGTTCCTGGCCTCGAGCTTTGCTTTCATCACCCCGATCATCCTCGCCAAGGGCCAGTTCGGCCTGGCCGAGACCATGGGCGGCGTGATGGCCGCAGGTTTCGTGTACACCTTCATGGGCCTGATGGTAAAAATCAAAGGCACTGGCTTCATCGACCGCATGCTGCCGCCGGTGGTGATCGGCCCGGTGATCATCTCCATCGGCCTGGCCATGGCGCCGATCGCCGCCAACATGGCGATGGGCAAGGCCGGTGACGGCAGCGTGCTGCTGCCGTACAAGACCGCCATGATGATCTCGATGCCGGCCCTGCTGACAACGCTGATCGTTGCCGTGTTCGGCAAGGGCATCTTCCGTCTGGTGCCGATCATTGCCGGCGTGTTCGTAGGCTTTGCCCTGTCGTTCGCCTTTGGCGTGGTCGACACTGCCAAGATCGCCGCCGCGCCGTGGCTGGAGCTGCCCAACTTCACCGCGCCAGCATTCAACTGGCAGGCCATCCTGTTCATCGTCCCGGTTGCCCTGGCACCGGCGATCGAGCACATCGGCGGGGTCATCGCGGTCGGTAGCGTGACCGGCCGCGACTACCTGAAGAAGCCCGGCCTGCACCGCACCCTGCTGGGCGACGGCCTGGCCACCACCGCAGCCGGCCTGTTCGGCGGCCCGCCCAACACCACCTATGCCGAAGTCACCGGCGCGGTGATGCTGACCAAGAACTACAACCCGAAGATCATGACCTGGGCGGCGATTTTCGCTATCACCCTCGCCTTCATCGGCAAGTTCGGCGCATTGCTGCAAAGCATCCCGGTACCGGTGATGGGTGGCATCCTGTGCCTGCTGTTCGGCTCGATCGCGGCGGTGGGCATGAACACCATGATCCGCCACAAGATCGACCTGGCTGAAGCGCGCAACCTGGTGATCGTGTCGGTGACACTGGTGTTCGGTATCGGCGGCGTACTGATCGGCAGTGGTGATGGCCCGGATGACTGGGGCCTGAAGGGCATCGCCCTGTGCGCCATCGTGGCTATCGCCCTGAACCTGATCTTGCCGGGCAATGATGGCTGGAAGCACAAGAAGCTGGATGATCAGTTGCCTTGATTCGGCTTTAGCCTGACCTGGCCTCTTCGCGGGCTTGCCCGCTCCCACAGGTACTTCACTGCTCTCTGCCATCGTGCAGAACCTGTAGGAGCGGGCAAGCCCGCGAAGAGGCCGGTACAGACACCCTGAAAGTCAGGCCTTTTCGCACATCCCCGCCAGCGCCTTCACCCACTCCGGGTGATCATTCAGGCAAGGCACCAGCACCAGCTCCTGCCCGCCGGCCTCGACAAACTGCTCGCTCCCGCGCATGCCGATCTCTTCCAGGGTCTCGATGCAATCGGCCACGAACGCCGGGCACATTACCAGCAGCTTCTTCACCCCAGCCTTGGCCAGCTCGTCCAGCCGCGCCTCGGTATAGGGTTCGATCCACTTGGCCCGCCCCAGTCGTGACTGGAACGACACCGACCATTTGCCATCGGGTATGCCCATCTTCTGCGCAAAGGCACTGGCCGTTGCCAGGCACTGCCCGCGGTAGCACACCGCGCGCATGTCGGCACTGGCATCCTTGCAGCAATCGGCCGCCTGGAAGTCATGCTTGCCGGTAGGGTCCAGCTTCTTCAAATGGCGCTCCGGCAAGCCATGGAAGCTCAGCAACAGGTGATCGTAATCCTGCTCCAGGTAAGGCCGGGCGCTGGCGACCAATGCCTCGATGTAGTCCGGGTGCTCGTAGAATGGCTGCAGCACGCGAAGTTGCAACGGCAACTGGCGTTCACTGACCGTCTGCCTGGCCAGTTCCACCACAGTGGTCACCGTGCTGTCAGCGAACTGTGGATACAGCGGCGCCAGGGTCACCTTGCGCACACCCTGGGCCACCAGGCGCTCCAGCACCTCGGGCAAGGCCGGCTGGCCATAGCGCATGGCAATCTCCACCGGGCCATGGGGCCAGTGCTCGACCATTGCCGCCTGCAGGCGACGGGTCAGCACTACCAGCGGCGAGCCCTCTTCCCACCAGATCGAGCCATAGGCGTGCGCCGACTGCTCCGGGCGCTTGATCAGGATCAGCGACACCAGCAGGCGCCGTACCGGCCAGGGCAGGTCGATCACATACGGGTCCATGAGGAACTGGTTGAGGTAGCGGCGCACATCGGCCACCGAGGTGGAGGCCGGGGAACCCAGGTTGACCAGCAGCAGGGCGTGATCGGTCATGCAGCGTCCTATGTCAGAGGCGGCTGGACAGGTTGTCCAGAGCCGATTGCAAATCGTTGAAGCGGAAGGTGAAGCCTGCCGCCAGCAAGCGTGCCGGGCGGGCGCGCTGGCCGCCGAGTAGCAGGGTCGACAGCTCACCCAGCCCCGCCTTGAGCAGCAGTGCCGGAACTGGCAGCAGCGCCGGCCGGTGCAAGGTGCGGCCCAGGCGCCTGGCGAACTCGCGGTTGCGCACCGGCTCCGGGGCGCAGGCATTATAAGGACCGCTGGCATCCTTGTGCTGCAAGAGAAAATCAATCAGGGCGACCTGGTCGTCTATATGGACCCAAGGCATCCACTGCCGCCCGTCGCCCAAAGGCCCGCCCAGCCCCAGTTTGAAGGGCAGGCGCAGGCGCGACAAAAAGCCGCCATCACTGGCCAGAACCAACCCGGTACGCACCAGCACCACGCGAATGCCCTGGGCCTGGGAACGCAGCGCCGTCTCTTCCCAGGCGATGCACAGCTGGCTGGCGAAATCTTCGCGCACCGGCGGTGAAGCCTCGGTCAGCTCGCGTTCGCCACCGTCTCCATACCAGCCCACCGCCGAGCCGGAAATCAACACTTCCGGGCGCTGTTCGCGGCTGCCCAACCAGGCCAGCAACTGCTCGGTGAGGGTGACGCGGCTGGCCCACAGCAGGTTGCGCCGGGTCGCCGTCCAGGGCCGGTCGGCAATCGGGGCGCCGGCCAGGTTGATCACCGCGTCCAGCTGATCGTCCGCCTCCAGTTGCTCCAGGCGGGCGATGCCACGCACGCCGGTCCCACAAATTTTCGGCACCTGTTCAGGCCGCCGACTCCACACCGTCAGGCGATGACCCTGGCCGAGCCAGTACTGGCACAGGTGCTTGCCAATCAACCCGGTGCCGCCTGTCAGCAATATATGCATGGCTGTGTCCTCGCAGAATGCGGCGGTGGTCTATTTTTAACATCAAGGCACTTTTTTGACCCGACGCTCTCGGATAAACATAGGCCAACCTGCCTGCCAACACGGAATAACCTTATACAACATTTGAGCATTGTACAGGTTTGCCTGACAGCGTAGTCTGCTTACAGCAAGGTTTGAAGAGGCCATCATGACAGTACCTATCGCCATCATCGGGGCCGGTATCGCCGGTCTGTCAGCCGCCCAGGCCTTGCAGAAGGCCGGGCAATCCGTGCATTTGTTCGACAAGGGCCACGGCAGTGGCGGGCGCATGGCCAGCAAGCGCAGCGAAGCTGGCGCGCTGGACCTCGGCGCCCAATACTTCACGGCCCGTGACCGCCGCTTCGTCGAGCAGGTACAGCAATGGGTTGCCGCCGGTTGGGCCGCGCAATGGAAGCCACAGCTGTACAACTACCGCGATGGTGAACTCAGCCCCTCCCCCGACGAGCAGACGCGCTGGGTGGGCGTGCCGCGCATGAGTGCAATCACCCGCGGCCTGCTCAAGGACGTGACGGTCAACTTCGGCTGCCGCATCGCCGAAGTGTTCCGCGGCAAGCAGTACTGGCACCTGCAGGACACCGAAGGCTGCAGCCACGGCCCCTACAGCCGCGTGGTGATCGCCGTGCCGGCGCCACAGGCCACGCCGCTGCTGGCCGCTACCCCGAAGCTCGCTGCCGTGGCCGCCGGTGTGCAGATGGAGCCCACCTGGGCCGTCGCCCTGGCTTTCCAGACACCGCTGGACACCCCGATGCAAGGCTGCTTCGTGCAGGACAACCCGCTCGACTGGCTGGCGCGCAACCGCAGCAAGCCCGGGCGTGACGAGCAACTCGACACCTGGGTACTGCACGCCACCTCGGACTGGAGCCGGCAACACATCGACCTGCCCAAGGAGGAAGTGATCGAACAGCTGTGGGGCGAATTCGCCGAACTGGTCGGCTGCGTGGTGCCAGCACCTACTTTTGCCTTGGCCCACCGCTGGCTTTATGCCCGCCCGAGCAGCAACCATGAATGGGGCGCACTGGCCGATGCTGACCAGGGCCTATACGCCTGCGGCGACTGGTGCCTGTCCGGCCGTGTCGAGGGCGCCTGGCTCAGTGGCCAGGAAGCGGCGCGTCGGCTGCTCGAACATCTCGAGTGATGTAGGGTTATACAAAAAAAACTGTTTGCATAACTTCCGGGCTGTGCTGGAATGAACCTGTACAACTATTTTGTCTCGTACAGGTTTTTGGAGGCAGCCCATGCACGACTCATCCGCCCACAGCAAGCCGCGTATCGCCATCAGCGCCTGCCTGACCGGGCACAGCGTGCGCTATAACGGCGGCCACAAGGCCTCCGACCTATGCCGTATGCAACTCGAGGAACATTTCGACTGGTTGCCGGTGTGCCCGGAGGTGGCCATCGGCCTGGGCGTGCCGCGCGACCCGATCCGCCTGGTCGGCGACCCCAAGCAGCCGGAAGTGGTAGGCACCCGCAACCCCGGCATGGACCTGACCGGGCCGCTGCGCAGCTATGGCGAGCAAATGGCGGCGGAACTCGATGATATCTGCGGCTACATCTTCATGCAGAAATCGCCTTCCTGTGGCCTGGAGCGGGTCAAGGTATACCAGGACAATGGCCACCCTGCCTTCCACGGTGGGCGGGGAGTGTATGCGCAGGCGTTCTGCGCACGGCGGCCGGACCTGCCGGTGGAAGAAGAAGGCCGCCTGCACGACCCCATACTGCGCGAGAACTTCATCAGCCGCGTGTACGCGTACGCCGACTGGCAACGCCTGCTGGCCGAAGGCCTGAGCCGTGGCGCTCTGGTGAGATTCCACTCACGCTACAAGTACCTGTTGATGGCCAACAACCCGCAGGCCTACCGCAGCCTCGGGCGCCTGCTCGGCAGCATGAGCAAGGACGATGACCCGCAAAGCATCGGCCCGCGCTACTTCAGCCAGCTGATGCAGGCTCTGCGCCGCTGTGCCAGCCGCGGCACTCATTGCAACGTGCTGCAGCATCTGAGCGGCTACTTCAAGGACATCCTCACACGGCAGGACAAAGCCGAGCTGCAGGCCATCATCGGCCAATACCAGCAAGGCGTGGTGCCGCTGGTAGTGCCGCTGACCCTGCTCAAGCACCATTTGCGCAAGCATCCCGATCCGTATCTGCAGCAGCAGGCCTACCTTCAGCCGCACCCCGAGAGCCTGGGCCTGCGCAATGCCGTCTGAGATCCTGTTGCCCATCGGCGAACTGGCTCGCCGCACGGGCGTCAATCCCGTCACCCTGCGAGCCTGGGAGCGCCGCTACGGCCTGCTCAAGCCCCAGCGTACCGCCAAGGGCCATCGCCTGTATCCGCTGGAGCAGGTCGAACGAGTAGAAGCGATCCTTGCCTGGCTGCAGCGCGGCGCCTCCGTCGGCCAGGTACGCGAGCTGCTCGACAAACCGGCCAGCACGCCGCCGAAAGGCGACTGGCAAGCCCGGCAGTTCCAACTGATCGAGGCCATCGCCACGCTGTCGCAGCGCGCCCTCGACCAGCAGCTCAACCAGGCGATGGCCCTGTACCCGGCCGTCACCCTGTGCGAGCAATTGCTGTTGCCGCTGCTCGACCTCCTCGACCTGCGCTGGCGCAATTACTTCAACGCACGGCTGGAACAGGTGTTTTTCCACAGCTGGTTGCGCAGCAAGCTGGGCGCCAGGGTCTACCACGACAACCAGTTGCTGCAAGGGCCTGCCATCTTGCTGGCCGAAGACAGCGAACAAACTTTCAGCCCCGGTTTGTGGTTGTGCGCCTGGCTGTTCACCAGCAACGGCCTGCCGGTTGAAGTGCTGGAGCACACCATTGCTAGCGCGCACCTGCAACGCGCAGCCACCATGCTCAAGCCACGCGCCGTGCTCCTGCACCTGGGGCCACGCATCGATGACAAGGCGTTGCACCGTACCCTGTCCAACCTGCCCGTGCCAACCCTGGCTGGCGGGCCGACGCTGGCGCTGCATGAAACCCGGCTGCGCGCCCTGGGGCTGCCCAATCTTGCCCTGTTCGATACCCCGCAGGCGGCATTGCGTTTGCTGCAAGCCCATGACCGCCAGCCTGGAGAGATGACCGCACCATGCACCTGACCTGGCTGCGCAGCGACCTGCGCATCGATGACAACACCGCGCTAGCCGCCGCCAGCGAACGCGGCCCGACCCTCGCACTGTGGCTGGTCAGCCCCGGGCAATGGCTGGCCCACGACGACGCCGCCTGCAAAGTCGACTTCTGGCTGCGCAACCTGCGCGACCTGCGCCAGTCGCTGGAGCGCTTGAACATCCCCCTGCTGATCCGCAGGATCGACACCTGGGACCAGGCGCCACAGGCCGTACTCGACGTCTGCCGCCAACATCAGGTGCAAAGCGTGCACTGGAACGAGGAGTACGGCATCAACGAGCAACGTCGCGACGACGCCACCCGCGCGCTGCTGGAAAAGTCGTCCATCCAGGCCCACAGCCACCTCGACCAGCTGTTGTTCCGCCCTGGCACCATCCTTACCCGCAGCGGCGACTACTTCCAGGTGTTCAGCCAGTTCAAGAAGAGCTGCCTGGAGCACCTGCACCGCAGCCTCCCTGCCCTGGCCCGCCAGATAAAACGCCAGGCACCACTGCATGTCAGCAGCGACCCGATCCCACAGCACGTGGACGGCTTCGAAAAACCCGCGCAGGCACTGCGCGACCACTGGCCGGCCGGCGAAGCCGAAGCGCAGGCGCGGCTGACCCGTTTTCTCGATGAAACCATCGACGATTACCAACAGCTGCGTGACTTGCCTGCCAAGCCCGGTACCAGCCAGCTCTCCGCCTATCTGGCCGCCGGCGTGATCTCGCCACGCCAGTGCCTGCACGGTGCCCTGGCCAGCAACCGCGGCGAGTTCGACAGCGGCAGCAGCGGCGTGCAAACCTGGATCAACGAGCTGCTCTGGCGCGAATTCTACAAACACATCCTGACCGGTTATCCACAGGTCTCGCGTCACCGCGCCTTCCGCGCCCAGACCGAAGCCCTGCCCTGGCGCGATGCACCGGCCGACCTCGAAGCATGGGAACAGGGCCGAACCGGCTTCCCGATCATCGACGCCGCCATGCGCCAACTGCTGCACACCGGGTGGATGCACAACCGCCTGCGCATGATCGTGGCCATGTTCCTCAGCAAGAACCTGCTGATCGACTGGCGCAAGGGCGAGCGGCATTTCATGCGCCACTTGATAGACGGCGACCTGGCCGCCAACAACGGCGGTTGGCAGTGGAGCGCGTCCACTGGCACCGACGCAGTGCCCTATTTCCGCATCTTCAACCCGGTTTCACAGTCGCAGCGATTCGACCCGCAAGGGCGTTTCATTCGGCACTGGCTGCCGGAATTGCAGGGAGTGGATGAAAAAGCCATTCATTTCCCCGTGAAGTCGGCCGATCTTTTTGCTAGATATTCCTACCACAGTCCAATTGTCGATCTCGACAGCAGTCGTCAGCGCGCACTGGAGGCATTCAAGAACCTCCCGCGCCGGCAGGATCAGAGGGCAGCATCTTGAACAACGCACGCAGTATCTGGGTGACGGGAGCAGGCAATGGACTTGGCCTGGCTTTAGTGGAGGGGCTGCTCGGGCAAGGACACCGGGTAGCTGCAAGCGCGAAGCATGGCGAGGCACTGGATGCCTTGGGTGCACGCTATGGCAGCCAGCTGTTGCGCTTGCCGTGGCAGTTGCACGAAGAACATCAGGCGGCCCAGGCCAGCCAGCAGATCTGCCATGCCTGGTGCGCGCTGGATGGCTTGATCATCAACGCCGGTACCAGCGATTACCTGGCGGACGATGTGGCTGACAGCGAGTTGTTCGAGGCGATCGTCACGGACAACCAGTTGGCCGGCGAGCATTGCCTGGCCAGTGCGCTGCCGTTGTTGGCGAAGGGTGACTCGCCGCAGGTGATGGCGGTGTTCAACCGTTATTCAGCGCTGCAGTTGCATGCACCGACGCAGGTGCCTGCGGGCTGGAACAACATGCCGCAATGGATGCGCGAGCAGCGTCAGGCGTTGAAGGCGCAGGGGGTTGAGCTGACCGTGGTGGGGCCGCAGTCGCTGAAGACACCCGTGACACCGGCGCAGGCGCTACCGGAGGCGTGGACGCCGCAGAATGCGGCGGAAGAGCTGCTGCGGCGGTGGCCGCAGAGGGAGCCCGAGCTTGTGCTGGAGGCTTTGGATCTGACTAGCCTGTGGCCTTTGCCACTCAAGTAATCGATGTGGTGACCGTTCCGGCCCTATCGCCGGCAAGCCGGCTCCCACCTCGACCGCATCGGCTTGAAGTCATGCGCATAACCTGTAGGAGCAGCCTTGTGCTGCGAAGAGGGCAGTAGGGCAGCAGATGTTCTTCTGCAGCAATGGCTTCTTCGCAGCACAAGGCTGCTCCTACAAGGTGATGAGGTAGCCTGAGTAATGGAGCAAGACAGTTGCTCCCCCAGGTACCTCATAGATCTCAAGCTATGTGAGCCCCCCTGTGGGAGCGGGTTCACCCGCGAAGAGGCCGGCACAGGAGAGCTCAGAGCGCCATGCGGTAATGCAGGCTATAGCTCTCCACCCCATCGTTGGGCTGCTTGATGCCCGCGTTGGAATAGTGAATCGCCCGCACGCCAATCTCATGCCCACCGGCAAAGCGCAATCCAAAGCCGATGCGGTCCTCGAACTGGAATGCCGAGCCCAGCTCGTTGTCTTCCAGCTCGGTGCTGGAGAATGCCGCCACGCCAATCCCAGCCTCTATATAAGGCTTCACCGACTCCCCGGCAAACTCGTAGACGAACACCGGCGCGAACGACAGGCTATGGTTGCTCGCGGTCTCGTCACCATCCCAATAGGTGTAGGCCCCATCCCAATACCCCGTCAGGCGCCCGACGCTGGTCTGCCACCAACTCGCTTCCCAATTCGATTGCAGCCCCAACCGGTAGACCATGGTCGAGTCACCGGTCTGCCCCACCGAAAACGAAACGTCGGCAGCCTGCGCCGACAGTGAGTGCCCCAGGGTGAAGACGGCAGCCGCCGCCAAGCCGAGCAGCTTCTTCATGAGCAACATCCTTCTTTGCTGTTATTGGTATCCGCCTCATTTCAGGCAAGGCGGTAGAAAACGGCAGCGGTACGATAGTTCAGCTTCTTTTCACGTTTTTTTCACAATGAAAAGCTTTGCACACTGTCCGAGTTATGCCACAGCAAAGGCAGGATCTTCCTGAGAGATTGCGGATCGGCACTGGTCCAGAAGCGGGTATCCCTGGCCGGCCCATCGGCCAACAGGTCATCCGCGCCCAGCAGCCGCTGCAGTTGGCGCGCCACTGCGGCACCGGTGTCGATGATGGCAACGTCGGCTGGCACCATGCCGGCCAGCAACGGGCGCAGGAAGGGGTAATGGGTGCAACCGAGAATCAACGTGTCACAGCCAGCGGCCAGCAACGGCTGCACATAACCTTGCAGCAACTGGCGCAGCGCCGGGCTGGCCAGGTCACCGGTCTCGATCAGATCGACCAGGCCCGGGCAAGGTTGGGTGATGACCTGTACGTCATTGGCAAAACGATCGAGCAAGGCAGTGAACTTGGCACTCTGCAGGGTACCGGTAGTGGCCAGCACACCGACCACGCCAGAGCGCGTAGCGGCGGCAGCGGGCTTCACCGCCGGCTCCATGCCCACCAGCGGCCAGTTCGGGTACAACTCGCGCAGGTCGGCCACCGCCGCCACCGTGGCGGTATTGCAGGCCAGTACCATGGCCTTGGCGCCCTGTTCATGGAAGAACGCAGCAATGCGCCGGAGACGCTCACGGATATAGTCCGGCGACTTCTCGCCGTAGGGTATGTGGCCGCAATCGCCCACGTACAGCAGCGTCTCGTTGGGCAGCAGGCGCTGGATCTCGGCGAGTACCGACAAGCCGCCAACCCCGGAGTCCATCACGCCGACCGGCGCCGATCGCTCAGCCATCGCGCTTACCACAGACCGCACAAGCCGGGTCGCGCTTGACCCGCAATTCGCGGATACGAGTGCCGAGAGCATCGATCAACAGCAGGCGGCCGACCAGCGGCTCGCCGAACCCGGCCAGCAGCTTCATCGCCTCCAGCGCCTGCAGGCTGCCTACCAGGCCCACCAATGGGCCGATCACGCCGGCTTCGCTGCAGGTCAGTTCGGCTTCGCTGCCATGGCCGTACAGGCAATGGTAGCAAGGGCTGTAGTCACGCCGTGGGTCGAATACCGACAACTGTCCTTCCAGGCGGATCGCCGCACCGCTGACCAGCGGCTTGCCAGCCGCGAAACAGGCAGCGTTGACCGCCTCGCGGGTACCGAAATTGTCAGAGCAGTCCAGCACCAGGTCGACCGCTGCCACAGCGGCCGCCAGCGAGTCCTCGTCCAGAGCCTGGCGATGGGCAACCAGGTTGATTTCCGGGTTGATTGCCTGCAGGCGCTGCAGGGCCGAATCGACCTTGCTCATGCCCACGCTCGCACTGTCGTGGATCACCTGGCGTTGCAGGTTGGTCAGGTCGACGGTGTCAAAGTCCGCCAGGTGCAGTTCACCGACCCCGGCGGCGGCCAGGTACAAGGCGACGGGCGAGCCAAGGCCGCCGAGCCCGACGATCAGCGCCTTGCTCTGCTTGAGCCGCAACTGGCCGTCGATGTCGATCTGGGCCAGCAAAACCTGCCGGCTGTAACGCAGCAGTTCCTGATCACTCAGCATGGCAGGCGCCCCAGGGTAATGCGTTCATGGCCGCCCAGGTCCGTGCGGCTAGCGACCTCGATGAAGCCTTGTTCAGCCAGCAAGGCGCGCACCGCCGCTGCCTGATCGTAGCCGTGTTCCAGCAGTAACCAGCCACCCGGTACCAGGTGCGCGGGCGCCTGGGCAGCTATCACGCGCAGATCGTCCAGGCCATCGGCACCGGCCACCAGCGCACTGCTGGGCTCGAAGCGTACATCACCGGCGACCAAATGCGGGTCTGCGGCAGCGATGTAGGGCGGGTTGCTGACAATCAGGTCGAAACGCTCGCCGGCCAGACTGTCGAACCAGTGGCTGAGCCGTACCTGGGCGTTTGCCAGGCCCAGCCGCTGGCGGTTGCGCTCAGCCAGGGCTGCAGCCTCCTCCACGCGGTCCACTGCGGTCACCTGCCAGGCCGGGCGATCGCTGGCCAGGGCCAAGGCAATCGCGCCGGTGCCGGTGCCCAGGTCAAGGACCTTGGCCGGCGTGGCGGGTTGCAGTTCAAGGGCAGCTTCGACCAGCAGCTCGGTATCCGGCCGCGGGATCAGGGTATGCGGTGCCACTTCCAGGTCGATCTTCCAGAAGCCCTGCAGCCCGAGAATGTAGGCGACCGGTTCGCCGCCACGGCGGCGCTGCAGGTAGCCAGCATAGGTCTCGGCATCTTCGCTGCTGACGATTCGCTCGGGCCAGGTGTGCAGGTAGCTGCGCGATTTGCCGATGGCCGCGGCCAACAGCAACTCGGCATCCAGCCGCTCGGTAGGCGACTCTGGCAACTGCGCGTTGCGCAGCAGGCTGGCGATGATGGTCATCAGTCCCCCAGAGCGGCCAGTTGATCGGCCTGGTATTCGGCCAGCAGCGGTTCGATCACCGCCTCCACCCCGCCGGCGAGGATATCGTCCAGCGAGTACAGGGTCAGGTTGATACGGTGGTCGGTCACCCGCCCCTGTGGATAATTGTACGTACGGATGCGCTCGGAACGGTCGCCAGAGCCGACCAGCAGCTTGCGTTCGGTGGCGATGGCGTTCTGCGCGGCGCTGGTCTGCATGTCGTTGAGCTTGGCCGACAGCCAGGACATGGCGCGGGCACGGTTCTTGTGCTGCGAGCGCTCTTCCTGGCACTCGACCACGATACCGGTGGGCAAGTGGGTGATCCGGATCGCCGAGTCGGTCTTGTTGACGTGCTGGCCGCCGGCACCGGATGCGCGATAGGTATCTACCCGCAGGTCGGCCGGGTTGATCTCGATGGCCGCCTGTTCGTCCGGCTCGGGCAGTACCGCCACGGTGCACGCGGAGGTGTGGATACGGCCCTGGGATTCGGTCTCGGGCACGCGCTGCACGCGGTGCGCGCCGGACTCGAACTTGAGCTTGCCGTACACGCTCTCACCCTCGACGCGGGCGATGATTTCCTTGTAGCCGCCGTGCTCGCCTTCGTTCTCGGAGAGGATTTCCAGGCGCCAGCCACGCTTTTCGGCGTAGCGCGAATACATGCGGAACAGGTCGCCGGAGAAGATCGCCGCCTCGTCGCCACCGGTGCCGGCACGGATTTCGAGGAACACGTTACGGCCATCGTTGGGGTCCTTGGGCAACAGCATGCGTTGCAGCTGCGACTCCAGCGTCAGCAGTTGTTCCTTGGCTTCACGCACTTCTTCCACGGCCATTTCGCGCAGGTCCGGGTCACTGTCCTTGAGCAGCGCCTGGGCACCTTCGAGGTCGTCCTGGACTTTGCGCCACTCTTTATAAGCAGCGTAGACCGGCTCGACTTCGGCGTATTCACGGGAATAGGCGCGAAAGCGCGTCTGGTCGGAAATGACCTCGGCATCACCAAGCAGAGCGGTGAGTTCTTCGAAGCGGTCCTGGAGGATTTCCAGTTTGTTCAGCAGCGACGCTTTCATTGCGGGGATTTGTCCGTCGAGCCCTCGTTGAGGGCAAAGAGTTCCTGGGCCATGGCCAGCGCATCGAGGCGGCCCTCGGCCGAGAGCCTTTTCAATTGCACGCTGGGCGCGTGCAGGAGTTTGTTGGTCAGCCCCCGGGCCAGTTGGGCCAGTACGTCTTCGGGGTTGCCGCCGTTGGCCAGCAGCCGCTGGGCCTTTTGCAGTTCTTCGTCGCGCAGGCGCTCGCATTGCTGGCGATAGGCCTTGAGCACATCCACCGCGGCCAGCTCGCGCAGGCGCAGCATGAAGTCCTCTGCCCCCACCGACACCAGCTCTTCGGCGGCCTGGGCCGCGCCCTGGCGACTTTTGAGGTTTTCTGCCACAACGTCGTGCAGGTCATCGACAGTGTACAGGTAGACGTCATCCAGTTCGCCGACTTCGGTTTCGATATCGCGCGGTACAGCAATGTCGACCATGAAAATCGGCTTGTGCCGGCGCTGCTTCAGCGCGCTCTCGACAGCACCCTTGCCAAGGATCGGCAACTGGCTGGCAGTGGAACTGATGACGATATCGCTGTTGGCCAGTTCCTGTGGGATGTCGGCCAGCAGAACCGCGTGCGCACCGAACTGTTCGGCCAGGATGCTGGCCCGCTCGAGGGTACGGTTGGCCACGACGATACGGCGCACGCCCTGCTCATGCAGGTGGCGGGCGACCAGGGTGATGGTTTCGCCAGCACCGATCAGCAGGGCCTGGCTGCGGCCCAGGTCGCTGAAGATCTGCTTGGCCAGGCTGACCGCGGCAAACGCCACCGACACCGGGTTTTCACCGATGGCAGTGTCGGTGCGCACCTGCTTGGCGGCACTGAAGGTGGCCTGGAACAGCCGCCCGAGCAGCGGGCCGACGGTGCCGGCCTCACGCGCCACGGCATAGGCGGACTTCATCTGGCCGAGGATCTGCGGTTCGCCGAGCACCAGCGAGTCCAGGCCGGAGGCCACCCGCATCATGTGCTTTACCGCCTCGTGCTCTTCGTGCACGTAGGCGCTGGCGCGCAGCTCGTCCAGGCTGAGGCGGTGGTAATCGGCGAGCCATTGCAGCACGGCATCGGCGGACAGGTGGTCCTGCTCGATATAGAGCTCGCTACGGTTGCAGGTCGACAGAATCGCCGCTTCGCGGCTGGATGTCAGTCGGCAGAGCTGCTGCAGGGCGTCTACCAGCTGCTCTGGGGTAAACGCCACGCGCTCGCGTACGTCTACCGAGGCAGTCTTATGGTTGATACCAAGTGCAAGAAAGGCCATGCAAGGTCGCTGGTTGTGACGGGAAGCCGATAATTGTCCTCTTTCGCAGGTTTTTGGACAACCACCGTTCGCTATTGCGCTGATAGCGCTGCGGCTATCGCCGGCTTCAGGGCAGCATCAGCGGCAACTTCAGCTCACACCCCCGCTTTTGATCTGGCTTTTGATCTGGCTTTTGATCTGGCTTTTGATCTTGATCTTGATCTTCGCGACTTCAGGAGGCCGAACGCAGGCCTTGCGGAGGGAGGTGACGGGCATGGATGCCCGTCAAGCGCTGAGGCCCCATGGATGGGGCCTGCAGCGCGTACTCCCGGGAGCAAGGCCGGAGTGAGGGAACCCCGGAGCGCAGCGTAGGGGCCGGATGATGGGAGCGCAGCGTTTTTTGGTTACTTTTTGCCGCGTTTGGCAAAAAGTGACTCGCCGTAAGGGCGAAAAGGTGAGTCAGCGTCGCCATCGCATACGGACTGTTCGCCATATCAAAACCGTCGCTTAAGCTTTTTGGCTTTTTGGAGGTGGGCATTCACATCGAGCAGGCATTCATTCGTGACGGCGGCGCAAAGTCACCTTTCCGCCCTTACGGCGGGTCCCTTTTTGTCGTGGCAAAAAGGAACCAAAAACCGTCGGCTCCCATCATCCGGCCCCTACGCTTCGCTCCGGGGTCCCCTCGCTACGGGCCTGCTCCCGGGAGTACGCGCTGCAGGCCCCATCCATGGGGCCTCAGCGCTTGACGGGCATCCATGCCCGTCACCTCCCTCCGCAGTCCCTTCGCTCGGCCTCCTGAAGTCGCAATCGGCGGCGCCTGAACTACCGCGCGCTTAGAAGCAAGAACCAGAACCATCGGCTCGACATCTCCTTAGTTAATTACACCGACCAAATCGAGAGGACTTTTGACATATCTCTACAAGACTTATCCACAGTCTTGTAGTCCTTTTCCCAAATACATGCCCAGCTGTTGCTCCACCCTCTTTCCGCGCCTAGCCTTGACGCCGCTACATCGATATTCCTCACCCACATGATGACCAAGGAGCGGTAGATATGGCTTTGGACGCGTATTTGAAAATCGACGATATTCCAGGCGAAGCCTTGGACGAGAAGTACGGCAAGTGGATTGAAGTCACCGGTTATGATTTCGGTGTAAGCCAAAGCCCCTCTGCCACTGCAAGCTCGGCAGGGGGTGCCACTTCGGGGCGCACCGCAGTGAGCCATTTCACTTTTACCAAGTTTCTCGACAGCGCCAGTTGCAAACTCATGGAGGCCAGTTGCGCGGGGCAGCATCTCAAGGAAGTCAAACTCGCGCTGTGCCGCGCGGGCGGTGACAAGCTGAAGTACTACGAGATCATCCTAGAAGAAGTGATCATTGCCGATTACGCCCAGAGCGCCGCCGACGGCGTGCCTATCGAGGTGGTTCGCCTCGATTACGGCAGAATCAAGACCACCTATACCCTGCAGAAGCGCATCGACGGCTCGGGCGGCGGCAATATTGCCGGTGGTTGGGACCGGATCGGCAACAAGAAGTACGCGTGAGGTATCGCCATGTACGAAGCCCGCGCTTTCATCAACCCCAGGATGCAGAACTATCACACGCTCAAGGCCGGCCTTGCGCTTGGCGGGCATGCCGCAAGCAAGTTCGACATCCTGAATGCACACATTTACAACAGTGTGGTCAGAAGCGGCGAACTGGTGATCGTCGGCGACTGGTCTACACCTTCGTGTACCAGTCAGGAGGCTTATCTGATGTCTCAGGCCTCCATCACGCATATGGGGCTGATGCGCAGTGGCCAGGGGGCTGATGAGTTTTTTCTGGATAATTTCGAGTTGCTGAAGAGCTTGCTTGCCCATGCTTCACTGGGCGCAGGCGTGGTCAGCGACGGCTGGAGCAGGCATCTGAAGGCCATTCAGGACACGTTGCTGGAGATCGAGAAATTGCACAGAGAACATCTGGGTTCAGGGACGCTCAAAAACCGTGACCAGTTTTATGCCAAGCGTGTGGCACTGTTCTCGAAGCTTGACGAACAGTTGGGCAAACTGGCGGCGTTCGGCTCGGGTTTGCGTAACAAGGGATCGATTAAAAGGACACTGGCCATATCCACGAAACGCTATTTGCACACCGGTGAGATTGCAGGGTATGCGAATAAGGTTGCCGGGGTAGGCAAGGCTGCCAGTTTGATAAAAAAAGGTACTTACATTGGCATAGCGCTTGATGTCGCAGCAACGGGCCTGGCGATTCGCCAAGCCTGTATGCTCGGTAGAGAAGATGAGTGCACGCGTGCAAAATTTCTCAATGGTGCGTCATTAGCCGGTGGTCTGACCGGCAGCGGCATAGGTGGATACATAGGAGGGACCATTGTTGCGCCCTTTGTATGTGCGGCTCTGGGAGTAGGGACGGCCGGTTTGGGGTCAATTACCTGCGCAGTCATTGGTGCTGCCGCAGGGGGGAAGCTAGGCGGTGACTTCGGAGGAGAAAAAGGCGAGGTGCTTGGTGACTTCCTATATCGAGAGTTCTCGCAATGATCAATATGGAACCGGGTCTGATCGCACTTATTCTCATCACCTCAATCGCAATCGCAATTACTGTCCAAATTTACGTTGCACATAAATACACCGAGCACTTTGAGTCTTTCTTACCCACCTCTCGTATCGTATCTGACAACATAAAAAACTATAAGCATGCTGGACTAATAGGAAAACTGATAAGAACTGGTCAAATTGCAACACTACTGGCCACACCCAAAATCTTCACTTACAGGGGCACAGCAGATATCGAGGAAGTACAAAAATTTCCGCGCCGTGAAAGGCTTGTCTTGGTCAACCTCTGGGCTATTCACATCATATTATTCCTTGCACTCGTGCTGTCTCACTATCTATGACCCAATGGAGATACGACTTCGTATTCTGTTCAAGGACAAAGTTCTCCCGCAGCAATCGATCATTGGAAACTCAAGGCCGGCACTCGACGCGTGGCAAGGACTTGCAAACGACTGAGATTGTGGGGTGTGCAGTTAAGATCATAGGTGTGGTCAGGGCTGCCAACCTGATCAAAAAAGACACCTATATAGGTATTGCGCTGGAAGCCGCCGCGACGGGTCTTGAAATCCATAAAGCCTGCACCGCTGGCCGCGACAATGAGTGTAGAAAAGCTAAATACGTCCATGGATCTTCCTTGACAGGCAGTGTCGCCGTGGGAGGGATAGCAGCAAGCTACGGCGGTGCTATTGCCACTAGTATTTGTCTCGCTCTTGGCGTGCCCACAGTCGGTACAGGCGCACTTGTCTGCGCTGTTATTAGTGGGGCTGCGGGAGCCACAGGAGGAAGCATGCTTGGCGGTGCTGTAGGGGAAGCGCTCGGCGAAGTATTGTATGAAAAGGTAGGCAGCGAATGAGCACTGAAGCGGGTATTGTTGCATTTATAATTTTGGCCGCCATGACCGTCACGCTTTGCGCATCGTTTTACATATCAATCTATCATCTTGACAGGATCGAATCATTACTACCGAATAGCGCATTCGTGAGCGGAAATAAAAAAACCTTTTCACAAGCAGGCCTAATTGGAAAGGTAATGCGCACACTCTCAATATCAATACTACTAACAGTGCCAAAAATATATGCGCGAAAAAGCTTGGTTGACCTTGATGAGGTCACGAACTTCCCTATACGCTTGAAGCGCACCCTGATCGTCTTAGGGGCTATGCACCCAACACTTATCGGAGCACTTATTTTATTTCGCATTTGGTTGCGCCCCTTGGGCCTATTCCGTGACATCGGACGCCAAGAGGCTGGCTGTTGAGACATCAGCCCTAAGCTTTTTGCTTTCAGGTGTAGGCATTCACATCGAGTAGACATTCATTCGCGATAGTGGCGCCACGTCACCTTGACGCCCTTACGGCGGGTCCCTTTTTGTCGTGGCAAAATGGAACCAAAAACCGTCGGCTCCCATCATCCGGCCCCTACGCTTCGCTCCGGGGTCCCCTCGCTACGGGCCTGCTCCCGGGAGTACGCGCTGCAGGCCCCATCCCTGGGGCCTCAGCGCTTGACGGGCATCCATGCCCGTCACCTCCCTCCGCAGTCCCTTCGCTCGGCCTCCTGAAGTCGCAATCTGCGGCGCCTGAACTATCGCGCGCTCAGAAGCAAGAGCAAGAGCAAAAATTCTGTGTGCTGGGCGCCGTGGCAGGCTCTGCGGCGAACCGCGCGGGCACAGCGCGGTCTGCATAAGCGAAGCGCAGCTTCATACCTTCGCAGGTGGGTTTGCCCCCGCGCTTGTGTCATCATGCTCCGACCGCCGGTGAGTCCTTTTTAAAGCCTTCTATGAACAAACCATACGCATTGCTGCTTGCCTTCGCCCTGCTCCAGGGCTGCCAGAGCCTGGCCCCGCAAAAGGCCGAGCCTCCCATCGCCGAGGCCGGCAAGAGCGAGGCGGAAAAGCCCGTGGTGTATGGCTCGTTCAAGCAGGACACGCTCTATAGCCTGCTGGTGGCGGAGCTGGCCGGCCAGCGCAACCGCTTCGACATCGCCCTGGCCAACTACACCGACCAGGCCGCGAAAACCCAGGACCCGGGGGTTTCCGAGCGCGCCTACCGCATTGCCGAATACCTCGGCGCCGACGAACCGGCACTGGACAACGCCCTGGTATGGGCCCGCAACGACCCGCAGAACCTCGACGCCCAGCGCGCCGCCGCCATCCAGCTGGCCCGCGCCGGCCGCTATGACGACTCCATGACTTACATGGAAAAGGTCCTGCAGGGCCAAGGCGACACCCATTTCGATTTCCTCGCCCTGTCCGCCGCCGAAACCGACCAGAGCACCCGCGACGGCTTGCTGCAAAGCTTCGAACGCCTGCTGGTGAAGTACCCGGACAACAGCCAGCTGGTGTTCGGCAAGGCCCTGCTGCTGAACCAGGACGGCAAGGCCGAAGAAGCCTTGGAGTTGCTCGAGTCGCACCCGCCGCAAAACGGCGAAGTCGCCCCGGTCCTGCTGCGCGCGCGCCTGCTGCAAGCCCTGGACCGCGGCCCGGAGGCCCTGCCACTGCTGCGCGGGGCGATTCGCGACAACCCGGACGACAAGCGCCTGCGCCTGACCTACGCGCGCACCCTGGTCGAACAGGACCGCATCGCCGATGCCAAGGGCGAGTTCCTCAGCCTGGTCCAGCAATACCCCGAGGACGACGAGCTGCGCTATTCGCTGGCGCTGGTGTGCCTGGAAAACAAGGACTGGGATGAAGCCGAGGGCTACCTGCAGGAGCTGATCGAACGCGACAGCAACGTCGACGCCGCGCACCTGAACCTGGGCCGCATCCGCGAAGAGCGCCACGACCCTGCAGGCGCCCTGCGCGAATACGCCCTGGTCGGCCCGGGCCCCGACTACCTGCCGGCGCAGCTGCGCCAGGCCGACATCCTGATTGCCAACGGCCGTGGTACCGAAGCCTCGCGCCTGCTCGCCGATGCCCGCGAATCCCAGCCGGACTACGCCATACAGCTGTTCCTGATCGAATCGGAAAGCTACAGCAACAACAACAAGGACGCCCAGGCCAGCCAGGTGCTGCAGCAAGCCATCCAGCGCTACCCGGACGACCTCAACCTGCTGTACACCCGTGCCATGCTGGCGGAAAAGCGTGACGACCTGCCGCAGATGGAAAAAGACCTGCGCGCCATCATCGCCCGCGAGCCGGAAAACGCCATGGCCCTGAACGCCCTCGGCTACACCCTGGCCGACCGCACCACCCGCTACAGCGAAGCCAAGGCGCTGATCGACAAGGCCCATCAGCTGACCCCGGATGACCCGGCGGTGCTCGACAGCCTGGGTTGGGTCAATTACCGCCTGGGCAACCTCGACGAGGCTGAAACCTACCTGCGCAAGGCTTTTGCCAGCTTCCCAGACCACGAAGTGGCCGCCCACCTGGGCGAAGTGCTATGGGCCAACGGCAAGCGCCGCGAAGCCCGCCAGGTCTGGGCCAAGGGCTTCGAAGCCCAGGCCGACAGCCCCATCCTGCGCAAGACCATCCTGCGCCTGACCGGATCCGAGACTCTCTAACGCCATGTTCCTGCGCCATTGCATTACCTTCACCCTGATCGCCCTGCTGGCCGGCTGTGCCGGCTTCGGTAGTCGCGAGGCCCTGCAGGGCCACGGCGACCCGCAGCAGTGGCGCGCCCATAAAGAGCAGTTGAGCAGCCTCGATGGCTGGCAGATCAACGGCAAGGTCGGCATCCGTGCCCCGCGCGACTCCGGCAGCGGCACGCTGTTCTGGCTGCAACGCCAGGACTACTACGACATTCGCCTGGCCGGCCCGCTGGGCCGTGGCGCCGCTCGCCTGACCGGCCGCCCCGGCGGCGTGGTACTGGAAGTGGCCAACCAGGGCCGCTACGAGGCCCTCAGCCCCGAAGCCCTGCTGGAAGAACAACTGGGCTGGCAGTTGCCGGTCTCACACCTGGTCTGGTGGGTCCGCGGCCTGCCAGCCCCCGACAGCAAGAGCAAGCTGACCCTGGACGGCGACAGCCGCCTGGCCAGCCTCGACCAGGACGGCTGGCAGGTGCAATACCTGAGCTACACGGAACAGAACGGCTACTGGCTGCCCGAGCGTATGAAGCTGCACGGCAAGGACCTCGACGTGACACTGGTGGTCAAGGACTGGCAACCCCGCCAGCTGGGGCACTGATACATGCAGACCCTCACCCTGCCCGCTCCGGCCAAGCTCAACCTGTGGCTGCACATCATCGGCCGCCGTGCGGACGGCTATCACGAGCTGGAAACCGTGTTCCAGTTTCTCGAGCACGGCGACGAACTGAGCTTTGCCGTGCGTGACGACGGCGTGATCCGCCTGCACACCGAGATCGAAGCAGTGCCGCATGACAGCAACCTGATCGTGCGTGCTGCGCGCAAGCTGCAGGAACAATCCGGCACGACGTTGGGCGCCGATATCTGGCTGACCAAGGTGCTGCCCATGGGCGGCGGCATCGGCGGCGGCAGCTCGGATGCCGCCACTACCCTGTTGGCCCTCGCCCACCTGTGGCAACTGGACTGGGACGAAGACCGCCTGGCCGCACTGGGCCTGAGCCTGGGCGCCGACGTACCGGTATTCGTGCGCGGCCACGCGGCATTCGCCCAGGGCGTGGGTGAACAATTGACCCCGGTCGACCCGGAAGAGCCGTGGTATGTCGTGCTGGTGCCGCAAGTGTCTGTCAGCACAGTAGAAATTTTTTCACATCCACAGTTGACACGTGATTCGCTCCCCCTTAAGATGCGCCCCGTTCCCGAGGGAAACAGTCGAAATGACTGCCAACCGGTGGTAGAGCAGAGTTACCCGGAAGTTCGCAATGCGTTGAATTCACTGGGTAAATTCACTGAGGCTCGACTGACCGGTACTGGAAGTTGTGTGTTTGGGGCCTTCCCAAGCAAAGCCGAAGCTGATAAAGTTCTGGCCCTTCTTTCAGCGACCCAAACAGGGTTTGTGGCGAAAGGAAGCAACGTTTCGATGTTGCATCGCAAGCTGCAAAGTCTGGTCAAGAAGTCGAGCGCATAAGCGTTCGCAGCAACAGATACAGGGGCGTCGCCAAGCGGTAAGGCAGCAGGTTTTGATCCTGCCATGCGTTGGTTCGAATCCAGCCGCCCCTGCCATTTTCCTTATACTCATCCAGGTTACCCTCAGCCTTCAGGTACTGCGCGTGTCCAAGATGATGGTCTTTACGGGGAACGCCAACCCCGATCTGGCTCGGCGTGTCGTACGTCAGCTGCATATCCCTCTCGGTGACGTTTCTGTCGGTAAGTTCTCCGACGGCGAGATCAGCACTGAGATCAATGAGAATGTCCGCGGTAAAGACGTCTTCATTATTCAGCCGACCTGTGCCCCGACCAACGATAACCTGATGGAACTGGTAGTGATGGCCGACGCCTTCCGCCGCTCCTCAGCATCCCGAATCACCGCCGTGATTCCTTACTTCGGATACGCCCGCCAGGACCGCCGTCCGCGTTCGGCACGTGTAGCCATCAGCGCCAAAGTCGTCGCTGACATGCTCACTGTCGTAGGTATCGACCGTGTACTCACCGTCGACCTGCACGCTGACCAGATCCAGGGTTTCTTCGATATCCCGGTCGACAACATCTACGGCTCGCCCGTACTGGTCGACGATATCGAGGACCAGCGTTTCGAGAACCTGATGATCGTCTCCCCGGACATCGGTGGTGTCGTGCGCGCACGTGCCGTCGCCAAGTCCCTGGGCGTCGACCTGGGTATCATCGACAAACGCCGCGAGAAGGCTAACCACTCCGAGGTCATGCACATCATCGGCGACGTCGAAGGGCGCACCTGCATCCTGGTAGACGACATGGTCGACACCGCCGGCACCCTGTGCCACGCGGCCAAAGCCCTGAAAGAACACGGCGCTGCCAAGGTTTACGCCTACTGCACGCACCCTGTCCTGTCGGGCCGCGCGATCGAGAACATCGAGAAGTCGGTACTGGACGAGCTGGTGGTGACCAACACCGTTCCGCTGTCCGCCGCCGCTCAAGCCTGTGACCGTATCCGCCAACTGGATATCGCACCGGTTGTCGCTGAAGCGGTCCGCCGCATCAGCAACGAAGAATCGATCAGCGCGATGTTCCGCTAAGCGGAACACACGCTGACGAAAAGCGCCCCGCCCCAACACCGGTTGTTGGGGCGGGGCTTTTTTGCCATCCCCGTTGGCGCTGGTCGCAAACGCCCTCGGGGGGCTACTTTGGAGAAACAAAATGACCGAATTCACTCTGAACGCCCAAGCGCGTACTGACCTGGGGAAAGGTGCGAGCCGCCGCCTGCGTCACTCCGCGAACATCCCAGCCGTTGTCTACGGTGGTAACCAGGACGCTCAGTCCCTGACCATCCTGGCCAAGGAAATCACCAAGCTGTTCGAAAACGAGGCTGCCTTCAGCCACGTTCTGGAACTGAACGTCGACGGCGCCAAGCAAAACGTCGTGGTCAAGGCTCTGCAGCGCCACCCGGCCAAAGGCTTCATCATGCACGCCGACTTCGTTCGCGTCGTTGCTGGCCAGAAACTGACCGCCAAGGTACCGGTTCACTTCATCAATGAAGAAGCCCCGGTCAAGAAAGGCGGCGAGATCTCCCACGTAGAAGCCGAGATCGAAGTTTCCTGCGAAGCCAAAGACCTGCCTGAGTTCATCGAAGTCGACCTGGCCAACGCTGAAATCGGCACCATCATCCACCTGTCGGACCTGAAAGCTCCGAAAGGCGTAGAGTTCGTAGCTCTGGCCCACGGTGATGACAAAGCTGTTGCCAACGTTCACGCTCCACGCGTTGCTCCAGAAGCAGAAGGCGCTGCCGAGTAATCCACTCGCGCGCCGGCGTTGATCGGGTTACAGTGCCGCGCGCCCTGTAACCCACCAACTCCAAGGAAGAGCCCCTGACGTGACCGCCATCCAGTTGATCGTCGGCCTGGGTAACCCCGGCCCCGAATACGAACAGACCCGGCATAACGCAGGGGCTCTTTTCGTTGAACGCATTGCCAGCGCCCAGCGCGTCTCGTTGACCGCTGACCGCAAATATTTCGGCCTGACGGCTAAGTTCAGCCATCAGGGCAACGACATTCGTCTGCTCATCCCCACCACCTACATGAACCGTAGCGGCCAGTCCGTGGCGGCCTTGGCCAATTTCTTCCGCATCAAGCCGGAAGCGATCCTGGTGGCGCATGACGAACTCGACCTGCCCCCGGGCGTCGCCAAGCTCAAGCGCGGCGGTGGCCATGGTGGGCACAACGGCCTGCGCGACATCATCGCGCAGCTCGGCAACCAGAACGACTTCCACCGCCTGCGGCTTGGCATCGGCCACCCGGGCGACGCCAAACTGGTCTCCAACTTCGTCCTGGGCCGCGCGCCGCGCGCCGAGCAGGAGAAGCTCGACGCCAGCATCGATTTTGCCCTCGGCGTGCTGCCGGACGTGCTTGCCGGCGACTTCGCCAAGGCGATGCGCGAGCTGCACAGCCAGAAGGCCTGATTTCCTTTAGAGAGGGGAATACCCATGGGTTTCAATTGCGGCATCGTCGGCCTGCCCAACGTCGGCAAGTCCACCCTGTTCAACGCCCTGACCAAGTCTGGCATCGCGGCGGAGAACTTCCCCTTCTGCACCATCGAGCCTAACAGCGGCATCGTGCCGATGCCCGATGCGCGCTTGAATGCACTGGCTGAAATCGTCAAGCCAAACCGCATCCTGCCGACCACCATGGAGTTCGTCGACATCGCCGGCCTGGTGGCTGGTGCCTCGAAAGGCGAAGGCCTGGGCAACAAGTTCCTCGCCAACATCCGCGAGACCGACGCCATTGCCCACGTGGTGCGCTGCTTCGAAGACGAGAACGTGATCCACGTTTCCAACAGCGTCGACCCCAAGCGTGACATCGAGATCATCGACCTCGAGCTGATCTTCGCCGACCTCGACAGCTGCGAGAAGCAGCTGCAGAAGGTTGCCCGCAACGCCAAGGGCGGCGACAAGGAAGCCCTGGCGCAGAAGGCCATCCTCGAACAGCTGATCCCGCACTTCACCGAAGGCAAGCCAGCGCGCAGCCTGATGAAGAACATGAGCGCCGAAGACAAGGCGGTCATCCGCGGCTTCCACCTGCTGACCAGCAAGCCGGTCATGTACATCGCCAACGTGGCCGAAGACGGCTTCGACAACAACCCGCACCTGGACGTGGTCAAGGCCATCGCCGAGGAAGAAGGCGCGGTAGTGGTGCCGGTGTGCAACAAGATCGAAGCGGAAATCGCCGAGCTGGAAGACGGTGAAGAGAAGGATATGTTCCTCGAGGCCCTGGGCCTGGAAGAGCCTGGCCTGAACCGCGTTATCCGCGCCGGTTATGAGCTGCTGAACCTGCAGACCTACTTCACTGCCGGCGTGCAGGAAGTACGCGCCTGGACCGTACGCGTCGGTGCCACCGCACCACAGGCCGCTGGCGTGATCCACACCGACTTCGAAAAAGGTTTCATCCGCGCTGAAGTGGTGGCCTATGACGACTTCATCCAGTTCAAGGGTGAGAGCGGTGCCAAGGAAGCCGGTAAATGGCGTTTGGAAGGCAAGGACTACATCGTCAAGGACGGTGACGTGATGCACTTCCGCTTCAACGTCTAAGCGCCAGACCGCAGTACCTACGAACCCCTTGAGGCCAACGCCTCAAGGGGTTTTGTTTTTTCTGGCATTTGGCAAGCGGCACGCGCCCCCTGTGGGCTTTAGCCGCGAAGAATCCAACGCGGTGCATGGCACCGGCTGCGCCGGTGTTCGCGGGCATGCCCGCTCCCACAGGTACCACGCATTTTCTGGACATTGCATCAAAGGCCTTGTGTCGCGAAAGGGCCGCAGAGCGGCCCCGGAATTCAGCATCTAAGCTGTGATTCAGCACCCTCCCCTGGACGCACGCCCCATGCCCGAAAAAAACCGCCTCGACTGGCAACGCTGGTTACCCGGCCTGGTCACCCTGCTCCACTACCAACCCGCCTGGCTGCCCAAAGACATCGCCGCCGGCCTGGTGCTCACCACCATGCTGGTACCGGTGGGTATAGCTTATGCCGAAGCTTCCGGCGTACCTGGCATCTACGGCCTGTACGCCACCATCATCCCGCTGCTGGCCTACGCCCTGTTCGGCCCCAGCCGCATCCTGGTGCTGGGCCCGGACTCGGCGCTGGCCGCGCCGATCCTGGCAGTGGTGGTGCAGTACGCCGCCAGCGACCCGCAACGGGCAATCGCCATCGCCAGCATGATGGCCCTGGTCGCCGGGGCGTTCTGTGTGATCGCCGGTTTGCTGCGCCTGGGCTTCATCACCGAACTGCTGTCCAAGCCGATCCGCTATGGCTACATGAACGGCATCGCCCTCACGGTGCTGATCAGCCAGTTGCCCAAACTGTTCGGCCTGTCGGTCGACAGCCAGGGCCCGCTGCGGGACACCTGGAACCTGATCCAGGCATTGCTCGCCGGCCAGGGCCATTGGCCAAGCTTCGTGGTCGGTGGCGGTAGCCTGGCGCTGATCCTGCTGCTCAAGCCGTTCAAGCGTTTGCCGGGCATTCTCATTGCTGTGGTGCTGGCCACGCTGGCGGTGAGCCTGCTGGGGCTCGACCAGCAAGGCGTGAAAGTGCTCGGCGAACTGCCCCAGGGGCTACCCAGCTTCGTGTTCCCCTGGGTCAGCGATATCGACCTGGTGGAGGTGCTGCTCGGCGGCATCGCAGTAGCGTTGGTGTCGTTCGCCGATACCAGTGTGCTGTCACGTTCATACGCCGCGCGCATGAAGGCCCCGGTCAACCCCAACCAGGAAATGTTCGGCCTGGGTGTGGCCAACCTGGCCTCGGGGCTGTTCCAGGGCATCCCCATCAGCAGCAGCTCATCGCGCACCCCCGTGGCCGAAGCGGCCGGCTCGCAGACTCAGCTCACCGGTATTATCGGCGCGCTGGCGGTGACCCTGTTGCTGCTGGTGGCGCCCAACCTGATGCAACACCTGCCCAACAGCGCCCTGGCGGCAGTGGTGATTGCCGCAGCATTGGGCCTGTTCGAGTTCGCCGACCTCAAGCGCATCTTCCGCATGCAGCAATGGGAATTCTGGCTGTCGTTCACTTGCTTCGTCGGCGTAGCGGTATTCGGGGCCATTCCCGGTATCTGCATTGCCGTGGCTATATCGGTGATCGAATTCCTGTGGGACGGCTGGCGGCCGCATCATGCGGTGCTGGGACGGGTGGATGGCACCCGCGGTTACCATGATGTGCAGCGTTATCCACAGGCCCGACGCATTCCGGGGCTGGTGCTGCTGCGTTGGGATGCCCCGCTGTTCTTTGCCAATGCCGAACAGTTCCAGAGCACGGTGATGGCGGCGGTGGATGCATCGCCTACCCCGGTACAACGGCTGGTGATCGCGGCAGAGCCGGTGACCAGCATCGATATCACCTCGGCGGACATGCTGGCCGAGCTGGACCGGGCGCTGGAGGCGCGGGGGGTGGAGTTGCAGTTTGCCGAGATGAAGGACCCGGTAAAGGACAAGATGCGGCAGTTCGAGTTGTTCGAGCATATGGGGGAGTCGGCGTTTCATCCCACTGTTGGGGCAGCGGTGGATGCCTACCTGGAGGAGAGTGGGGTTGACTGGAAGCCCTAGGTTTTCCTGGGCTGGCCTCTTCGCGGGCATGCCCGCTCCCACAGGGACCGCACAAACCTCAAGGTTGTCGCTGTACCTGTGGGAGCGGGCGTGCCCGCGAAGAGGCCAGTACAGAAGAACTAAGCAGTCCGAACCCGCCGCCGATCAATCCATATGAGCATGGCACTGGCGTACACCGACACCGCCAGAAACAGCGCCATGCGCACGGCAAAGGCGCGGTAAACATCCTGCCCTCCCGCGCTGTCCTGCACCGACTGCCCCAGCAAGATCAGCATGGTCGTCAGGCAACTCACCCAGTACGCCGGGCTTTGCCTGGTATCCACCGCCCGGTAAAGCCTGCGCCCCTGCCAAAGGACGAACAGCAGCACCCACAGGAAAAACATCCACAGGTGCACGAACAGGCTCAACGCGCCCCACATCAATATCGCCAGCAACCCGGCCAGCAAGGTCGAGCCGATCAGTTCGCGGCTGGCATGCCGTGCGCGGGTCTCACCGGCCTGCTGCCCCAGACTCACTGCCTTCATGATCAGCGGCATGTACTGGTCCGGGGCGATCAGCGCCAGCAAGAAGGCCGGCATGACGATCAACGTAGCACGCAAGGCAACCCAGCTCACCTGGTCACTGTCGAGCAGAGGCGGTGCCGGTTGCGCCGGCGCATCGGCCGGCTCGGGAAACAGCACATGCGCCGCTGCCGTGCCCAGCACCGCCAGCAGCATGCCTTTGGCCAGCGCTTCGACCACCGACAGCGCCAGGCTGAAGTCGCTGGTGCCGGCGGCAGCGATCATGGTCAGGCCGATAACCAGCAAATTGGCCAACAGGCCGTTGCCGCCTTTCAGCGCATAACGCAAGGTAAGGAAAACCCCCACACTCACCAGCAACACCCCACTTACCGGGGCATGGCGCAGCAGCGGAATCAGCAGCAGCCCGCTGCCGCAGGCAAGCAGCACCAGCACCGCCAAGGCCGGTGCCGCACGCAGGGGCAAGGGCTGGCTGCGCATGGCCAGCAACAACACCGCGAACACCGGCGCCAGGATCGGTACCGGCAAGCCGATGCCGAAACTCACCGCCAGGCAAAGCGCCACGCCCCAGGCCAGGCGCAGGGCACGCAGGCGGCGTAGTTCAATAGGCATACGACAGCCAGCTCATCAGCCACATGAACAGCCGGCCCAGCAGGTTCAATGGGTTGCCCTCGCTTGGCAGGGCCATGACTTCGGCCTGGCCACCGACCCGCAATACGGTCTTGTCCTGCAACTGGTCACGCTCCAGTTCGACGATAACCGGGAAGCGCTGTGCGGAGCGCAGCCACTCGCGGCTGTTCTGTACGGTCGGCAACGTACCTGGCGGGGCACTCTGGCCTACGCTCACACCGTAGCCGATGCTGCGAATGCGCCCCTTCAACACCGTGCCGGGCAGCGCATCGAGCACTACCAGCACCGGGGTTTCAGGGCGCAGCCGACCTAGGTTGTTCTCGGTCATGTCGGCACTTATCCACACGTCATGGATAGCGATCAGGGTCATCATCGGGCTGCCGGCGCCAACATAGTGGCCAACGTCGGTGCGCAGGTCGGTGATCAACCCGTCTGCATCGGCGCGTACCATGGTGCGCGCCAGGTCCAGCCGGGCTTTTTCCACATTGGCCGCCGCGCTGCGCAGTTGGGCGTTGTCGTCCTGCGCTCCGCCCTGCTGCTCACGGGCCCGCTCAACTTCGGCACGGGCTGCCGCCACCTGGCTGATGGCCTGGTCGCGGCTGGCCTGGGCGCCCTCCAGGCGGCGCACCGACACCGTGCCCGGGTCTTCATCGATCAGGCGCTTGAGCCGCTCGGCGTCCTGCCGGGCCTTGCGCTCGTTGGCCTGGGCCGCCACCAGCGCCGCCTGGGCCGAGTCGATGCCAGCGGTGTGGGCGCCGATCTGCCGGCGTACCGTGTCCAGGTCGGCTTCGGCGCGAGCCAGGGCAATGCGATATTGCTCCTGGTCCAGTTCGAACAACACATCGCCCTTGCGCACTTCCTGGTTGTTGCCCACCGCCACACGCTTCACCTGCCCAGCCACCTCGGCACTCACCGGCACCACGTAGGCCTGCAGGCGGGCTTGCTGGGTATAGGGCGTGAAGCGATCGGCCAGCAGGTACCACAGCAGGCTCACGACAATCAGCAGCAGCACCCAGCGCATGCCGCGATCGGGGGCTGGCGGGGATGGCGTCGGCGTGGTGTCGCTCATTTCGTTTCACCTTGTGCATGTGCGCTGGGGCTTGGTTCGTCAAGCAGTTCACCCCAGTCGGTGCGTTGCTGCATCTGCTGGCGGGTGGCCGGGTCGATCGGTGCGCGGCTGGCGTCCCAGCCGCCGCCCAGGGCCTTGTACAGCGTCACCAGGCTGCTGACGGCATTGCCGCGGCTGACCAGGTAGCCGTCCTGTTGCTGCAGCAGCAGTTGCTGGGCGTCGAGCACGCGCTGGAAGTCGGCAAAGCCTTCGCGGTACTGCGAGCTGGCCAGGTTCAGGGAGCGCTGCGCGGCCTGCGAGGCCTGGTCGCGGATACTTGCGCTCTGCAGCGAGCGCACCAGCCCGCTGGCGGCATCGTCGGCCTCACGGGCGGCTTCGCGAACGTCCTGGTGATACAGCTCGATCAGTTGCTGCAAGCGGGCATCTTCCACGCGCACAGCGTTCTTGCGTCGGCCGTAGTCGAACGGGTTCCAGATCAGGCTGGGCCCGGCGGCGATGTCGAAGGTATCGGGCAAATGATTGGCCGTGACGAAACTCCAGCCGATGCTGCCCAACAGGCTCAGTTGTGGATAAAGGTCGGCCTCGGCCACCCCGACCAGCGCCGACTGCGCCGCCACCGCCTGCTCGGCGGCGCGGATGTCCGGGCGACGCTGCAGCAGGCGGGCGGGCACATCCTGCAGCACGGCACGGTCCGGCAACGGCAACTGGCCGTGGCCGGCATCCAGCTGTGGCAGCGGCCCGGGCGCGCGGCCCAGCAGCGAGCACAGCACATTGCGCAGGGCATTGAGCTGGTTCTGGAACTCGGGGATGGTGGCCTGGGTAGCCAGGTACTGGGTGCGCGCCTGTTGCCAGTCGAGTTCGTCGTTTTCGCCATGACGGAACAGCCGCTCGGTTATCTCCAGGCTGCGCTCCTGGCGGCGGGCGTTTTCTTCGGCGATATCCAGCCGCGCCTCGGCGGTGCGCAGGGCAAAGTAGGTGTCGGCCACCTGCGCACGCAACAGCAGCATGGCATCGGCGTAATTGGCCTGGGAGGCGAAGTAGACGGCGTCGGCGCTTTCGATGGCGCGGCTGAAGCGCCCCCAGAAGTCGATTTCCCAGCCGATGTCGAAGCCCGCGCTGGATTGCCAGAACACCGAGTCGCGAGCGGTGGCGGTGCCGGACTGATCCTGTTTCAGGTAAAGGCTCTGCGCGCGCAGTTGCTGCAGCTGTGGATAACGCCCGGTCTGCACGATGGCCAACTGGGCGCGGGCTTCGGCAACGCGCAAACCAGCCACGCGCAGGTTGCTGTTATTGGCATCGGCCTCGGCGATCAAGGCATCCAGGGCAGGGTCGGCGAACACGGCCCACCACTGGCGCAGGTCGGGCGCCGCGGCCTGCTGCCCGGCCTGCTCCAGCAGCGGGGTGTTCCAGGTGCCCAGCCACGGGTCTTGCGGCGGCTGGAAATCCGGGCCGACCTGGGTACAGCCCACCAACGCGGCAGCCAGGCTCAGTGCACAACCACAGAAGCGTCCGGGCATGGCAGGCCTTGGCTTATGCCGACGGTTCGACGGGATTTTCCGGCACCTGCAGCGCCACCCACTGCCAGAACAGTACATAAGTGACGCCCAGGATCACCGGCCCGATGAACAGGCCGATGATGCCTTTGACCACCATGCCGCCCAATGCCCCGATCAGCACCACCGGCATCGGCACGTCCACCCCGCGTCCCAGCAGCAGCGGCTTGAGCACGTTGTCGGCAAGCCCGGCGACGAAGGTGTAGATGGCGAAAATGATGGTCGCCACGGTAAAGCCTTCGACGTTGAAGATGTAGATGATCACAGGCACCGTTATCAACGTGGCCGGTGCCTGGGCAATCCCCAGCATGAGGATGACGATTGCCAGCATCCCCGCCCCCGGTACCCCTTTGATGACGAAGCCGACACCGATCAGCAGCATCTGGATGAAGGCAATGCCGATCACGCCCTGGGCCACCGCGCGAATGGTGGCGGTGCACAGCTTGGCCAATGGCTTGCCGCGTTCCTCCCCCGACACCCGCATGGCAATGCGCTGCGCCGCGATTTCGCCGCGGTCACCGAACGCCATGATGATGCCCGAGACGATGATCGCCGCGATGAACAGCAGGAACGCGCCGCCTGCGCTGGCCGCTGCCCCCAGCACCGTGCGCCCGGCACCCTTGAGCTGGGGCATCCACTGGTTCAGCACACCGGCCATGTTTTCCGAGGCGGCCAGCCACAAGGCATGCACCTTCGGCCCGATCAGCGGCCAAGCCGCCACCGAGTCGGGAGGGGCCGGCACGGTCCAGGCCCCGCTTTTCAGCAGCGTCACCAGGCTGTCCACCGACTCGCCGATGGACATCACCACCAGGTAGATCGGCACCAGCAGCACGACCAGTACCAGCAGAACGACCAGCGTCGCCGAAAGCCCGTCCTTGAGCCCTGTGCGGCGCTGGATGCGGCAATACAACGGGTACAAGGTCACCGCCAGGATCACCGACCACAGCATCAGCTCCAGGAACGGCTGGAACGTCTGGAAGGCGAATATCACCAGCGCAGCCACCAGGCCGGCCTTGATGAGCACATCGAGCAAGCCCCGCGACAGGCGGCTGTCCATCTTGATACCCGGTTGCATGCTTCACCTCCAAACTCCAGGTGCGCCATGTGGCGCGATTCAGTGGCCCGCTTCAGGGGCTGCCGGTGTGGGGTTGTCGTCACGCAACTGCCGCGCCAGGGCCATCATTACCAACGGCACTACCGCCATCGACAAGGTGATGGCCAGCACCAGCAGGTCATGCACCTGCTGCGCAAGCACCTGATGATCCAACGCCAGCTTGAACACCACGAAGGCAAACTCGCCGCCAGACGCCAGCACCACGCCCAGGCACAGCGCCTGGGCCTGGGTGAGCCCACCTGCGGTGCGGCCCAGGCCATAAAGCAGCGGCAATTTGATCATCACCAGCAGCAGGGTCAGCCCCAGCACCATTAACGGCATGCCGAACAGCAGGCGCAGGTCGGCGCTCATCCCCACGCCAACGAAGAACAGCCCCAGCAGCAAACCCTTGATGGGCTCGATCTGGGTTTCCAGTTCGTGGCGGAAAGGCGACTCGGCCATCAATACGCCCGCCAGAAATGCCCCCAGCGCCATCGACACGCCCACGTGCTCCATCACCCAGGCGGTGCCCAGCACCACCAGCAAGGCGGTAGCGGTAGACAGCTCGGGCAGGCCCGAACCGACTGTCCACTTGAAAACAGGGGTCAACAGGTAGCGGCCAAAGATGATCAGCACACCTATGCCAACCACCACCGCCAACACCGGCCAGGCGCCTTCGTCGGCGGTACTGACATCACCACCGAGCAGCGGCACCACGGCAATCAGCGGGATCGCGGCAATGTCCTGGAACAGCAGGATCGCCACGGCCAGGCGGCCGTGCGGCTTGCCCAGGTCCTTGCGCTCGGCCAGTACCTGCAGGCCAAACGCGGTGGACGACAGCGCCAGGCCCAGGCCCAGCACGATGGCAGCCGGCTTCGACTGGCCGAACAGCCAGTACGCCAGCAGGCCAAGCACTACAGCACTCAGGCCCACTTGTAGCGAGCCGACGCCAAACAGCGCCCGGCGCATGCCCCACAAACGCCGCGGCGACAGCTCCAGGCCGATGACGAACAGCAGCATCACCACACCCATCTCCGACAGGCGTGCCACGTTATCCGGGTTGTTCAGCAGGCCAAACACCGATGGCCCTATCAGGATGCCCGCCAGCAGATAGCCGGGCACCGCCCCCATTTTCAAACGCTGCGCCAGCGGTACCAGAAGCACCACGGCCAGCAGGAACACCACCGTCGCCTGCAACAGGCTGCCATCATGTGGCATAGGCTCGCACCCTCGCTGCTCCCCACGGGGAGAGATCAGAAACGCTCTTCGACGACCTTGAACGGGTAGTTGACGGCCTTGTATTTGCCGATCTTGCCGCGCTTGGGCAACTTCACCAGCCCGTCGCGGGTAATGTCCTTGTAGGGAATGCGCGTCAACAGATGGCTGATGATGTTCAGCCGGGCACGGCGCTTGTCGTTGGAATGGGCCATGAACCACGGTGCCCATGACGAGTCGGAGGCGGCGAACATTTCGTCGCGGGCCCGGGTGTATTCATCCCAGCGTGTGTAGGACTTGAGGTCCATCGGCGACAGCTTCCACAGCTTGCGGCCATCGTTGATGCGGTCCTGCAGGCGGCGGGTCTGCTCTTCGGCGCTGACCTCCAGCCAGTACTTGATGAGGATGATCCCCGACTCGACCATCATCTTTTCGAACAGCGGCACCACGGTGAGAAACTTGCTGCTCTGCTCTTCACTGCAGAAGCCCATCACTCGCTCGACACCGGCGCGGTTGTACCAGCTGCGGTCGAAGATCACTACCTCGCCCGCGGCAGGCAGGTGGCCCAGGTAGCGTTGCACATACATCTGGCTCTTTTCCCGCTCGGTTGGCGCCGGCAGCGCCACCACGCGGAATACTCGCGGGCTGACGCGCTCGGTAATGGCCTTGATGGTACCGCCCTTGCCGGCGCCATCGCGGCCCTCGAAGACAATGCACACCTTCAGGCCCTTGGCCACCACCCATTCCTGCAGCTTCACCAGCTCCACATGCAGCTGCTTGAGTTCCTTCTCGTACGCCTTGCCGCCCAGTTTCTCTGGCTGGTCCTTGGGGTCTCTCTTCCTGGACGACTTCGACATGGCGCTCTCCTGAGGGCGAATGAAGAGTCAGTATGGTCGATCCATGGCAGTTTGCCGCTTCGCTTGTGGATTTTGCAGGCTTGCTTCTATCTCATTGATTCTGCGAGTGCTGGGGAGTGTTCCGGGGAGGATGTGGGTTTACCCTGATGCCGGTCAATCAAGCAAATGGGGGCCGCTTTGCGGCCCTTCGCGGGCTTGCCCGCTCCCACAGGTTTGGTGTGAGGCTCAAAAAAGCGCGGTCCCTGTGGGAGCGGGCAAGCCCGCGAAGGGCTGCAAAGCAGCCCCAATCAAGCCGGCAAACCTTAACTGCCACGCTCCCACAGGGTACGGGGTGCCTTCAAGGCCGGATTACTTGGCCATCTTGTTGTAGCTGGTCATCAGGTTGCGGTAGTCCGGAATATGGTTGGAGAACAGGGTCCCCAGCCCTTCGATGTCATTGCGCCAGTCACGGTGCAGCTCGCAGGCCACGCCGAACCAGGTCATCAGTTGCGCCCCGGCGGCCTCCATGCGCCGCCAGGCCGAGTCACGGGTCAGTTCGTTGAAGGTGCCGGAGGCATCGGTGACGACAAATACCTCGAAGCCCTCCTCCAGCGCCGACAGTGCCGGGAAGGCCACGCACACTTCGGTCACCACGCCGGCGATCAGCAGCTGCTTCTTGCCGGTGGCCTTGACGGCCTTGACGAAGTCCTCGTTGTCCCAGGCGTTGATGTTGCCAGGCCGGGCGATGTACGGGGCGTCGGGGAACTGCTCTTTCAGTTCGGGCACCAGCGGGCCGTTGGGGCCGGTCTCGAAACTGGTGGTGAGAATGGTCGGCAGCTTGAAGTACTTGGCCAGGTCCGACAGGGCCAGGACGTTGTTCTTGAAGCGGTCGGGGTCGATGTCCCTTACCAGCGAGAGCAGGCCGGTCTGGTGGTCGACCAGCAGCACGGCGGCGTTGTTATTGTCCAGACGCTTGTATTGGAAGGCCATGACGGGTTTCCTTGCTTTAGCAGGTTGGAGTATCAGCGTAGGCAAGGATGGCGGGGTGGGGAGGCCGTCGGTCGATTCGTTTTGGCCTGTCCCGGCCAACACAACAATTAAGTCAGTACTCGCGCCGCTTGCGAAACGCCCAGCGCCCCACCAGCACGGTGAAGGTCGCCACCAGGGCCACCAGCACCCAGAAACCATGGGGGTTTTCCGCCAGCGGCACACCCCCGACGTTCATGCCGAAGAAGCCGGCGATGATGTTGATGGGCAGCGCCAACTCGCAATGAGGCACGGGGAGATGGCAGAAAGGTTGCTGAATATTCGTTGCAGTCAGATGACAGCAGACTCCGCAAGCACGGCCAGCACAATCCCTGTGGGAGCGGGCACGCCCGCGAACACCGGCGAAGCCGGTGCCATGCACCGCGTTGCATGCTTCGCGGGCACGCCCGCTCCCACAGGATGCGCAGTGCGAAACCTGAGAAAGCGCAGCCATCACTTCACAAATTCCTGAACTGATTATTTGCCCGCAGCGATTTTTCCCCTCGCCGACCGCCACCAGAATCGCTTCACCACAATCACAAGAACCGTGAGGCCACTCCCGTGGACCAGACACTCCAGGTACGGCAAGCCGCCGCCGACCTCGTTGCGGCGTTCGCCAGCAACGACACCGCTCGCTATTTCGCCTGCTTCAGCGAAGACGCCACCTTCCTTTTCCACACCCTGCCGCAACCGCTGCTTTCGCGCCATGCCTACGAGCAACTCTGGGCCCAGTGGCAGGCCGACGGGTTTGCCGTGCTCGCCTGCGAATCGGGCAATGCCCAGGTGAGCCTGCAAGGTGACGTGGCGATCTTCATGCACGATGTGGCCACGCACATCCGCATCGCCGGCGAAGAACACCAGTTGAGCGAGCGCGAGACCATCGTCTTCCGCCGCCACGGCGAACGGTGGCTGGCCTGCCACGAGCACCTGTCGGTCGTATCGCCGGCCTGATCCCCTTTACGCGGCCCTGCCGCCCTGCCATCGCACCCACAAGAAGGCCCGCGCACTGCGCCGGCCCACAACAACCGCGCTGGAGCATCACCATGAGCCACTCGACCGGTATCGAGACCAATGGCGTCGAACAGATCCCCGACGATCAACGCGACGCCTCCCCGCTGGACCTGTTCCGCCTGATCTTCGGCGGCGCCAATACCTTCGCCACGGCCGTGCTGGGCAGCTTCCCGGTGCTGTTCGGGCTGTCGTTCCAGGCCGGTGTGTGGGCGATCCTGCTCGGCGTCGGCGTGGGCGCGCTGATCCTCGCGCCCATGGGCCTGTTTGGCGCGCTCAACGGCACCAACAACGCGGTGTCGTCGGGTGCGCACTTTGGCGTGCACGGGCGCATCGTCGGTTCGTTCCTGTCGCTGCTCACCGCGGTGGCGTTCTTTTCGCTGTCGGTGTGGAGCTCGGGCGACGCCCTGGTCGGCGGCGCCAAGCGCCTGGCCGGCCTGCCGGAAACCGACCTGACCCTGGGCCTGGCCTACGGCCTGTTCGCGGTACTGGTGCTGGTGGTGTGTATCTTTGGCTTCCGCTTCATGCTGTGGGTCAACAAGATCGCCGTGTGGGCCTCGAGCCTGCTGTTCCTGCTGGGCATCGTTGCCTTTGCCGGGCCGTTCGACGCCGGTTATGCGGGTAGCGTAAACCTCGGCCAGGCGGGCTTCTGGGCGGCATTCGTCGGTGCGGCGATCCTGGCCATGAGCAACCCGGTGTCGTTCGGTGCGTTCCTCGGCGACTGGTCGCGCTACATCCCGCGTGAAACGCCCAAGGCGCGCATCATGCTGGCGGTGATCGCGGCCCAGGGCGCGACACTGATCCCGTTCCTGTTCGGCCTGTGCACCGCCACCCTGGTGGCCACCCAGGCGCCGGACTACATCGCCGCCAACAACTACGTCGGTGGCCTGCTGGCGGTGGCGCCAAGCTGGTTCTTCCTGCCGGTGTGCCTGATTGCGGTGATCGGTGGCATGTCCACCGGCACCACCGCGCTGTACGGCACCGGCCTGGACATGTCCAGTGTGTTCCCACGCCTGCTCAGCCGTGCCGGCGCCACACTGCTGATCGGCGTGCTGGCGATCGGCTTCATCTTCGTCGGCCGCTTCACCTTCAACCTGGTGCAGAGCGTGTCGACCTTCGCCGTGCTGATCATCACCTGCACCAGCCCGTGGATGGTGATCATGATCCTCGGCCTGATCACCCGCCGCGGCTTCTACCATGCCGACGACCTGCAGGTGTTCACCCGCGGCCAACGTGGCGGCCACTACTGGTTCCTGCATGGCTGGAACTGGCGCGGCATGGGGGCGTGGATCCCCAGCGCGGCGGTGGGCCTGTGCTTCGTCAACCTGCCAGGGCAGTTCGTCGGCCCACTGGGCGACCTGGCCGGCGGCATCGACCTGAGCCTGCCGGTCACCCTGGGGCTGGCCGGTGTGCTGTATCTGCTGCTGCTCAACCTGTTCCCCGAACCTGCCGGCGTGTATGGCCCCCAGGGCCCGCGTTGGGTGCGTTGCAAAAGCACCGCGCACTCGCCGGTAACCACCGCCGAAACGGCCTGACTGGAAACCGACCATGACCACTTCCCACTACATCGCCGGCCGCTGGGTCGAAGGCCAGGGCAGCGACTGCATCAGCGTCAATGACCCGGCCCTTGGGCAACCCTTTGCCGAACTGATGGCCGCCAGCGTCGCCCAGGTAGACCAGGCAGTGACTGCTGCCCGAGGCGCCCTGCCCGCCTGGAAAAACACCAGCGCCAGCGAACGCGCCGCCTACCTGCGCGGCTTTGCCGAACAACTCGGGCAGCGCCGTGAAGCGTTGATCACCTTGCAGATGCGCAACAACGGCAAGCCACGTCATGAGGCGGAAATCGACCTGGACGACGCCATCGCCACCTTCGGCTACTACGCCGAACTGGCCGAGCAACTGCCATCGAAGAACCGCGATGTGCCGTTGGCTGCGCCGGGTTTCAGCGCTCGCACCCGCCTGGAACCGGTGGGCGTGGTCGGCCTGATCGTGCCGTGGAATTTCCCGCTTGTGACCAGCGCCTGGAAGCTCGCCCCGGCCCTGGCCGCTGGTTGCACCGTGGTGCTAAAGCCATCGGAAGTCACCCCGCTGATCGAACAGGCCTATGGCCAGATCGCCGATGCCCTGGAGCTGCCGGCCGGGGTGTTGAACATCGTCAACGGCAAGGCCGAAACCGGCGCTGCACTGAGCAACCACAATGGCCTGGACAAGCTGTCGTTCACCGGCAGCAATAGTGTCGGCAGCCAGGTAATGCGCAGCGCTTCGGCGCAGTGCCGGCCGGTGACGCTGGAGCTGGGCGGCAAGTCGGCGATCGTGGTGTTCGATGATTGCGACGTGGGCCAGGCAGTGGAATGGATCGTCGCCGGCATCACCTGGAACGCCGGGCAGATGTGCTCGGCCACTTCGCGGCTGCTGGTGCAGGACGGCATTGCCGATGCGCTGCTGCCGCGCTTGCAGGTGGCACTGGAAAACCTGCGGGTCGGTAATCCATTGACCGAAGAGGTCGACATGGGGCCGCTGACCAGCCAGGCGCAGTGGCTGAAGGTGGCCGGCTACTTTGCCACGGCGCGGGAAGAAGGCCTGCAGTGTCTGGCCGGTGGCAAGGCGCTGGACCGGGATGGCTGGTTCGTCAGCCCGACGCTGTATGCCGATGTGCCGAAAGACAGCCGCCTGTGGACCGAGGAAATCTTTGGCCCGGTGCTGTGCGCGCGTCGCTTTGCGACCGAGGAACAGGCAATTGCCGAGGCCAACGATAGCCGCTTCGGGCTGGTGGCTACGGTGTGCTCCGCCGACCTGGAACGCGCCGAGCGGGTGGCCGATGCGCTGGAGGTTGGCCATGTGTGGATCAACTCGGTGCAGGCGGTGTTCGTCGAGACCTCGTGGGGTGGCACCAAGGGTAGCGGGATCGGGCGTGAGCTGGGGCCTTGGGGGTTGTCGGCCTACCAGTCGGTCAAGCATGTGACGCGCTGTCTGGGTTGAGATTTCCGGGGCCGTTTTGCGGCCCTTTCGCCGGCAAGCCATGTGCCATCGCTGTGGGAGCTGGCTTGCCGGCGATCGAGGGCGAAGCCCTCGCCTTGGCCCCCTCAGATGTAAGACTTTTCCCAACCTGAAACCAAATGCTTCAGCTGGAAGTAGCTTGGGAATTATCCTACCCGCGCCGCAGCCGTTTCTCTGTTGTTGAACAGGAGCATCAGGGCTAATTTCCCTGGGTCGTCACAATGATACCGGGACTTCTTTGCGGCGCAGGCCTGAAGGGCTGCGCGCTACCTGTAGGAGCGGGCTTGCCCGCGAAGAGGCCGGCACAGGCGACACAAAACTCTGCGCCCGCGTGACTTTGCCCGCCGACCGCAAAGTCCCACTTCCTGGTACCCCCCACAATCACAACACCAGGCCGGACCACCCATGCACCCTCAACGCACCGCCTTGCACAACGAACTGCACGCCCGCCCGTCGCTGTATTTCGACGGCCCGGCGCATGTCTTCCACCTGGCCTTGCTCGGCGGCGATGCTGCCTGTGCGGCACTGCTGCAACGATGCTGCCCGGATGCCCTGGACACCGCAGCCGCCCAAGGCATCACCCGCCTGGATGGTCATCCGTTCAAGTGGGAACGGCACACCGAGTTCTTCACCCTGACCCTGGTGGTGCCCTGCACTGCCGCCGACACCGAGTGGCAAACGCTGCCGCCGGTGCTGGCCGAGGCTATCGCCCCGCAAGCGGCGCAGGTGATCAACGCGGTGCAGGTGCTGGTCCGTGACGAACACGAACTGGACCTGCCCCACTACGGTTTCAAAGACCCGTGCGGCTCCTGCGTCGGCGGTGGCGATGCGGTGGTGTGGAGCGATTTTCGCCTGACCGAGGACGGCACCAACCGCTTCCTGTTCATCAACCGTCGCCTCAATGCCTACCGACAGGGCCGCATGATCCGCCGTCTGCTGGAGATCGAGACCTACCGCATGATGGCCTCGCTGACCCTGACCACGGCCAAGGACCTGAGCCAGGAACTGGATGCCTTCGACAAGACCCTGGTCAACCTCTCGGAGCGAAGTGCCGGTGTCGATGACCATGATTCCAAAGGCTTGCTGGAAGCCATTGCCCACCTGTCACGCCAGGTGGTCAGCCGTACGGTGAAAACCCGCCACCGCTTCGGCGCCACGCAAGCCTATGCGCAACTGGTGTTCGAACGCCTGGGCGAGCTGCGGGAAAGCCATGTGGGCGACTGCCAGCGCCTGGGGGTTTTCATCGAACGCCGGTTCAAGCCGACCGTGCGCTACTGCGCGGCCACCGAGCAGCGCCTGGAGCAGCTGGCAAAGAATGTGGCCAACCTGGGCGACCTGTTGCAGGCGCGGGTACAGGTGGAAATGGAAGAGCAGAACGCCGAGATCCTGCGCAGCCTCAATGCCCGGGCTGATGCTCAGGTGAAGATTCAACGGGCGGTGGAGGGGCTGTCGATCATTGCCATCACCTACTACCTGCTGAACTTGTTCAAGCTGCTGTATGGCGGGCTGAATGTGCTGGGGTTGGGGCTGACGGCGCGGGATGGGCTTTTGGCCATGGCGCCGCCTGTGCTGTTGGTGTTGCTGGTGATTTTGCTGAGGATCAGGCAGGCCAAGCAGCATTGAGGCAGGGGGCTGCCTTGCAGCCCAATCGCCGGCAAGCCAGCTCCCACAAGGACCGCGTCGACTTCAAGCCATACGCAGTACCTGTGGGAGCTGGCTTGCCGGCGATTGGCTTCACACCGACTCGTCAGCCGAGCGAGCGCCCTCCTGCACCAACACCATGCTCTGCGGCGACGACAGGGCAATACCTTCATCACGCAGGCGCCCAAGGATGGTGAACAACAGGTCGCTGCGCGTACCGGACACCTGCCGCGGCCCCGCCACGTAACCACTCACACCTATCACCATGCCGCTGCTGGTCAGGTCCTTGAAGGTGACCGAGGTAGCCGGCGCATCCAGAATCGCCTCGTGCTCCTGGTAAGCCGCCAGCAGCAGTTCACGCACGCGGTTGGCATCGGTCTCCAGCGGCATGGTCAGGGTAATGCCGACCACGCCCAGGGCGTTGCCCATGGTCACGTTACGCACGTTCTGCGAGATGAACTGCGAGTTGGGCACGATAACCGTCGAGCGGTCGGACATCTGGATCTCGGTGGCGCGCACGTTGATACGGCGAATGTCGCCCTCGACACCCGCCAGGCTGACCCAGTCGCCCACCTTGACCGGGCGCTCGGTCAGCAGGATCAGGCCGGAAATGAAGTTCTGCACGATCTGCTGCAAGCCGAAACCGATACCCACCGACAGGGCACTGACCACCCAGGTCAGGCTGGTGAGGTTGATGCGCAGGGTCGACATCACCAGCATGGCCAGGAAGATGAAGCCCAGGTAACCCACCAGAGTCACCAGCGAGGCACGCATGCCGGCGTCCATGTCGGTTTCCGGTAGCAGGCGATCGCTCAGCCAGCGCTTGACCACGCGGATGGCGAACAGGCCGCCGAGGAACATCACCACTGCCAACAGAATGTCCTGGGGGACAATGTTCATGTTGCCCAGCAGCTTGCCGCCGGTCTCGTCCCAATCACCCAGGCTCAACAGCAGTTCGCTGGGGCTGGTGCCCGACGGCATCAGTGCCAGCAACAACGCCAGGAACAGCACCACGGTGCGCCCGATACCGGCCAGGATGGTGCTGGCCTGGGCCTGGTGACGTGGCGCCAGGCCCAGGGTCGAGGCCAGCGCCAGGCCGCCAGGCTGGCGGGGCGACAGCAGGGTTTCGCAGAGGTCGCCAAAGAACGTGGTCAGCAGGTAGGCACAGGTAATCACCAGGCTGACCCACAGCAGCTTGGCGGTGAGGAAGTAGGCGAGTGTCAGGTAACCGGCGAGCAAGGCCAGCAGGATCAACGTAAGCCAGATCACCATCACGAACGGGATCAGCCCGGCCAGGCCTGTGGGGCGCTCCAGGTCATGCTTGCGCAGGGTGCGGCGGTAACGCAGCAGCGCACCGGCGAAGGTGAACGCCACTACCAGCGCGGTCAGGCCGTTGACCGCCACGGTCAGCGCCAGGCTGGCACCGATCACGCTGTTGATGCGTTCCATGGTCATCATGACCATCAGCGCCAACGCCAGCACCTTGGGGAACCAGCCCAGGGCGCTGGCCACTTCATCGTGAATAGGCGGCAGGCGCCAGGACGGACGCTGCAGCATCAGCATGGCGCGGCCCAGGCCGGTGATGAAGGCGCTGAACACCACCAGCGCGAGCACATGATTGGCCAGGCTGGCGATATCGGCGCCCAACTCGGCGCTGCTCTCCAGCCCCCAACGCAGCAGCGAGACCGAGCCGGCGATGGTACCCAAGGTTGCCAGGCTGACACCCAGCGCCAGCGCACTGCGGCGCAGGCGGCCTTCGGGCAGCCAGCTGACCATGGCGCCGGCGAGAAGGCGCTCGAGCACGCGGCGCACCAAGGTCCAGACCAGGATTGCCGCCACCAGGCTGGTAATGAACAACCAGCGATTTTCAGCGCTGAAGGCACTGCCGATGGCATCAGCCGTCTCACCACGCAGGTCACGCAGGCGTGCAACATCGTCCTGGGTGGGGCGAATGATGCTCTGCCAGAACGCCGGGCTCAGCGGTGAGGCCGCGCGGCTGGTGATCTGCGAGTTGAACTGGCTGCGGCGCAGGTTGACGATTTGCGTGGACAAGTCGCGCGCCGACTGGGTCAGCTTGGAGGCCTGATCCCGCTGCGCCACCAAGGCCTTCTTCTCGGCCTCCAGCGCTTTACGCTGCTGGGTCAGGGTAGCCGCCTCGTCCGGCTGGACCGGGCCGATGACCTTGAGCTTGTCGTCGACTTTTTCAACATCAGTGGTGCGCAGGGCAGTCAACGCGTCGGCCTGACGCTGCACCTGCATTGCGCCCAGGCGCAACTGCGAAAGCAGATCGTCATTGGCGTCGCTGGTAACGCCCTGGCGTATCTGGTCCAGCCGCTCGCTCAACTGCTCGATGCTGGCGTTTTCATCCAGCACGTCCGCTTCGGCAACCGCCAGATTGGACAATGGCGTGGCCGGGGCCGACCAGGCCGGGCTGGCAATGGCAAGCATCAGGGCCATGAAAACCATCAGGCCTGGACAATAACGGGCAAGGCTGACACGCCTCATCGAATATTCCTCTTTACAATTCGATTTGGCGGTGGATTCTACGCGGCTTCACGCGATCAGGAGAGTGCCGTTTCTCGTTTGAGCAACTGCTGTTTGCGCTCGATGCCCCAGCGGTAGCCACTGATGTCACCGTCGCGGCGGACCACCCGATGACAGGGGATGGCCACGGCGATGTGGTTGGCCGCGCAGGCCATGGCCACCGCACGCACCGCCTTGGGCGCGCCGATGCGCTCGGCGATGTCGGTGTAGCTGACCCGGCTGCCGGCCGGCACCTCGCGCAGGGCTTGCCACACCCGCTCCTGGAACGCAGTGCCTTGCACATCCAGTGGCAGGGCCAGGCCCAGCGCGGGTGCTTCGACGAATCCCACCACCTCGGCGACCAACCGTTCGTAAGCACTGTCGCCGCCGACCAGGTGGGCCTTGGGGAACTGGTCCTGCAGATCGTGCAGCAGGGCCTCGGGATCGTCGCCCAGCAGGATCGCGCAAATGCCCTTCTCGCTCTGGGCCACCAGGATGGCACCCAAGGAGCATTGGCCAAGAGCGAAGTGGATGGTTGCCCCGGCGCCGCCGGCGCGGTATTGCCGCGGACGCATGCCCAGGCGCTGGTCGGCGCTTTCGTAGAAGCGGCTGTTGGAGTTGTAGCCGGCGTCATAGATGGCATCGGTGACAGAGCGCTGGCCATCTTCCAGGTGGGCGCGCAGGCGCCGGGCACGGAAAGCGGTGGCATAGGCCTTGGGGGTCAGACCGGTTTCGGCCTTGAACAGGCGATGCAGGTGAAAAGGGCTGACGGCCAGTTGGGCGCTGAGTTGGTCGAGGCTGGGTGCCGGGTCGATGGCTTCGATCAGGCGGCAGGCGCGGGTGACCAGCTGGCTGTGGCGGGTGGCGCTGGTGGTGGCGGTGCAACGTTTGCAGGCGCGGTAGCCGGCGGTTTCGGCGGCAGCTGGGGTGTCGTAGAACTCGACGTTGGTTCGCTTGGCAAGACGCGATTTGCAGCCGGGGTGGCAGTAGATGCCGGTGGTGCGCACGGCGTAGACGAAGTGACCGGTGGCGGCGGTTTCGCGGGATTCTACGGCTTGCCAGCGTTGGTCGGGGGTGGTGTAGGGGTTCATTGGTAAATGTCCAGATAGGTTGTTGCCTGTGCCGGCCTCTTCGCGGGCATGCCCGCTCCCACAAGTACTTCACCGCCCTTCCAAACTGTGGAAACCCTTTTGGGACGGGCTTTTCCGCGAAAGGGCCGGCACAGGCAGTGCAAAACCTCAGGCCCGCCACAGGTACCAGGCCGCCACGGTGCGGTATGGGCGCCAGCCGCCACCCAGCGAACGCATTTGCGCCGGCGTCGGCGCCTTGTCCAGCCCCTTCAGCCGCCGATACCCCTCGCGCACGCCAAAATCGTCGACCGGCAGTACGTCCGAACGCGCCAGGCTGTAGATCAGCAACATCTCCACCGTCCACCGCCCTACCCCGCGCAATGCCACCAGCCGTTCGATCAACGCCTCGTCAGCCATGGCCAGCGCCTCTTCCCGGCTCGGCACCAGGCCATCCAGCCGGCCTTGGGCAATACCCTGGATCGTCGCCATCTTGCTCGCGGAAAAACCACAGGCGCGCATGGTTTCCGGTGTAACCGCCAACAACTGCTCCGGCCCTGGGAACGCAGCCTCCGGGAACAACGCCAGCAAGCGCCCAAGAATTGCCTCGGCAGCACGGGCATGCAGTTGCTGGTAGGCAATCGCTCGCACCAGCACTTCGTAAGGTTCACGCCCCGGCGTGGCCTGGTGCAGGCAAGGCCCGGTCGCCTCGATATGCCGCGACCAGTCCGGGTCGAGCGCCGCAAGGTATTCAGTGGCCTCACGGTAGGCTTCAGGCGATAGGTCGGACAGGATCATGGCACCTCCAACGGGTCGATTGCAGGCCCAGCTTAACGCAGCCGCTCATCGGACAAACGCCGATTCTTGCGCGGCTAATTCCTGGCAGGGTATTGCTCGGCACCATCGCCCCGCAACCGCACCGTGCGCCGGTACGACTGCCGGGCAAAGCACACGAACAACCCGGCCATCAACGCCAGCGCGATAGGCAGACCATGCGGCGCCACATCCATTGCCGCACCGCTGACCAGCGGCCCGACCAGGCTACCCACACCCCACAGCAAGCCCACGCTGGCATTGGCGGTAACCAGGTCCTGCCCCTTGAAGCGCTGCCCGATCAGTACCAGCGCCAGGGTATAGATGCCGCCTGCCACGGCGCCCAGCAGCACCAGCAGCGGCCATAGCAACCAGGTCAGGTTCAGCAGCCAGGGCAGGCCGATACCGATCGCCATCGCCAGCAGCCCGCATACCAGGTGCAGCCCGGTGCGCTCCACCCGGTCGGCCAACCAGCCAAGCGGCAACTGGAACAACATGTCACCGGCAAACACGACGGTCACCATCAGCGCCGCCACGCCCACGGCAAAGCCATGGCTGGTGGCATACACCGGCAGCAGCGACAGCACCACGGCATCGAAGAACGAGAAGAACAGCACCGCCACGCATAACGCCGGCGCCACACGGAAGAAACCGGCCAGGCCGAAGCTCTTTTCACCTTCTTCATGTTCCACATGGTCGTTGGGTACGGTCAGCACGATGCACAGCAGCGCCAGGCCATAGCAGGCGGTGACCACACCGGTGATCCACGGGCTGTCGGCGCCCAGCACCGCCAGCATTGCCGGGCCGAGCACCTGGAAGCCGGTGAAGCTGGTGGCGTACAGGGCCATGATCTTGCCGCGGTTGTGCTCCGGGCACAGTTCGTTGACCCACGACTCGCCGAGGATGATGGCGATACCCATGCCCAGCCCCAGGCCCAGGCGCAACAGCGCCAGCTGCCACAGCGAGCCGAACGCCGACTCGAGCAAGGCAATGCTGAGCGTGCACAGGCTGAAGCACAGCAGGTAGATGGTGCGCCGGGTCAGGTGGCGACAGCAGGCATCAACCAGGAACGCCGAGAGCATCATGCCCGCAGCGGGGATGGCCGAGATGATGCCGATTTCCAGGGTGCTCGCACCGGCTTCATGCAGGCGCAACGACACCAGCGGCAGGCTGGCCCCCAAACTGAAACCCACGACCGAAACGGCGAACAACAGGCCCGCCAGCAAACGCATGTTCATGTACCACTCCTTGCAAACCGAAAAGACGTGCAGACACAGGCGCGCACGCCAGGGCGGCGAGCGACGCGAAAGCGCAGATCAGTTCAGGCGAGGTGTGGCGAGAAGGTGAAGGCAAAAAGCACGCTGCGGCGACGCTTGAGCACCGTGTCGCTCGGCCACGCACGACGCAGGGCCTGGAAGGCAGGCTGGCGGGCGTTTGGCAGGGACTGGGTACGGCACATTGCTTTGACTACTACGCAGGTGGTTGGGGAAAAGGCGGACTCTAGGCCAAGGGTGGTCAAGTCGTCAAATTTCGGAGAGCAACCGCCTTGCATGCTCTCCAGACCTGCGCGGGCCCTTGTAGGAGCAGCCTTGGGGGGGGGGGGGGGGGGGGGAAAAAAAAAAGAGATTGCTCGGGTAAAGTATCTTTTTACCAAAAAAACAATGGTGGTGGGGGGGAGAAGGAAGAAGAAAAAAAAACTTCTTTTGCCGCCGACCCCCCCCCCCCCCCCCCCCAAGGCTGCTCCTACAGGTTCTGTGCATCTTTCAGCGCTTGCCGGTACTTGGCAAGAACACCGCCAGCAACCCGAACAAAGGCAGGAACGAACACACCTCGTACACGTACTCGATGCCACGCAGGTCCGCCACATACCCCAGCAAGGCAGCACCGATGCCACCAAAGCCGAACATCAGCCCGAAGAAGATCCCGGCAATCATGCCCACGCTGCCCGGTACCAGCTCCTGCGCATACACCACGATCGCGGAAAACGCCGAAGCCAGGATAAAGCCGATCACCACGCTCAACACGGTGGTCCAGAACAGATCGGCATACGGCAGCACCAGGGTGAACGGCGCCACGCCAAGGATCGAAAACCAGATCACGGCCTTGCGCCCGATGCGGTCACCGATCGGCCCGCCAAAGAAGGTACCCGCCGCCACCGCACCAAGGAACAGGAACAGGTGCAGCTGCGAGCTGGCCACCGACACATCGAACTTCTCGATCAGGTAGAAGGTGAAATAGCTGGTAAAGCTGGCCATGTAGAAGTACTTGGAGAACACCAGCAGGCCCAGCACGATCAGCGCCGCCACCACCCGCCCGCGGGAAATGCCGTGGGTCGCCTGCACAGCCTTGCGCGCCTTGGCCTGGTTGAGGTGCTCCTTGTACCAGCCACGCAGCATCAGGGTGACGCCGAGAAAGAACAGCGCAGCCAGGCCGAACCAGGCCACGTGGCTCTGGCCGAACGGAATGACAATGGCTGCCGCCAGCAGCGGCCCCAAAGCCGACCCGGTGTTGCCACCGACCTGGAAGGTCGACTGGGCCAGGCCGAAGCGCCCGCCCGATGCCAGGCGCGCAATACGCGAGGTTTCCGGGTGGAAGGTCGACGAGCCGATACCCACCAGGGCCGAGGCCAGCAGAATCATCGGGAAGCTGCCGACGAAGGCCAGCATCACGATACCCACCAGGGTACACAGGGTGCCCAGTGGCAGCAGGTTCGGTGCCGGTCGGCGATCGGTAAAGAAGCCGACCCAAGGCTGCAGCAGCGAGGCGGTGATCTGGAACGTCAGGGTGATCATGCCGATCTGGGCGAAACTCAGGTCGTAGTTGGCCTTGAGCATCGGGTAGATCGCCGGCAGCACAGACTGGATCAGGTCATTGATCAGGTGCGCCAGGGCGCAGAAACCGATTATGCGCATCACCAGCGGCGTGGCTTGGCTCGCCGCTGCACTGGTGGGCGCCGTGGAGGCGCTACTGATAGCCATGTGCCTGAATCTCCGTCCGTAGTTTGGGATCCGATTATCGGAAAACAAATAGATACATAGCTACCTTTTATTTCCTTTGTCCGCGACACACTTGAAAATGGTTCTCAATATAATTAGCATCCTTGGCCAAAATACCCGTCATCGTTGGGCGAAACGGCCCTAATCGCGAGCACACCAACCCCATGAGCCCAATGCCCGTTCGCGTCCGTCCACGGCAGATCAACGCGCACCGCAGCCATCTGGGCAAATGGCTGGCGCTATTGTTCCTCCTGGGGCTAGCCGCTACCGCCTACCTGTACTGGCCGCTGATACAGCGCCTGGGCAGCGAATTGCATACCGATGCAGGTGAGCGCCGTAGCATCCGCCTGGCCGATGGCACCACCCTGCACCTGGGCAGCGCCAGTGCGATGAACGCCGACCTGCGTGGCCGCACGCGCCAACTGCACCTGGTGCAGGGCCGGGTATACCTGGAAGTGATGCTCGACGGCAGGGCCATGGAGATAGCAGTGGGCGACGCGCGCATCCAGGTGTTCGGTACCCGCCTGCAGGTCGCCCGCCATGCAGGCCATGACGAACTGGTGGTGCTCAGTGGCAAGGCCATGGTTATCCAAGGCAGCGAACAGCGCATGGTATCGATGGGTGAGCGGGTAACCTTCGATGGCGCGCATATCGGCCCGGTACAGAAAGCCGACCTCAAAGCCGCCGATGGCTGGCGCAGCGGGCAGTTGAAAGCCGGCGACATGCCGTTGGGCAAGGCAGAACCCGGGCCGGGCCGCTAAGTTTTTGAAAGCGTGCAAATTTTTTTTGAAATGAGTGTTGACAGGGGGGCCGTTCAAGAGAATAATGCGCGCCATCGGCTACATAGCTCAGTTGGTTAGAGCATAGCATTCATAATGCTGGGGTCCGGGGTTCAAGTCCCTGTGTAGCCACCAAACAAGACGAAGGGCTTACCGCAAGGTAAGCCCTTTTTCTTTGCCTGCGGAAAATTACCACAGGCCTGCACCCTTCCCGCACAGGGCATGCAATTGCCACCTCAACGCATTCCAGTCACCGCCACGGCCAGGCCCAACCCGATCAGCGCCAGGCCGATTACCCGGTCCACCAGCCTTTGCCGCTCGATCATCGCCTTGCGCAATGCCGTACTGGAAAAAAATACCGCCACCAGGCTGAACCACACCCAGTGAGCAATGGACATGAAAGCGCCATAGGCAAAATCCAGCGCCAACGAGCTGCCCGGTTGCACTACCTGGGTGAAGGCACTGATCACGAACAGCATGGTCTTGGGGTTGAGGGCGTTGGTCAGAAAGCCCGTGCGCAGGGCCTGCGTTACGCTGGTGGCTGATGCGGCAACACCGTCAAGGCTGATACGCCGGGTGTTGGTCAGCGACTGGAAACCCAGGTAGACCAGGTAACCCGCACCCAGCACTTTCATGCCCAGGAACAGGGTCGGGCTCTGGCTGATGATCACCGCGATGCCCAGCACCGTGTACAGGACGTGCACCTGCACCCCCAGGGCAATCCCTACGGCAACAGCCAGCCCGGCCTTACGGCCCTGTGCATAACTGCTGCGGGTGACCATGGCGAAGTCGGCACCGGGGCTGATGACGGCGAGCAGGGTGAACAGGGCGACGGCAATGAGTTCGGTCATGCTGGTGGCTCTCGATAGACGATGGAAATGCACAGACCATGTAATTATCGAGAGCTTATAGCCCAGGAAAAATCGATTTATAGTGAGGCAAATCTGATAGTTTTCTTCACAGAGGTCTAGTGTCGGTGCCGGCCTCTTCGCGGGCTCGCCCGCTCCCACAGGTAACCCACAACTCTCAGTCGGTGTGAAACCCTGTGGGAGCGGGCAAGCCCGCGAAGAGGCCGGTACTGGCAACACAAATGCCATGAAACTGCCGCCACTCAACGCCTTCCGCTACTTCGACATAGCCGCCCAGACCGAGAGCTTCGTGCGCACCGCCGAGCACCTGCATGTCACCCATGGCGCAGTCAGCCGCCAGGTGCGTCTGCTTGAAGAAAGCCTTGGTGTGGAGTTGTTCGAGCGCCGCAACCGGGCCATTTTCCTCACCTCTGCCGGCCGTGCCTTGCAGGGCACTACCCAGGCGATCTTCGAGCAGCTCGAAGGTGCCGTGCAGCGTTTGCAACAACAGGCCCGCGACAACGTACTGGTGCTGTCGTGCGAGCCGACCATCGCCATGCGCTGGCTGATCCCGCGCCTGCCCCGCTTCCACGCCGCCCATCCCGACCTGCAGTTGCACCTGGTGGCCGCTGGCGGGCCATTGGACTTCGCACGTAGTGGTGTCGACCTGGCAATTCGCCGCGATGACTTCCACTGGGACAAACAGCTGTACAACCAGAAGATCTGCGACGAATGGATCGGCCCGGTCTGCCACCCCACCGCCCCCCTCCAACTCGAAGGCCAGCGCTTGCTGCACAGCGCCACCCGCCCCGGCGCCTGGCCCAACTGGCTGCGCCTGAGCGGCCAACAGGTCCGGCACACCGAGCGCAGCGACTACCAGCACTTTTACCTGTCGATTCAGGCCGCCAGCGCCGGCCTGGGCCTGGCCATGGCCTCAGCCCTCATGGTGCGCGACGAACTCGACAATGGGCAGTTGCAGGCACCGTTCGGCTTCGTGCGTGACGGCTCGGCCTACCACCTGCTCAGCCCCCTGCCGCTGGAAGACGACGGCAAGCGCCAGCGCTTCGCCACGTGGGTGATGGGCGAATGCCGGAGCTGCCTGGCTCATCTGGGCTTGATACAGAACGACGAACCCGCACGGCCGTCACCACCCCAGGTACGGTAACCCGCGGTATCCACATGAATACGCCCGGAGGGGTAGCGCCCCAGGCCCATGTTCCAGGCCTGGCCGTATTGCTGCCAGAACCGGCACAGCGGGTTGGGGTCCGCCCAGTCGGGCAGCAGGATATCGACAGCGAACGCCCGGGCATGGGCGCTGTTGGCCGCCCCGCCGGCGCAGGCATTCAGGCGCGGGGCTCGATAGGCTGAAACCACCTCGAACTGACGCAGGATGCCCTGGTCATGAAGCGTCTTTATCAGCGAGAGCGTCGAGCGCACTGCCGGCCAGTTGCTGGCGGGCGGCACGGCGAAGGGGGACGCGTGGCAAAGCTTCCAATCCGAAGCCGAACGCAGCAGCTGATGGATCGGCACCACGCCATAAAGACGGGCATCCACAAGCATCTCGCGAAATGGCCGTGTCTGATGGTCCCCGGCCCATTGCGCGAACAACCAGATATCACGCTCATCGGCCTGCGCTCCTGCACCCAACATGCCCAGCATCAGCGGCAGCCATCCAGCCCTTTTCATCCCTGCTCCCCTTGCCACAGTATGTGCCACGCTGCCGAATACGGTTGCGCCCAACAAGGAGTTAAGCATGCACAAGATGGCATTACCGAGCCTTGCCGCCCTGGCCTTCAGCGGCCTTGCAGCCGCCGATGCGCGAATCGACCTGGGCGACGCCCAGCGCGTCACCCGCCTTTTCGCCTTCCCCAACAACTGCCACGTGATCTGTTATCGCGACTGGACCCTGGAGCAAACCGTAGAACACTATCTGACGCAGAGCGTACGCCGCGACGGCCATGCCGCGGCCCAGGTGCATGTAAGCCGCGACAACGATCGCCTGCACGCAACCATCAGTGGCGTACCCGCCAACTATGCAAAACCCCTGCGCAAGCTGCTCGACAGCGGTGAACTGGCCTATCAGGCGGCCACCCGGCTGAACGAGGACGGCAAATGGTCCTACGACTGGTATTTGTTCCTGCCGCTGGGCATGGCCCTGCAGAACCGCCGCAGCATCGAACTGCTGCACTTCCCGCCGGACTACTCGCTGACCCAGGCCCAGGACTACCTGCGCTCCAACACCACCGACCGCTGGGCCGAGCTGTTGACATTCAACGGCATCGACGCCAGCCAGACCCCGGCCTACCAGACCATCATCGATATCGCTCCCATCGCCGCACCCGCCAGCGCGGGTGAAACGCTGAAGGAAACCTACAGCTACTTCAAGGACTACCAGGTGCGCATGGTCAGCGAGATGACCCTGCAAAACCCCGCCAGGCCTCTGCCGATGGTGGCATTCGGCGCGCCGGTACGCAGCTGGATCCAGCAGCAGTACGGGCCGCAGGTGAATGTGCTGGGCCTGGTCAGCATCAGCCCGCAGGCAGGTGCCAAGGTACCGGTACTGGGTGCCAACCACCCTAGTGCCATCTGGTATGCGGCAGACAAGGACAGCCACGGCGGCAACCAGGATGCAGCTGATGCTGCCGGCTTGAAAATGATGGGGCAGGACCTGACGGCAGCCTGCTGGCAGGCAGGGATGGGGCGCAATCAACGGGCCGATGCCAAGCTGACGCTGGATGCCTGCTCGACCAAGTGGCAGGTTACACAGAAGAAACAGACCTGCGAGCTGTTCTTCCGCACCATTCGCAAGTACACGCCGGAGCAGGCGGCGGCAAAATGCAATACCGGCAGCGTGACCAGAAGCCTGCGCGACCTGGCCAAGCCGATGGAGGCTCAGCCACAGGACCTGTGATTGAAGCCCGCCCTGCTCAATCTTCGAGCAGGGTGCAGGCCATCACCAAGGCGTCTTCACGGCCGCCGGCAACCGGGTAATAGTCGCGGCGGCGGCCGATTTCGTTGAAACCATAGCGTTCGTACAAACGATAGGCCGACTGGTTGCTGGCACGCACTTCCAGGAAGCACTCGCGGCCATTGAGCTGGTAGGCCCGGGCCATTAGGTGCTCGAGCAGGCGCAGGCCCAGGCCGCGGCCCTGGTTTTCCGGCTTGACGGTGATGTTGAGCAGGTGGGCCTCGTCGATGATCACGTTGATCACGCCATGGCCCACCTGCTGCTGGCCGTCGAACATCAGCCAGACTTCATACGATTTGAGCGCATCCTGAAAGATCCCTCGAGTCCAGGGATGACTGAACGCGGCATATTCGATCTTAAGTACGGCATCCAGATCCGCCTCGGTCATCCGGCGGAAGCTGATCGAGTCACTCATTCAACGCTCTTCCAGCGCGCCATCAGCTGGCGCATGGCTTTCCAGACGTCCGCCTTGCGCTGCGGCTCGTCCATCAACAGTTCAAGGCCCGGTAAGGCCCAGGCTTCGCCCAGGCCCTCGAGCTTCAGGGTTTGGTAATAGGCTTCGCCGTCGACATTGGCGGCAAAGCGCAGCGCCGGCAGGCCGACCAGCCACAGGCAGGTGCACGGGGCGTCCTCCAGGCGCGCCTGGACAAAGCCCTGGACAAAATCGCGCGCCGCCTCCGGGCCCTGGTCCATGTTGCCGCGCACCAGCAGCGGCCAGCGCACCGGCTCGCCGATGATCTGCGGTGCGTCGGGCAGGCCGGCGGCGCGCAGCATGTCCTTGAGCAGCAGGTACGACGGGTCGCGGCTCTGGAACGGCTGGCCGGTGGCCAACTCCACCAGCAGCAGGCAGCTGCCGGCTCGCAGCAACTGCAGCGAGAAGCGCGGGGGTGGCACCGGGGCCGGGCGCGGTGGCGCGGCCTGCTCCTCGGCCTCGGCGGGCTTGGCGGCCGGCTTGGGCACACTGCCCGGGCGCGGAATCTCGATTTTCGGTCGCTCGCCGGAGCGGGCCTGGGAGGTGACTGGCGCCTCGTTGGCAGCCGGTGCCGGCCTGACGTCGAAATCGAGGTCCTCGACCGGCGCCACCGGCAGCAGCAGCTCGGGGCGCGACGGTGCGGCGAACGGCAGTTCGGCGCGCGGCAGCCAGTGCACCACTTGCATGGCGGAAAGGTAGGCGCGGCGACGGGGTTCGGTGAGCAAGGGGCGGGGTTCCGAGGGGTGAAGACAAAGGGCCATTCTAACGCCGTTGGCATTCGAGTGCCGCAACTGGTCGGCGGATTTTTATTGCCTGTACCGGCCCTTTTTTGGGGGGGGGGGTGGGCCCCCAAGAGGGATGCGCTAGGCAGAGGGGGGGGGGGGGTCAGAA
>NZ_JBKGFP010000042.1:0-63756 GCF_046557535.1 Pseudomonas sp. S1(2024)
TCCCCCTTCTGTACCCCCCCCTCCCTGGAGTTTTTTTCGGGTTCCTCGGGGGGGGCGGGCGTGCCCGCGAAAGGGCCAGTGAAACCCTCATCAAAGCAAGGGTGATCCCCCATTACAGACCAAGGGGTGAAAACCTCCCCCCCGGATGCAGTACAATCGCCCCCTTTTTCTTGGCAACGAGTCGAAGCCAATGATCGAACCCAAGCGCGTCCTGCGCGCCCTAGCCGAACACTGGGCCCTGATCGAGCCGCTGTGCGAGCGTTTCGACCAGGGCACCCTGAGCCTGGTCGAATTGCGTCAGCATGTGGCCCGCCAGCAGGTCGAGAGCACCCCGCAGGACATCACCCAGCTGCTCGACGTGTGGATCCGCCTGGATATCCTGGTCCCGGTGGCCAAGAGCCCGAACCGTTTCGAGCTCAACGCGCAGATCCACGACTTCCTCGCCTACCTGCGCCGCGAACACCGGCTGGGCCTGTGCCTGGAGATCGAAGCCTACCTGCGCCACCTTGAGCGCCTGGCCGGGCATATCCAGGACGCCTTCGACAACCGCGACAGCGACGACCTGGCGCGCCAGCTGCGCCTGCTCGACATGCGGGTGCGCGATGTACTGAAGAAGCTCGACAACGACGAACAGGCACTGGTGGCCGTGGCCGAGCGGGCCAAGACCAGCAACCGCCAGATCCCGCTGCGCCAGCGCTATGCCGAAGTACTGGCGACCTGGGACGAGTACGTCGAGCCGATGATCCAGCTGGTCAACGCCGACGGCGCCTTCGAACAGGGCGTGCGCAAGGTCGAGACCGTGCTGCTGAAGCTGCTGGGCGAACAGGCGCGCCTGGGCCACCTGGTCGACGACGACATGCTGCTGCGCACCCACGCGCGCATCCTGGAAATGCAGACCAGCGCCCAGCTGACCCTGCGCCACGCCCGCGAATTGCTGTTGCCGCTGCGTGAAGAAGCCCGCCGGCACAACGCCGTGACCCGTGGCGCCGCACTGGCCCTGTCGGTGATCCGGCGCAAGGGCATCGACGCCGTACCGCAAGCGGCCATGCCGATGTTCACCCGCCCGCAAAGCACCTTCCTCGGCAGCGCCAGCCAGGTCGAGGCCTATGTCTACGCACTGGCCCGCTTCGAGCCCAAGCCGGCGCGCTTCCCCAAGGCCCACAAGACCCAGTCCGGCGCCCTGCCCCGCGCACCGCGCACGGTCAAGGAAATGGCCGAACGCTGCGAACAGGCCCTGCCGCTGCCCGACCTGATGGTCTGGCTGCTGGAGCAGGAACCCGAAGGCGCCACCGACGAGCTGCTGTACTGGTTCTCGCGCCTGTCGCGGGAAAAGCGCTTCAAGCGCGAACGCCTCGACCGCCGCGAGTACATCACCCAGGAACACCTGGTCAGCCTGCGCTCGTTCGCCCTGACCTCCAGCCGCGAAGACGCCGCCAGCGCGCCTACCGAATCCAACGCGAGCCCAGCCCATGCATCTTGATCTTTCCGAACTGTCCCAGCTCGCGCCGATCTTCCGCGAGCTGTTCAAAGGCTTCCACGTCAGCCGCCGCGACCCCGAGCTGTACGCCCAGCTGTCGAACTTCCAGGACCAGTACCGCACCCTGTTCAAGGCCCTGGGCTTCGAACTGGTGTGCGACACCCGTGGCTTCTACTACTTCGTGCCGGACATGACCGCCGCGCAGGTCAACAAGACCGCGCAGCGCCTGTCGCTGTTCACCTTCATCCTGGTCGAACACCTGGCCGACCAGGGCCGCGACCCGATGGCCGTGCTCGATGGCGGCAGCATTGGCCGTGACGAACTGCCCTCGCTGCTGGACAAGTACCGCGACCTTTTCCTGCAGGCCGAAGTGCAGACCGTGGACGAGCTGGAAGAAAAAATCCTGCGCCGCATGACCCAGCTCGGCTTCGCCTTCGAGGAAGGCGGCATCTACCGCTTCCTGCCGCCGATGCATCGCTTCCTCGACGTGTGCCTGGCCGTGCAGCAGGACCGCGACCTGGCCGCCACCCTGCACAGCGACCTGCCGCTGCCGACCCCGGTACTGGTCGAGGAAGAAAGCCCCGAAGAACTCAACCGCACCGACGACCCGCTCGACCTCAGCCCCTTCGAGGGCGAGGAAAGCGAAGAGGAAGCCCTGGCCCGGGCCATCCGCGAAGAGCAACAGGAGATTGACGCATGAGCCAGGAACGCTACGGCATCCGCCGCTTCGCACTGCTCAACACCGCCGGCTACAGCCTTGGCCTGTTCCCGCTGGAGCACCCACTGTCGGTATACGGTGCCAACAACCTGGGTAAATCGGCGTCGATCAACGCCCTGCAGTTCCCGATCCTGGCGCGCATGTCGGACATGAGCTTCGGCAAGTACAGCCTCGAGCAGTCGCGCCGCTTCTACTTCGCCAGCGACACCTCGTACATTCTCTGCGAACTGAGCCTGCCACACGGCCCGCACGTCATCGGCGTTGTCGGCCGCGGCCCGGGCGGCGGTTTCGGCCACCAGTTCTTTGCCTACAAGGGCGAACTGGACCTGGCCCACTACCAGAAGAACGACACCTGCCTGCGCCAGAAAGAGCTGTTCACCAACCTCGAGCGCCTGGGGATCAAGGCCTACGAGCTGAAGCCTGACGAACTGCGTCGTCTGCTGGTCGGTGGCCACACCTCGGTGCCGCTGGACCTGACCATGATCCCGCTGCGCTCGACCAGCGAGCAAAGCCTGAAAACCTTCCGCGCGCTGTTTATCAACCTGCTGCACATGCGCGAAATCACCGCCGCCAAGCTCAAGCAACTGTTCCTCGACGCCTTCGAGCACAGCCTGCGCTCTGGTAGCGTCGACTATATCGCCGCGTGCGAGGAAGCCTTCCGCGACGTGCGCCGCATGGAACAGGACTACAACGCCCTGGTCGCCGCCGGCCCGCTGGTCGAGGCCCTGGCCGGTGGCGTGGCCCAGCGCGACATCCTGCGCGGCAAGCTGCACCGCATTTCACCAGTGCTCGACACCCTGCTGGGCACCTGGCAGGAATACGCCATGGCGCGCAAGGAAGAGCTGGTGATCCAGGCCGAGCACTACCGTGGCGAGCAGGACCGCCTGCAGAACGACCAGCGCGGCGGTACTCAGGAACTGATGCGCCTGGAGCGTGAAATCACCGGTATCCAGCGCTGGCTGGGCGAACTGTCGGTGCTCAAGCATCGCTTCGCCCTGGTCGATGACGTCAAGGTGCTTGAGCAGCAACTGCTGGCGGCCAAGGACGCCCACGACGAACTGGCCGGCGCCCTGGCCCAGTCGCGGCAGTTCAGCGCCGAAGACCTGGACGAACGCGTCCGCGACCTGGAAAAGCGCCTGAAGCAGGTCAAGCAACAGCTCGACCACGCCGACAACAACAGCTACGCCCGCCTGCGCGAAGAGTTCTCGCAGCAGGACGTCGACCGCCTGATGCGCCTGTTCAATGGCGCACTGTTCAGCCTGCCGCTGGGTGAGCGCGGTATCGAACTGGACGACAGCGACCTGTGGGTAAAATCGCTGGAAGCGGTGCTCGACGGCTTCAAGGGCGAACGCTTCGAAGCCCCGGGCCTGTCCATCGACCTGTCGCACATCGACCCGCCGGCACTGCAGGCCCTGGCCGACCGTGCCGCCCTGCGTGACCAGAAAGAGCGCCTGGAAAAAGAGCTGAAGCAGCTCAAGACCCAGCAAGCCGTGGCCGCCGACCGCTCCGCCTCCAAGGCGCAGACCGAAGCCCTTTACCAGGAAGTACTGGACGCGCAGAAAGCGCTGGAAGACTTCCGCCGCAGCGAAACCCTGGCCGCCGAAGAGCCCGAGAAGCTGGAACAGCTGTCGCAGCTCGAAGCCGCCCAGGACGAACTCAAACGCTCCAGCGACGCCTTCACTGAACGTGTCCAGCAGCTGTCGGCCAAGCTGCAGCTGGTCGGCCGGCAGATCGGCGACCTCGAGGCCAAGCAGCGCACCCTGGAAGACGCCCTGCGCCGTCGCCAGCTGCTGCCGGCCGACCTGCCCTACGGCACGCCGTACATGGAAGCCATCGACGACTCGATGGACAACCTGCTGCCACTGCTCAACGACTACCAGGACAGCTGGCAGAGCCTGCAACGGGTCGACAACCAGATCGAGGCGCTGTACGCCCAGGTGCGCCTGAAAGGCGTAGCCAAGTTCGACAGTGAAGACGACATGGAACGCCGCCTGCAGCTGCTGGTGAATGCCTACGCGCACCGCACCGACGAAGCCCTGACCTTGGCCAAGGCCCGCCGCGCTGCGGTCACCGACATCGCCCGGACCCTGCGCAACATCCGCAGCGACTACGACAGCCTCGAGCACCAGTTGGCGCTGTTCAACCGCGAGATCAACAAGCGCCAGGTATCCAACCTGGAGAGCTTCCGCGTGGTGCTGGCGCCGAACAAGGAAGCGCTCAAGCACATCGACCAGATCATTCACAGCGCCGGTCAGTACGAAGAAGGCGAAACCCTGTCGGTATTCGACCTGACCCAGAGCGCCGAGCAGGACAACAAGAACGAAGAGGCCAAGGAATACCTGGCACGGCTGGTGGCGGCCAACCACAACCAGCTGGGCCTGAAGGACCTGTTCGAGCTGGCATTCGAGATCACCAAGGTCAACGGCCAGCCGGTGATCCATGCCGACATCGACGGCGCGGCATCCAACGGCACCACCATGACCATCAAGGCGCTGACCAACATGTACCTGTTGCTGCACCTGATGGACCGCGACCTGGCCGGGCGTATCCGCCTGCCGTACTACCTGGACGAAGCGGCGGACATCGACGAACGCAACCAGGCTGCACTGCTGGAGACCAGCCTGCAGCTCGGCTTCGTGCCGATCCTGGCGAGCGTGAAGCCGCAGGTGTCGGCGCGCGTGGCGATCGACCTGGAAGGTGGCAGTGGGCCGAATGGCATCTACATCGACGAGGCGGACTGGAAGTTCATCAGCCGTCGCGATGAGGTGAAGGCGGTTGTGCGTGAGGATCATCAGGCCGAGGAATTGGCCTGAGGTAATTGGGGCCGCTTTGCGGCCCTTTCGCCGGCAAGCCAGCTCCCACAGATATTGCACAAGCCCCGAGGCCTGCAATGTACCTGTGGGAGCTGGCTTGCCGGCGATGGAGGCCAAAGGCCTCCCGGCGATCTGTCAGGCTATCAATGAGCCCAAGGCAGAATCGGAATCGCGGTCACCGCATTCTGCGGGCTGCCTTCGATCATGCGGTCGCTGTACACCAGGTACACCAGCGTATTGCGCTTCTTGTCGAGGAAGCGCACCACCTGCATGGTCTTGAACACCAGCGAGGTGCGTTCCTTGAACACTTCCTCGCCATCCTTCAGCTCACCCTTGAAGTTGATCGGCCCGACCTGACGACAGGCAATCGATGCCTCCGCCCGGTCCTCCGCCAGCCCCAGCCCACCCTTCACGCCGCCGGTCTTGGCCCGCGACAGGTAGCAGGTCACGCCCTCGACCTTGGGGTCGTCGAACGCCTCGACCACAATACGATCATTCGGCCCGAGGAACTTGAACACGGTGGACACCTGGCCGATTTCCTCGGCCCCGGCCAGCATTGGCAGCACCAATGCCGCCACGCCGATTACCCGTTTCAGCACGCTCATACCAGCACCAGGTTGTCGCGGTGCACCAACTCCGGTTCTGCGCTGTAGCCCAGCAGGCTTTCGATGGCATCGGAGGGCTGGCCGATGATCTTCTGCGCCTCAAGGGCGCTGTAGTTGGCCAGCCCACGGGCTACTTCCAGGCCGTCCGGGCCGACGCACACCACCATCTCGCCACGACGGAAGCTGCCCTGCACGGTCTTCACGCCAACCGGCAGCAGGCTCTTGTTGGCCTGGCGCAGCGCCTGCACGGCACCGGCATCCAGCACCAGGGTGCCACGGGTCTGCAGGTGGCCGGCCAGCCACTGCTTGCGCGCGGCAAGCATGCCGCGCTCGGGCGACAGCAAGGTACCCAGGCGTTCGCCAGCCTTGAGGCGATCCAGCACGCGCTCGATGCGGCCACCGATGATGATGGTGTGGGCACCGGAACGGGCAGCCAGGCGCGCGGCGCGCAGCTTGGTCTGCATGCCGCCACGACCCAGCGCGCCACCGGTACCGCCGGCCACGGCATCCAGTGCCGGGTCGTCGGCGCGAGCCTCGTAGATCAGCTGGGCTTCGGGATTGTTGCGCGGATCTGCGTCGAACATGCCATCGCGGTCGGTGAGAATCACCAGCAGGTCAGCCTCGACCAGGTTGGCCACCAGCGCCGCCAGGGTGTCGTTGTCGCCGAAGCGGATCTCATCGGTGACCACGGTATCGTTTTCGTTGATCACCGGCACCACGCCCAGGTCGACCAGCGTGCGCAGGGTGCTGCGGGCGTTCAGGTAGCGCTTGCGGTCGGACAGGTCGTCATGGGTCAGCAGGATTTGCGCGGTGTGCTTGCCGTGCTCGCCGAAGCTCGACTCCCAGGCCTGCACCAGGCGCATCTGGCCGATCGAGGCAGCCGCCTGCAGCTCGTTCATCGCACTCGGTCGCGACGTCCAGCCCAGCTGGCTCATGCCGGCAGCCACGGCCCCGGAGGAGACCAGTACCAACTCCACGCCTGCCTCACGCAGCGCGACCATCTGCTCGACCCAAACGGCCATGGCACCGCGATCGAGGCCTTTGCCATCGGCGGTCAGCAGAGCACTGCCAATCTTCACGACCCAGCGCTTGGCGCCCGTCACCTTGCTTCGCATCTTCTTCCAACCTATGTCGAATCTGTAGATACCGTGGATACAAAAACGCCGCTCCAAAGAGCGGCGTTTAGTGTACTGCAACCGGTCAGTCGCGCACGTAAATGATTTCCGGGCCGTCTTCGTCGTCCTCGAAATCATCGTCCCAACCATCATCGTCGCCGATGTCGTGCACGCTCTTGACACCAGTACGGCGCAGGGTACGGGCATCGTCCAGGGCCTGCAGCTGGGCACGGGCTTCGTCTTCGATGCGCTGGTCGAGGTCGGCCAGCTCTTCGGCGTAGGCCGGGTCGTTGGCCAGGCGGTCGGCGCGGTCTTCGAGGTAGCGCATCAGGTCGTGGCTGAGCTTTTCGGTGCCCTGCTTGGAGATGGCCGAAATCACGTAGACCGGGCCCTCCCACTGCAGGCGCTCGACCACCTCCTTGACCCGCTCGTCGCGCTCGTCATCCATGACCATGTCGGCCTTGTTCAGCACCAGCCAGCGCTCACGCTCGGCCAGCGACGGGCTGAAGCGGGTCAGCTCGTTGACGATGACTTCGGCGGCATCGGCTGGGCTGCTTCCGTCCAGCGGCGCCATGTCCACCAGGTGCAGCAGTACGCGGGTACGCGCCAGGTGCTTGAGGAAGCGGATACCCAGGCCGGCGCCTTCGGAAGCACCTTCGATCAGGCCGGGAATGTCGGCGATGACGAAGCTCTTCCAGCGGTCGACGCTGACCACACCCAGGTTCGGCACCAGGGTGGTGAACGGGTAGTCGGCCACCTTCGGCTTGGCGGCCGAAACCGAGCGAATGAAAGTGCTCTTGCCGGCATTCGGCAGGCCCAGCAGGCCGACGTCAGCCAGCACTTTCATTTCCATCTTCAGGTCACGCTGGTCACCTGGCTTGCCCGGGGTGGTCTGGCGCGGTGCACGGTTGGTGCTGGACTTGAAGCGGGTGTTGCCCAAACCGTGCCAGCCGCCCTGGGCGACCATCAGTTTCTGGCCCGGGGTGACCAGGTCACCGATCACTTCCTGGGTGGAGGCGTCGATCACGGTAGTGCCGACCGGCACACGCAGGTACAGGTCGTCGCCCTTCTTGCCGGTGCAGTCGGTGCTGCCGCCGTTGGCGCCACGCTGGGCCTCGTGGTGACGGGTGTAGCGATAGTCGACCAGGGTGTTGAGGTTTTCGTCGGCGATCATGTACACCGAACCACCGTCGCCACCGTCACCACCGTTGGGGCCACCGTTCTCGATGAATTTCTCGCGACGGAAGCTCATGCAACCGTTGCCACCGTCACCGGCCTTGACCCGAATGGATACTTCGTCAACAAACTTCATTCAAAACCGCCTCTCGCCTGCTGGCGAGTTGAATACCTGAAAAACCTGAGGCTCTTGCAAAAATGAGCGCGGCGGCCCCGTACGACCGTAGAAACCCACGCCGGCAGCCCATACAAACAGCTTTGCAAGAGGCTCACCACAAACGAAAAAGCCCCGTCGCATGACGGGGCTTCTGGAGCGACGTCGCGATTAAGCGGCGACGATGCTCACGTAACGGCGCATGAACTCGCCTTTTTTCTCGAACTTGATCACGCCTTCGATCTTGGCGAACAAGGTGTGATCCTTGCCCATGCCAACACCGTAGCCAGCGTGGAATTCGGTGCCGCGCTGACGGACGATGATGTTGCCTGGCTTGATAACCTGGCCGCCATACATCTTCACGCCAAGGCGTTTCGATTCTGAGTCGCGACCGTTACGAGTACTACCACCAGCCTTCTTGTGAGCCATGGTTCAATTCTCCAAATAAATTCAGGGGATCTAGGGGATTAAGCCTGGATACCGGTGATTTTGATCTCGGTGAACCACTGGCGGTGGCCCATACGCTTCATGTGGTGCTTACGACGACGGAACTTGATGATGCGAACCTTGTCGTGGCGGCCTTGCGAAACGACTTCGGCCACTACTTTAGCGCCAGCAACAACTGGAGCACCGATGGTGACTTCTTCACCGTTGGCGACCAGCAGGACGCGATCGAAGGTCACGGATTCGCCAGTGGCGACTTCCAGTTTTTCGATCTTGAGGAATTCACCTTCAGCGACTTTGTACTGCTTGCCGCCGGTAACGATTACTGCGTAAGACATGGTATTTCTCCGATAATCCTGCTCACCCAGCGCTTTATATGATGAGTATTGGCTGGCATGGCTGCACAGGGCTGGAACGGCCCGGCGCAATTGCGTAAGGCAGGTGCTGCCCAGGAAGTTAGGGTGCGCGATTGTACGCAACCGCGGTTTTGCTTGCAAGTGCCGCCCCCGGGGCGCTGGCACCGCGCCTTGACACACCGGGACCCGCGACCTAGCATGCCGCGCAACCTCACTGGAGCAGCCGATGCAACCCCAATCCTTCTACCGCGCGGTGGCTGATGATTTCAGCGCCGTCGACGAGATCATCAAGAAGCAGCTGACCTCGCGCGTGCCGCTGGTATCGAAGATCGGCGACTATATCACGTCCGCCGGTGGCAAGCGCCTGCGCCCCCTGCTGGTGCTGCTGTGTGGCAAGGCCCTGGGCCGCGAAGGCGACGACCTGCGCCTGCTGGCTGCCACCATCGAATTCCTGCACACCGCTACCCTGCTGCACGACGACGTGGTCGACATGTCCGGCATGCGCCGTGGCCGCTCCACCGCCAATGCCCTGTGGGGCAACGCGCCGAGCGTGCTGGTGGGCGACTTCCTCTATTCGCGCTCGTTCGAGATGATGGTCGAACTGGGCTCGATGCCGGTCATGCAGATCCTGTCCAAGGCCACCCGCGTGATTGCCGAAGGTGAGGTGCTGCAGCTGTCGCGGGTACGCGATGCCAGTACCACCGAGGAAGTCTACATGGAGGTCATCCGCGGCAAGACCGCGATGCTGTTCGAGGCTTCGACCCACAGCGCCGCCGCACTGGCCGAAGCAACCGACGAACAGCGCGAGGCCCTGCGTACCTTCGGTGACCACCTGGGCGTGGCGTTCCAGCTGGTCGACGACCTGCTGGACTACAAGGGCGACTCGCAGACCCTGGGCAAGAACGTCGGTGACGACCTGGCCGAAGGCAAGCCTACCCTGCCGCTGATCTACACCATGCGCGAAGGCACCGCCGAACAGGCTGCGCTGGTGCGCCAGGCGATCCAGAAGGGTGGCCTGGAAGACCTGGAGCAGATTCGCGTGGCAGTCGAGGAGTCAGGTGCTCTGAAGTACACGGCGGAGCTTGCGCGTGACTATGTGAAGCGTGCCATCCAGTGCCTGGAAGTGCTGCCGGCCAGCGAATATCGTGATGCGCTGGTCGAGTTGAGCGAGTTTGCTGTCGCGCGTACTCACTGATAGACCGAGTCGTCTTCATTCGCGGGCAAGCCCGCTCCTACAGGATTGCGTCGCCTGTATGAGCTGGCTTGCCCGCGATGCTTTTGTCCGGACATAATCACTTCTGAAAAAATACCTTATACAATTCGGGTTTTTAACCGCCCGTCTGTTTGTTTGAGGAACCGAAGTGAGCACTCTGCCACCCTGCCCGAAATGCAACTCCGAATACACCTATGAGGATGGCACGCAGCTGATCTGCCCTGAATGCGCCCACGAGTGGTCGGCCAGCGGCGACGCCGAAGCGGCCAGCGACGAGGTGGTGAAGAAGGACTCGGTCGGCAACATCCTGCAGGATGGCGACACCGTCACCGTGATCAAGGACCTCAAGGTCAAGGGCTCGTCCCTGGTGGTCAAGGTCGGCACCAAGGTCAAGAACATCCGCCTGTGCGACGGCGACCACGACATCGACTGCAAGATCGACGGCATCGGCGCCATGAAGCTGAAGTCCGAGTTCGTACGCAAGGTCTGATTTTCCATAAAACCGCCAATTGGCGCTTGCTATTCAGATAATAAGAATTATTCTCATTGGGACTGCTATCCAAGGAGAATAGCCATGACTTATCTGATCGACGCCTGGCTGGACCGCCCTCACCCCTACCTGCGCATTCTTCATCGGGAAACCGGCGAAGTGTGCGCGGTGCTTGAAGAAGAAGCACTCGACGAGCTGCGTGACCAGGGCGACCTGGACATGAGCGGGCTGAATTCGAGTGAACCGGGGGTACTCAAGGAGCTAGTGCGGAATCTGTTTCTGTTCTGCTATGCGCGGGCGTTGCGCCCCGGAGGGATAGACTGGAACTGACGGACCTGGCGAGGGCTTCGCCCTCGATCACGACACAAGGCCGCTCCTACAGGTGTATGCGTTCCCCTGTAGGAGCGGCCTTGTGTCGCGAATGGGCCGCAAAGCGGCCCCGAGGGCATTACAGAACGTCGAGCAGCTCGACGTCGAACACCAGCACGCTGTGCGGCGGGATGCTGCCAACGCCTTGGGCGCCGTAGGCCAGCTCGCTCGGCACGTACAGGCGCCATTTGCTGCCAGCGTTCATCAGCTGCAGGGCTTCGGTCCAGCCAGCGATCACACCACCTACCGGGAATTCAGCCGGCTGACCACGGTCGTAGGAGCTGTCGAACACAGTGCCGTCGATCAGGGTGCCGTGGTAGTGGGTGCGCACATTGTCTTCGCGGGTCGGCTTGGCGCCTTCACCTGCGGTCAGTACTTCGAACTGCAGGCCCGAAGCCAGGGTGGTGATGCCGTCACGCTTGGCGTTCTCGACCAGGAATGCCTTGCCAGCGGCAGCAGCGGCTTCAGCCTTGGCAGCTGCTTCGGCTTGCATCACTTCGCGGATCACCTTGAAGCTGGCCGACAGGTCGGATTCGCTAACGCGGCTGTCGGCGCCGTTGAAGGCATCGGTCAGGCCAGCCAGGATGGCTTCCAGGCTGACGCCCGGTGGCGGGTTGTCGCGCAGCTGGCCGCCCAGCTGACGGCCGATGCCGTAGCTGACGCGCGTTTCGTCGGTGGACAGGTTGAGTTCGGACATTATCGTGCTCCACTGCAGGGCGCAGTGAAGCCGCGCCCTTGATGAAAAGGGCGAGCAGCCTAGCACACTGGGGCGCTGCGAGCAGCTACCAGGCCGAGCGCTGGGAAATCGGCACCTTCAAGTCTTCTTCCGGGTGCGTGCCCATGCCGCACATTTCGTCCTGCACCGACCAGTGCACCAGGTTCATCGAGACCATGGGGATGGTTTGCAGCAACTTGCGCGCATCCTCCACCGAATGCACGCGCAAGCGTTCACCACGGGCATCGGACAGGGGATGGGGGTGGCCTTTGATCCGCGCTTCGAGCAGGTAGTCACCGCCTTCGATGGCGATCAGGTTCAGTTCGTCGACATGGCCAGCCCTGGCCTCGGTGTTGAGCTGATGCAGGTTCATGAGAGCACCTCGCGATGGGAACCACGCATGAGAGCTCATTTTTTGTACAGAAAGGGCGAATGCACAAGGCATGACTGACGCCGCTCGTCAGTTAGACCGTGCCGGCCTCTTCGCGGGCTTGCCCGCTCCCACAGGGATTGCGAAGAGGCCTGAAAGGTTCAGTGCTTGGTCAGCTTGTCCAGGTAACCCATGCAGAATGCCGAGACCACGAAGGTCATGTGGATGATCACGTACCACATCAGGTAATCGGTGGAGATGTTCTGTGCGTCCATGAACACCCGCAGCAGGTGGATGGACGAAATGGCCACAATCGATGCAGCAACCTTCATCTTCAGCGACGAAGAGTCCATCTTGCCCAGCCAGTTGAGCTTTTCCTTGCTCTCGTCGATGTCCAGTTGCGAGACGAAGTTCTCGTAGCCGGAGATCATCACCATCACCAGCAGGCCGCCCACCAGCGACATGTCGATCAGCGACAGGATCACCAGGATCAGGTCGGCTTCGCTGAGGGCGAAGACGTTGGGCAGGACGTGGACCACTTCCTGGAAGAATTTCAGCGCCAGGGCCAGCAGGCCGAGGGACAGGCCGAAGTAGATGGGGGCGAGCAGCCAGCGCGAGGCATACATCGCATTTTCGAGGATACGTTCCATGGAGTGTCGGGACTCATCAGGTGACTAAAAAAGCGACGGCGAGTATAGCCAGCCACCTGTTACAGCAAAAGCCCGGTGAACGGGGCTGCTTTGCAGCCCAATCGCCGGCAAGCCAGCTCCCACAGGTTGAGCACCGACCTGTGGCCTTTGCTTTACCTGTGGGAGCTGGCTTGCCGGCGATGAGGCCAGTAAAAGTTACTCAGGTCTCAGGATGAAACTGGTAATCCCCCAGATTCCGACACCGCTCACCGTTGATCCGCCGCAACTGCGCCTGCAAATGCAAACACCAGATCTGCGGATCCTCGGCCACCTGGTACCCATGCAAGGTCAAGCTGTCGACAATGGCATTGAGCACAGATTCGGCCACCAGCGGCCCATGGAACGGCCCTTGGGCCTTGATCGCGGACGGTTGTTCACCGGCCATGCCGGCGGCGAACAGCAGCGTCCACATGCCGTTATCCCCGGCCAGCGGACGGATGCTGCATTCGATGCGGGTCACCAGGCCCAGGCACTGGCGTGTGAGGCTGAGATTGCGCATGGCCGCGCCCCCTCCAATAAGCCTTGTTCAGCCTGAACCTCAGGCTGTTTCCATCCTGAACGCTGTTACCGTCCTTAAGTTCCAGCATAGAAGAACGGTACAGAAAGATGGAAAACCGGCGCTGAACGGTAGCACATCGCCGCCAGCGCCGGCTTTTTGACTCAGGCCGGCTTGGCCTGGGCAATCACCTCTTCCAGGCGCTCTTTCTCCGCCTTCTCGATTTCTTCCTCGCTGATCATCTCGGCAATCTCACGCAGGCGCTCCACCACCCGGGCGTTGACGCTGCCTTCGGTGAACTGGCCCTTGTCATCCAGCACACCGGCCTCCTCGCCCACCAGCAGGCTCAACGCCTCGTCGGCCTGGCTGACCGCGTACACGTGGAACATGCCGTTCTCCACTGCTTGCAGCACACGCTCGTCGAGCATCAGCGTGGCAACGTTGGCACGCGGGATGATCACCCCCTGCTCGCCGGTCAGGCCACGCGCCTCGCACAAGCGGAAGAAGCCTTCGATCTTCTCGTTGACCCCACCCACCGCCTGCACTTCACCAAACTGGTTGATCGAGCCGGTGATGGCGAAGCACTGCTTGAGCGGCGTACGCGACAAGGCCGAGATCAGCGTGCAGGCTTCGCCCAGCGAGGCGCTGTCACCGTCCACATAGCCGTAGGACTGTTCCAGGGCGATGCTCGCCGAGATCGCCAGCGGGAACTCCTGGGCATAGCGGCTGCCCAGGTAACCGGTGAGGATCATCACACCCTTGGAGTGGATCGGCTGCCCGAGGTTTACCTCACGCTCGATGTCGACGATACCGCTGCCGCCCGGGTACACGGTGGCGGAGATACGCGCCGGCATACCGAACGCCGAATCACCCACTTCCAGCACGGTCAGGCCGTTGCATTTGCCGATGGCCGCGCCTTCGGTGTCGATCAGGATGATGCCGGCGAGCATGTCGTCCAGCACCCGCTGCGAAACACGCCCGGTGCGGGTGGCCTTGGCCTTGAGCGCACGCTCGATGTGCCCGGCGTCGGTCATTTCGTCACTGGCCAGCTGGCGGATGAAATCAGCTTCGCTGACCAGCTGGAACAGGTCGCCGATACGTGCCGACAGGCGCGACTGGTTTTCTGCCAGGCGGGCGCTGTAGGTGGCCAGACGCGCCACCGCGTCACTGGTCAGTGGCGCCATGCCCTCTTCGTTGGTGCGGGTGCGCAACAGCTGGGCGAACTGCTCCAGGTTCTCATCGACCATGGGCATGTCTTCGTCGAAGTCCACCAGCACCCGGAACATCTCCTGGAAGTCCGGGTCGTGGTCCTGCAGCGCGTAGTAAAGCTGGCGCGAACCGATGATGACCAGCTTGATGTTCAGCGGGATCATCTGCGGCGTCAGGCTGACGGTAGCCACCCGCCCCAGCTCGCCCAGTGGCGACTCCATCTTCAACTTGCGCGACTGCAGCGCACGCTTGAGCGCGTCCCAGACGAACGGCTCGCCCAACATTTTCTCGGCTTCCAGAATCAGGAAGCCGCCGTTGGCGCGGTGTAGCGCGCCTGGGCGCAGCTGACGGTAAGAGGTGTACAGCGCACCCTGGTCGGTGCTGTATTCGATACGGCCAAACAGGTTGTCGTAGGTCGGGTGCGGCTCGAACACCACCGGCGCACCGCCGTCGGCGTGGTGGCCGACCACCAGGCTTGGCGCGTACTGCTCTTCCAGCAGCTTGCGCGCAGCCGCGTCGGTCTTGCTGTCATCGACCAGTTGCTCGACCACGGTACGCAGCAGGTTCAGCTGCACCGACTGCAGGTAGGCGCAGACCGCAGCGTTCTCGGCGTACTTCTCCGACAGCGGCGCCAGCAACGGCTGCAGGGCCAGGGTGATGGTTTCCTCGTTGAGCTGGCGCAGCTGGTTGTTCGACTCGCGTTTCCATTGCGGCAGGCTGGCCAGCTCTTCGTTCAGGCGTTCCTCGAGCAGGGCGATATCCTCGTGGAACTGCTCGCGCACCTCTTCCGGCAACTGGGCGAATTCGGCTTCATCCAGCGCCTTGCCGTCGGCCATCGGGGTGAAGGCGACGTTGCTGGCATCGCGGTACAGGGCCACGTCCTTTTCCAGCGAGGCGCGCTCGATCACATCCAGGGCGCGGTCGTAACGCTGGTTGAAGGCGCGGTCGATGGCGCCTTTCTTCTGCTGGTACGACGGGTGCTCGAATACTGCAGGGAAGGTCGACAACAGGTTGTCGATCAGCCCGTTCATGTCGGCGATGAACGCCCCGGCGGTGCCGGACGGCAATTCCAGTGCGCGGGGTTCGCGTGTGTCATCGAAGTGGTTGACGTAGACCCAGTCGGCCGGGGTCTGCTGACGCTTGCCCTCGGCCTTGAGGTAGCGCTTGACGAACGAGAAGCGGCCGGTGCCGGGCTCGCCCATCACGTACACGTTGTAACCAGGGCGCGGCATGGCCACGCCAAACTGCAGGGCCTCGACAGCACGCTCCTGGCCCAGGACTCCGCGAAACGGCTCCAGATCGTCGGTATTGGTAAAGGCAAACTGCTCGGGGGAGAAACGCCGGGTCAGGGCTTCAGGCGCGAGACGCAGGCGCGCAGCGACAGGATCGGGCATTGGGTTTCCTTACTTCGGCGGGGCAGATACGCAGCATTCTGGCGCTGCCCGCGCGCGCCTTGCAAGGCTCCGCAGGACTTTATGTCGCAGCCGGTGCGGGTCATGCAGCAGCAAATTTTTCGCAATCAACAACGCAACTCTTAGATCGTGCCTAAACTCCAAGCTGCGCGGGTGGGTGAAAAGCTTTCCCGACCTGGCAACCGAGTTGCCAGAAACCCTGACCCTTGGTTAAGTCAAATAGAGAACAAATGCTATGAAACGGATTCTTCTGGGTACTCTGTTCACCGTGGTCTCGATCAATGCCATGGCCGAAGCGCCAGGCGGCCCGAACTGCGGCTGGGGCAACATGCTGTTCGAAGGCCAGCGCGGCACTCCGGCACACTTCCTGGCTTCCACCACCAACGGCACCTCCGGTAACGCCACCTTCGGCATGACCTCCGGCACCAACGGCTGCTCGACCAAAGCGTCGCTGACCTACGGCGGCAAGTCCTGGTTCGCCATGAACGGCATGATGAATGAACTTTCCGAAGACATGGCCATGGGCCAAGGCGAAGCACTGACCACCTATGCCGTGGTTCTCGGCGTGGCGCCGGAAGACCGTGGCTACTTCGCATCGGTCACCCATCAGCACTTCAACCAGATCTTCAGCAGCGCCGACGTCACTGCCGAAACCGTCCATAGCAACACCCTGGCTGTTCTGAAGAACGACCCACGCCTGGCCAAATACGCAACCGAGGCCTGAGTGCAGCTCCTCCCGCCCCGGCCCCGGGGCGGGTTTCGCCTTTTTTCGGCATCGTTAAGAAGTAGTTGCCCGACATGCTCAAACGCTTCGTATGCCTGGCGCTGTGTGCCTGCGCCCCTGTTCATGCCGCGCCCGTGCTGGACCAAGGCCGTGTCCAGCAACTGGCCAACACCCCTTACTGGATTGCCCTGGGCCATTACGAAACCGCCAAGCTGGGTGGTTGGCGCAGCTACGTGGATGATGATGCGTTCTTCCTCGCCGAGGATGGCGCGCACCACCCCGACCAGGAACTGAAAGCCACGGTCGAAGCGCTGTACGCCCCGGCCAGCCTCGGCGACAAGCATGCCCAGTGCGTATTCCCGGCGCGCACCCGCTGGCTGCGCGAACAGCTCGACCTGCAAGACTTGCCGCAACCTGACTGCCAGGAGTTCACCACCTGGTACCAGTCGATCGACCCACACAGTGCGGCGCTGATCTTCCCGGCGGCCTACCTGAACAGCCCGTCATCGATGTTCGGCCACACCTTGCTGCGCATCGACCAGTCCAACACCCGCAGCGACGACACCACGCTGCTGAGCTACGCAATCAACTTCGGCGCCTACATCGAAGGCAGCGACAACAGCATCCTGTATGCCTGGAAGGGCCTGATGGGTGGCTACCCGGGCCTGTTCGCGCTGATGCCCTACCAGGAGAAACTGTCCGAATACCGCAGCCTGGAAAACCGCGACCTGTGGGAGTACCAACTGGACCTGACCCCGGAAGAAACCGGGCGCATGGTCGAACATGTGTGGGAGCTGAAGCAGATCCAGTTCGACTACTTCTTCTTCGATGAGAACTGCTCGTACCGCCTGCTGGAGCTGCTGCAGGTGGCCCGGCCGGGCATTGACCTGACCTCGCAGTTCCCGCTGACCGCCATCCCGACCGACACGGTGAAGGCCGTGAAGCAGTCAGGCATGGTCGCCAGCGAGACGTACCGCCCCTCTCGCGAACGTGAACTGCTGGCCCGGGCCGAGCCGCTCGATCACGACGAAAAGCGCCAGGTGCTGGCTGTAAGTGCCGACACCGGGCAACTGCAGAGCCCCGAATTCAAGGCTCTCCCCCGCCAGCGCCAGGCGCTGGTGCAGGACGCCGCGTACCGGCTGGAGCGTTACCGTGCCAATGGCCAGGAGCGCGACCCTGGGCAGGCGAAACGCAGCTTCGATCTGCTGCGGGCAATCAACAGCAACCCGCCCCCGCCCCTGCAGATCGAGCGCCCAGGCCTGCCCGAGGACGGCCATGACTCGCGCACCTGGCAGCTGGGCGTAGGCACCCGCGAAGACCGCGCCTACGCCGAGTACGGCCTGCGCATGGCCTACCACGACCTGAATGACAACGCCTATGGCTTCCCGCTGGGGGCGCAGATCGAGATCCTGCAGCTGAAGCTGCGCCAGTACGAAGGCAATGACTGGCAGGTGCAGCGCCTGGACCTGGCCACCATCCGTTCGCTGACACCGCGCAACGAGCTACTCAAGCCCTGGTCGTGGCAGGTGGCCGGCGGGCTGGAGCGCGTGCCGGGCAAGCATGATGACGAAGTGCTGGTAAGCCATGTGAACGGCGGGGCCGGCGGCACCTGGCAACTGGCCGACGGGTTGCTGGGCTTTGCCCTGGGCACGGTGCGGGTCGAGCACCACAATGATTTTGCCCAGTTCATCGCCCCGGCGGCGGGCTTCAATGGCGGGCTGCTGTGGCGCAACGGGCTGGGCAACATGACGCTGGAGGCCAAGGGCGATTATTTCACCAATGGCGAAGTACGGCGCAGTGTGAGCCTGAACCAGCAATGGGAGATCAGCCAGAACCTGGGCCTGCGGTTGAGTGCTTCGCGAGAGTTCAGCCACCTGGCTACGGCGCAGAACGAGGTGATGCTGGAGTTGAAGTGGTATCACTACTGAGGCCGCTTTGCGGCCTTTCGCGGGCATGCCCGCTCCCACAGGTACTGCACTGGCCTCGAATCCTGGGGTGATCCTGTGGGAGCGGGCGTGCCCGCGAATGGGCCAGTGAGGTCAGCAGAGCAGTGTGAACCAACCGACTCTTTGACACTGTTTTGACGGCCCCCCGACAAATCGCCACCTAGACTTTCCAGTATCAACCGGAGGGTTTTGTGGTTATGTCGCGGTACTGGTTCGGCGTGTGCATGGCGTTGTTGCTGTCTGGTTGCGAAACCACCCACGAGCAGATGGTCCACCAGGGTTATCCCCCTGCCTATGCCGATGGCTTCCAGGACGGCTGCAGCAGCGGCCGACAGGCGGCAGGGCTGATGGTCGGCGCTTTTCGCAAGGACGTGCCGCGCTACCTGCACGAGCGCCAGTACGAAAGCGGCTGGGACGACGGCTTTCGCCAGTGCCACGCCATGCAGAACAGCGAAGAACAGCGCCAGTACCACGAGCGCTTCTGGGACCAGCGCGAGCGCGACTGGGAGCAGGAAAAGGACCGCGACGCCGCACGCGCCTATCGCCACAACTGAGTCGCAAACGGACATCCCTTGAAACCGGCGGCCTGCGATGATGGTCTCCTGCAAAAGGAGGCCACGCATGAGCCGAGCATTCGTCAACGAAGACCAGGCCGCCGCCCAGGCTGATCAGCCGGTCGAGCGACGGGTCAGCGAACAACCCAACTACGTCACTGCCAGTGGCCTGCGCCAGCTGCAGGAGCGCGTGACCGAGCTGAATGCCCTGCGCAGCGAACTGCAGGCACAAGGTGAACGTGGCGACAAGCAGCGGCTGGCGGATACCGAACGGGACCTGCGCTACTTCAGCGCGCGAGTGCAAAGCGCCCAGGTTGTGCCGGCGGCGACGTCGCGCAGCAAGGTGCAGATTGGCAGCCGGGTGCGGTATGTCGATGCGCAGGACCAGGAACATGTGGTGCGGCTGGTGGGCGAGGATGAGGCGGATGCCGGGCGGGGGTTGATAAACTGGGGTTCGCCGTTGGGGCGGGCTTTGCTCGGGGCAGGGCCTGGGGATGAAGTGGTCTGGCGGCGGCCGGTGGGGGAGCAGGTGATCGAAGTGGTTGAGGTTTTTGGTGAAGATTGAGGACCTGGGGGCTGCTTTGCAGCCCATCGCGACACAAGGCCGCTCCTACAAGGACCGCGTCATTTCTGAACATGCGCGATACCTGTAGGAGCGGCCTTGTGTCGCGAAAGGGCCGCAAAGCGGCCCCAACGGCCTCAGATCAAACCACGCCCTGCGCCAACATCGCATCAGCCACTTTCACGAAGCCCGCGATGTTCGCACCTTTGACATAGTTGATGCTGCCATCCGCCTCTTCACCGTAATGCACGCAAGCATGGTGAATCGACTGCATGATGTTGTGCAGCTTGCTGTCCACCTCACCGGCAGTCCACAGCAGGCGCATGGCGTTCTGCGACATCTCCAGGCCCGACACGGCCACGCCGCCGGCGTTGGAGGCCTTGCCCGGGGCGTACAGGATGCCGGCCTCCAGGAAGATATCCACAGCCTCCAGGGTAGTCGGCATGTTGGCGCCTTCGGCCACGCAGATGCAGCCATTGCGCAGCAAGGTGCGGGCGTCTTCGGCGTCCAGTTCGTTCTGCGTGGCACACGGCAGGGCGATGTCGCACGGCAGGCTCCACGGGGTCTGGCCCTTGCGGAACTCCAGGCCGAACTGCGCGGCCAGTTCGCTGATGCGACCACGCTTGACGTTCTTCAGCTCCATCACCGCATCCCACTGGGCATCGGTCAGGCCAGCTTCGGCGTACAGGGTGCCTTCGGAGTCAGACAGCGAAATCACCTTGCCGCCCAGGTCCATGACCTTGCGCGCGGCATACTGGGCCACGTTACCCGAACCGGAAATCGCCACGCGGCAGCCATCGATACGCTTGTCCTGGCGCTTGAGCATTTCCTCGGCGAAGTACACGCAGCCGTAGCCGGTGGCTTCCGGACGGATCAGGCTGCCGCCGTAGGTCATGCCCTTGCCGGTCAGCACCGAAGTGAACTGGTTGGCCAGGCGCTTGTACTGGCCGAACATGAAGCCGATTTCGCGGGCACCCACGCCGATGTCACCGGCCGGGACGTCCAGGTCAGCGCCAATGTGGCGGTACAGCTCGCTCATGAACGCCTGGCAGAAACGCATGACTTCGGCGTCGCTCTTGCCTTTGGGGTCGAAGTCCGAGCCGCCTTTGCCGCCGCCCATGGGCAGCGAGGTGAGAGAGTTCTTGAACACCTGCTCGAAGGCCAGGAACTTCAGCACGCCCAGGTTGACCGACGGGTGGAAGCGCAGGCCGCCCTTGTACGGGCCGATGGCGCTGCTCATCTGGATGCGGTAGCCGCGGTTGACCTGCACCTTGCCCTGGTCATCGACCCAGGACACGCGGAACAGTACGGCGCGCTCGGGCTCGACCATGCGCTCCAGAATGCCGGCCTGCAGGTAATGCGGGTTGGCCTCGAGGAATGGCCACAGGCTGCGCAGCACTTCTTCCACAGCCTGGTGGAATTCAGGTTGGGCCGGATCGCGTTGCTTCAGGCGCGCGAGGAAATTGTCGACAGATTCGATCATGGTAGACATCTCACCAAGAGGATTGGACTTATTGGTTTTTTTCAGGAATGTACCAAGAAGCAATCGCACCGGAATAGGGCGAAATGTCGTTTTTTTGAAATTATTTGGTGCGTTTTCTATAAGTGTATACAAAACCTTGGTCGGTGGTGGCTTCGTTCGCGGGCGCGCCCGCTCCCACTGGTTCATCACAGGCCTTGGTTCCAGGGGCTCCTGTGGGAGCGGGCATGCCCGCGAATGAAGCCAGCACCACTTTCCAGCCAGGCACAAAAATGGGGCCGCAAAGGGCCCCATTCTTGTGCATCAGAACACCGGCTTACTGGGCCAGCTTCTTGTGCCGTACACGGTGCGGCTGGGCAGCAGCATCGCCCAGGCGCTTCTTGCGGTCGGCTTCGTACTCGGTGTAGTTACCCTCGAAGAACACCACGTTCGAGTCGTCTTCGTACGCCAGGATGTGGGTAGCCACACGGTCCAGGAACCAACGGTCGTGGGAGATCACGATCGCCGCGCCCGGGAAGTCCAGCAGGGCTTCTTCCAGCGAACGCAGGGTTTCGACGTCGAGGTCGTTGGACGGTTCGTCGAGCAGCAGGACGTTACCGCCCTCCTTCAGGGTCAGGGCCAGGTGCAGGCGGCCACGCTCACCACCGGACAGGTCCTTGACGAACTTCTGCTGGTCGCCACCCTTGAAGTTGAAGCGGCCCACATAGGTACGCGACGGGATCTCGTAGTTGCCGATGCGGATCATGTCAGAGCCGTCGGAAACCTGCTGGAACACGGTCTTGCCGCCGTCCAGGTCTTCGCGGCTCTGGTCGACGCAGGCCAGCTGCACGGTTTCACCGATCTCGATGCTGCCCGAGTCCGGCTGTTCCTTGCCCATCAGCATGCGGAACAGGGTCGACTTACCGGCACCGTTACCACCGATCACACCGACGATGGCGCCTTTAGGCATGGAGAACGACAGGTTGTCGATCAGCACGCGGTCGCCGTAGCCCTTGGTGACGTTCTTGAACTCGATGACCTTGTCGCCCAGGCGCGGACCGGCCGGGATGTAGATCTCGTTGGTTTCGCTGCGCTTCTGGAATTCCTGCGACTGCATTTCTTCAAAGCGCTGCAGACGTGCCTTGGACTTGGACTGGCGGGCCTTGGCGCCTTTGCGCACCCACTCCAGTTCCTCTTTCATGGCCTTTTCGTGGGCGCTCTGCTGCTTGGATTCCTGCGCCAGACGCTCGGACTTGGCTTCCAGCCAGCCCGAGTAGTTGCCTTCGTACGGGATACCGGCGCCGCGGTCCAGTTCCAGGATCCAGCCAGCGACGTTGTCGAGGAAGTAACGGTCGTGGGTAATGGCTACCACGGTGCCTGGGAAGTCGTGCAGGAAGCGCTCCAGCCAGGCCACCGAGTCGGCGTCCAGGTGGTTGGTCGGTTCGTCCAGCAGCAGCATGTCGGGGGCCGACAGCAGCAGGCGGCACAGGGCCACTCGGCGCTTCTCACCACCGGACAGGTGCTCGATGCGTGCATCCCAGGCCGGCAGGCGCAGGGCGTCGGCGGCAACGTCCAGCTGGCGCTCCAGGTTGTGGCCGTCAGCGGCCTGCAGGATGGCTTCCAGCTTGGCCTGCTCGGCGGCCAGCTTGTCGAAGTCGGCATCCGGTTCGGCGTAGGCAGCATAGACCTCGTCCAGGCGCGCCTGGGCGTCCTTGATCACGCTGACCGCTTCCTCGACCACTTCGCGCACCGACTTGTTCGGGTCCAGTTGCGGTTCCTGTGGCAGGTAGCCGACGTTGATGTCGGGCATCGGACGGGCTTCGCCGTCGAATTCCTTGTCGACGCCCGCCATGATCCGCAGCAGGGTCGATTTACCCGCGCCGTTCAGGCCGAGCACGCCGATCTTGGCGCCCGGGAAGAACGACAGGGAAATGTTCTTGAGAATTTCCCGCTTCGGCGGCACGACCTTGCTCAGCCGATGCATGGTGTAGACGTATTGAGCCAAAACCAAGCCCTCTAATCAGATAGGTAAAGACATCGACGATCGCCCCGGCGCGCTGGCCAGGGGGATGTATTTACGGGGTGTCATTGAACAAAGTCGACCATTCTACGCCAACGCGCGGCGTTGCATAGGAGGGGCGGATGGTGGGGGGTAGGACCGGGGAGAATCTATTGCCTGTACCGGTCTCTTCGCGGGCACGCCCGCTCCCACAGGTTGACCCACAGGCCCTGAGCAATCAGGGATCCCTGTGGGAGCGGGCGAGCCCGCGAAAAGGCCGGCACGGCAGCCAGAGATGACTCAGACGTGACGCTGCTTGGCCTTGCCCCGCGGCAAGCGGCAACGGTCGCCCTGCTCGGCCAGGCGCGCGGCCCAGGCGGACTTCACGCTGAAGCCACCGCTACGAGCCGGCTGCTGCTCGGCAGCTTTTGCCGGTTTGGCGGCCGCAGGCACGCTGACAACCTTGGCCGTCGGCTTGACCTCGGCCACGGTAACAGCCGGCTCAACTGCCGCCTTGGCGGTCTTGCGCAGTTCAGCCAGCGATGGGCTCTTGCTCTTGGCGACAGCTGCCGCCTCGGGTTTGCTCAGCGAACGCTGGCAAGACTTGCAGGATACATCCTCGGTCACGGCAGTGCTGACAAGGGTCTGACTGCTGCGCCCGCAGGCGGAATCGAGGCCATTGGAGGAAAAGTGAGTAACCAAAACCGAACATCTCCGATGCGTTGTCATTTGAAGCGGGCGCTATTCTCGCACAGGTTGCAGGGGCTTGCCGAACCACCGGGCAGGCACCACCGGTCACATCGGCTGGCACTTTGCCATAATCCTAGGCATGCTAGCCCGTTTCGGGTGTCCGGCCTTATAGTGCGCCACCGCGGTCTGGCAACCAGACACCGGCACACACCGTGCATGATCCATCCCTGCCATCGCCAGCCCAATCGCAGGATCAACGCTTGACCAATCTTACTCATCCGTCGACATTGCGTTCCGCGCCACAGGCGCCCGTGGCCTCGCTGCGCGGGTCGATCAAGGGTGCGCTGGCGCTGCTGGCCCTGATCCTGCTGGGCCTGCTGCTGTGGCAGCTGTTCGCCCAGTTCAACCATACCCAGGCCGACCTGCGCAAACAGAGCCTGGACGCCACCGCCGAACTGGCCGACCACCTGAGCCTGAACATGGCCCTCAAGGCGCAACAGGCCGTGAATGTGGTGCAGCCCTACCTCAAGGCGCCGACGCCCTCGGCCCTGCCCAGCCTGCTGGGCACCCTTCGCGAGCGCCTGCCGGCCCTGCAGAGCATGGCCTGGCTGGACGCTACCGGGCAGGTGCAGGCCGACAGCCTGGCCGGCAGCCCCGACCGCCATTTGCTTGACGAGCTGCTTAGGCTGAACCAGGGCAGCCCGTACTTCTTCACCAATTCGGGCGACAACCGAACCGTCTACCTATTGCTACGCCAGGCCACCGAACAGGGCCGCGGCTACTGGCTGCTGCGCCTGTCGCCGGACTACTACCGCACCCTCACCCTCCACCTGGATGGTGCCGGCCACCCGCTGTGGCTGCTGGAAAACAGCCGCAACGGCGAGGTACTGCAAAGCCATGCGCCGGCCGTTACCAGCAACGAACCGCTGCAAAGCGTGATGCTGGCTTTCATCGACAACAGTACCTGGCAGTTGCGCGGCCTGTTCGACGCCAAGCTGGCCCAACAGAAGCTGCTGCCGGCGCTGCTCGGCAAATGCCTGCTGGTGCTGTTCTGCGCCCTGCTGCCGATGCTGGCCCTGGTCAACATGCGCCGCCGCCAACGGGCGCTGCAGGACGACCGCCGGCGCTATCAGGAAATTTTCGAAGGCACCGGCGTGGCCTTGTGTGTGCTCGACCTGTCCAGCCTGCCCGGCCAACTCGACCGTTACCACCTGCGCAACCGTGCCGCGCTCAAACACAGCCTGGCCCTGGACCCCAACCTGCGCCGCTCGCTGCTGCTGGAGCTGAAGATCACCGAGATCAACCAGGTCGCCCGCCAACTGTTGAACATCGACAGCCACGAAGGTGCCTGGCAGCGCCTGATCGATGGCACTGGCGATGGCCGCGACAGCATCGGCATGCAGCTGATCGACGCGCTGATCGAGCAACGCCCGCTGCTGGAGCTGGAGGTGCGCCTGCCGGCGCCGCTGGGTGGCGAGCTGCACCTGTGGCTGATGGCCCGCCTGCCGCAGCAGCGCCGCGACTACCAGGCGGTCATCCTCAGCATCAGCGACATCACCAGCCGCAAGCAGGTGGAGCTGTCGCTGCTGGAGCGCGAAAGCTTCTGGTCGGACGTGGTGCGCACCGTGCCCGACCAGTTGTATGTGCAGGACGTGCTCAGCCAGCGCATGATCTTCAGCAACCGCCACCTCGGCCAGACCCTGGGCTACGACCGTACCGAGCTGGCGCAGATGGGCGAGCGCTTCTGGGAGCTGCTGCTGCACCCCGAGGATGCCACGCACTACCAGGCGCTGCGCCAGCAACAGCGCGACAGCGGCCATGACCAGCCGCTGCACTGCCAGCTGCGTTTCCGCCACCGTGATGGCGGCTGGCGCTGCTACGACATCCGCGAACAAGTGCTGACCCGTGACGCCGACGGCCTGGTGACTCGCATCATCGGCGTGGGTAAGGACGTGACGGTGCAGATCGAGGCCAGCCAGTCGCTGCGCGACAGCGAGCAGCGCTACCGCATGCTCGCCGAAAGCATCAGCGACGTGATCTTCTCTACCGACAGGCTGCTCCAGCTCAACTACGTAAGCCCCTCGGTGCAAAGCGTGCTGGGCTACCAGGCCGACTGGATCTTCGCCAACGGCTGGCAGTCGATCATCGCCAACCCGTCCCAGCTCACCGGCATCTACAGCCTGATGGAGCGCGTCAGCAAGGCCATGGGCGACCCGGCCCAGCTGGCCCAGCTACGCAACCAACTGCCCACCCAGCTGTTCCTTTTCGACTGCCTGCGCGCCGATGGCCGCAAGATCCCCATCGAACTGCGCCTGGTGCTGGTGTGGGACGATGAAGAGCGCTTCGAAGGCGTGCTCGGGGTTGGCCGCGACATCAGCCAGCAACGCCGTGCCGAGAAAGACCTGCGCATGGCCGCGACGGTATTCGAGCACTCCACCTCGGCCATCCTTATCACCGACCCGGCGGGCTATATCGTCCAGGCCAACGAAGCGTTCAGCCGCGTCAGTGGCTACGCCGTCAGCGAGGTGCTCGACCAGTTGCCGGGCATGCTTACCGTCGACGAGCAGCAGGAAGGCCACCTGCGCTACGTGGTGAAGCAGCTTTACCAGCGCGGCAGCTGGGAGGGCGAAATGTGGCTCAAGCGCCGCGACGGCGACCACTACCCGGCCTGGGTCGGCATTACCGCAGTGCTGGACGACGAAGGCGACCTGGCCAGCTACGTGTGTTTCTTCACCGACATCAGCGAGCGCAAGGCCAGCGAACAGCGCATCCACCGCCTGGCCTACTACGACGCCCTCACCCACCTGCCCAACCGCACGTTGTTCCAGGACCGTCTGTACAACGCCCTGCAGCAGGCCGAGCGGCAAAAGGCCTGGGTGGTGCTGATGTTCCTCGACCTGGACCGCTTCAAGCCGATCAACGACTCCCTCGGCCACGCTGCCGGCGACCGCATGCTCAAGGACATGGCCCAGCGCCTGCTGGCCTGCGTGGACAACGACGACACAGTGGCGCGCATGGGCGGCGACGAGTTCACCCTGCTGCTGCAACCGCGCGCTACCCGTGAGATGGCACTCAACCGCGCCATCCACGTGGCCGAGAACATCCTCGGCAGCCTGGTGCGGCCGTTCGTGCTGGAAAACCGCGAGTTCTTCGTTACCGCAAGTATCGGCATCGCCCTCAGCCCGCAGGACGGCAGCGAGCTGAGCCAACTGATGAAAAACGCCGACACCGCCATGTACCACGCCAAGGAGCGCGGCAAGAACAACTTCCAGTTCTACCAGGCGGAGATGAACGCCAGCGCCCTGGAACGCCTGGAGCTGGAGAGCGACCTGCGCCATGCCATGGAGCAGAACGAGTTCATCCTCTACTACCAGCCGCAGTTCAGTGGCGACGGCAAGCGCCTGACCGGCGCAGAAGCCCTGCTGCGCTGGCGCCACCCGACCCGCGGCCTGGTCCCGCCGGGCGAATTCATCCCGGTGATCGAAGAACTGGGCCTGGTGGTGGACGTGGGCGACTGGGTGCTGCGCGAGGCCAGCCGCCAGCTCAAGGCCTGGCACAAGGCCAAGGTGCGCGTGCCCAAGGTGTCGGTGAACATCTCGGCGCGGCAGTTCTCCGACGGCCAACTGGGCACGCGCATCGCCACCATTCTGGAAGAAACCGGCCTGCCACCGGCGTGCCTGGAGCTGGAGCTGACCGAAAGCATCCTGATGCGCGAAGTGAACGAAGCCATGCAGATTCTCGCCAGCCTGAAAAACCTCGGCCTGAGCATCGCGGTGGACGACTTCGGCACCGGTTATTCGTCGCTGAACTACCTCAAGCAGTTCCCGATCGACGTGCTGAAGATCGACCGCACCTTCGTCGACGGCCTGCCCGAAGGCGAACAGGATGCGCAGATTGCCCGGGCGATCATCGCCATGGCCCACAGCCTCAACCTGGCGGTGATCGCCGAAGGGGTGGAGACCCACGAGCAGCTGGAGTTCCTGCGCGAGCATGGTTGCGACGAGGTGCAGGGCTACCTGTTCGGGCGGCCGATGCCGGCGCATCAGTTCGAGGCGCAGTTCGCCAACGAGAAGCTCTTCATGTTCCATTGAGCAGTTGCCTGCACTGGCCCTATCGCCGGCAAGCCAGCTCCCACCTCGACCGCACAGACCTCGAGCCCTGTGCAGTACCTGTGGGAGCTGGCTTGCCGGCGATGGGGCGCACAGCGCCCCCAAAAAAACGGACCTGCGAGTCAACTCCAGTTCCCGCCCAGCCCAGACACGGCGCGGGATGCAACGTGAAGCCCATTGGTCCGCGACTTGATGCCACTTCATATGCCAGCCGCGGATCAATCGGTTAGAATGCCCCCCCAATTCACCCCGATCCTTGAGGACCGCCATGTTCAGCCGTGATTTGACCATTGCCAAGTACGACGCCGAGCTCTTCGAAGCCATGCAGCAAGAAGCTCTGCGCCAGGAAGAGCATATCGAGCTGATCGCTTCGGAAAACTACACCAGCCCGGCAGTCATGGAGGCCCAGGGCTCGGTCCTGACCAACAAGTACGCCGAAGGCTACCCAGGCAAGCGCTACTACGGTGGTTGCGAGTACGTCGACGTCGTCGAGCAGCTGGCCATCGACCGTGCCAAGGAACTGTTCGGCGCCGACTACGCCAACGTCCAGCCGCACGCCGGCTCCCAGGCCAACGCCGCCGTCTACCTGGCCCTGCTGTCGGCCGGTGACACCATCCTGGGCATGAGCCTGGCCCACGGTGGCCACCTGACCCACGGTGCTTCGGTAAGCTCCTCGGGCAAGCTGTACAACGCCATCCAGTACGGCATCGACAGCAACGGCCTGATCGACTACGACGAAGTCGAGCGCCTGGCTGTCGAGCACAAGCCGAAGATGATCGTTGCCGGCTTCTCGGCCTACTCGCAGGTTCTGGACTTCGCCCGCTTCCGCGCCATCGCCGACAAGGTCGGTGCCTACCTGTTCGTCGACATGGCCCACGTTGCCGGCCTGGTTGCCGCTGGCGTGTACCCGAACCCTGTTCCGTTCGCCGACGTGGTCACCACCACCACCCACAAGACCCTGCGCGGCCCGCGCGGCGGCCTGATCCTCGCTCGCAAGAACGAAGAGATCGAGAAGAAGCTGAACTCCGCCGTCTTCCCTGGCGCCCAGGGTGGCCCGCTGGAGCACGTCATCGCTGCCAAGGCCATCTGCTTCAAGGAAGCCCTGCAGCCTGAGTTCAAGGCTTACCAGCAGCAGGTCGTGAAGAACGCCCAGGCCATGGCCAGCGTGTTCATCGAGCGTGGTTTCGACGTGGTTTCCGGTGGCACCCAGAACCACCTGTTCCTGCTGTCGCTGATCAAGCAGGAAATCTCCGGCAAGGACGCTGACGCCGCCCTGGGCAAAGCCTTCATCACCGTCAACAAGAACTCGGTACCGAACGACCCACGTTCCCCGTTCGTCACCTCGGGCCTGCGTTTCGGCACCCCAGCCGTTACCACCCGTGGTTTCAAGGAAGCCGAGTGCCGCGAGCTGGCTGGCTGGATCTGCGACATCCTGGCTGACCTGAACAACGAAGCGGTGATCGACGCCGTGCGTGAGAAGGTCAAGGCCATCTGCAAGAAGCTGCCGGTTTACGGCAACTGATTGGCGATTGCCTGACAGGAAAAAGCCCGGCCTAGTGCCGGGCTTTTTCGTTTGACGCAGGCTGCAAGACTTGAAGTCGATACGGTCAATGTGGGAGCGGCCTTGTGTCGCGAAAGGGGCGCGCAGCGGCCCCACGATTGCAACTTCGCCATCGAGATTGCCGGGACCGCTTTGCGGTCCTTTCGCGACACAAGGCCGATCCCACAAAAACCGCGACACCGTGCTGCTATCTCGTATTACCCTGTGCCCCCTCCACAGCACCGAGCACAGGCCGGACCTTGACCAGAGAGCAACTCGAAACCCACCAGATCCCGATCTACTTCGCCGCCGTGCTGGCCGCCGTCGCTTTCGGAGTGCTGACCAGCGACACTGCGCGCCACATGGAAGTCCTGGTCACCCCCGCCATCGCCGTGCTGATGTACGCGATGTTTCTGCAAATCCCCTTCCTCGACCTGCGCCAAGGCCTGGGCAACCGCCGCTTCACTTCCGCCCTGCTGCTGGCCAACTTCGTCCTCGTGCCGCTACTGGTATGGGCCATCACCCGCGGGCTGGTCGAGCACCCGGCGATCCTCATCGGCGCGCTGCTGGTGTTGCTGACACCGTGCATCGATTACGTGGTGGTTTTCACCCACATCGGCAAAGGCGACTCCCGCCTGACCCTGGCCGCCACCCCTGTGCTGCTGTTGGTACAACTGGCAATGCTGCCGCTCTACCTGGCCCTGATGCTGGGTGACAACAGCAGCGTGGCCATTTCCACCACCCCGTTCGTGGAAGCCTTCGTGCTGCTGATCGTGCTGCCGATGGTCCTCGCTGTACTCACCAGCGCCGGCGCCCGTCGCTCACGCACGGTCTCGACCTGGAACGACGCCTGGGCGTGGATGCCGGTACCGGCCATGGCTCTGGTGCTGGTGGTGGTCATCGCCTCGCAGATTGCCGTGGTACTGCGTGATTTCGACCGTTTGCTGCCGGTGATTCCGGTGTACATCGGCTTCATGCTGCTGGCGCCAGTGCTCGGGTTCGTTGCGGCGCGCTTGCTGCGCTTGCCGGTGACCGAGGCACGCTCGGTAACCTTCAGCGCCGCCACGCGCAATTCGCTGGTAGTGCTGCCGCTGGCGCTGGCGTTGCCGGAAGACATGCGCGGTTTGGCGGCGGCAGCTGTGATTACGCAGACATTGGTGGAACTGCTAGGCGAACTGGTCTACGTAAAGGCGATACCCCGGTTTGTGCGCTGACCCGGGGCGTCAGCCGCTTTGGGTCAGGAGCGCTCAGGGCACACGGCAAACACCTGCACCTCGACCAGGTACCCCTCTCCCAGGTCTGCGCCTACGCAAGCCCGTGGAGGTTTCGGATACCCCTTCAACCAGGCGTCGTACACCTCATTGACCAGGTCGAAGTGGCTGTAGTCGGCAATCCATAACTGAACCCGGGTCAAATGTTCCTTGCCGACGTTGGCCTCAGCCATCAGCCCATCGATCGTACTCAACGCCTGGCGCAACTGCCCCTGCACATCCTGCTGCAGGTCGTCCGCGACCACGCCAGCCGTTTCGAACAGGCCCCTGTAGCTCACCGCCAGCGACATCCGTTCGCCTTGTCCATACCGTTCGATCATCAAGATTCCTCCTCTTAGCCCATCTGGTTGAGGCAGACGACTTTGGGCTGGGTCATGTCCTCGTAGGCGAACCGCACCCCCTCGCGCCCAAGGCTCCCATATTTGGAGCCACCGAATGGCATGGCATCGAAGCGGTAGTCGGACGAGTCGTTGATCATCACGCCACCCGCCTCGATACGCCGCGCCAGGCTCAATGCCAAGGACAGATCGCGGGTAAACACACCGGCGTGCAAGCTGTACTCCGGGGCGTTGGCCAATGCAATCGCCTGCTCGATATCCTCGAAAGGCGCCAGCATCACCACCGGTGCGAATACCTCTTCACGCCACAGCCGGCTGCCATGGTCAACGCCTTCCAGCACCGTCGGCACATAGGTAGCCCCTTGCCGCTTGTGGCCGCAGAGCAGGCGAGCGCCGCCCTGAAGGGCCTGGCTCACGCGCTCTTCAATCTGCCGTGCCGAGCCTTCGGTGATCATCGGCCCCATGTCGGTTTCGCGCAGGCCAGGATCACCCACCACCATCGCCTGGGTCAAGGCAACGAAGCGCTGGCGGAACGCCTCATAGATCGAAGCGTCCACCAGGATGCGCTGGGTGCCGATGCAGTTCTGCCCGGCCGCCCAGAATGCGCCTGACACACATGACTCGACAGTGGCCTCGAGGTCGCAGTCCTTCAGTACCAGCACCGGGGCGTTACCGCCCAGGTCCATGGCAAGTTTTTTCAGGCCCGCCCCGCGGGCAATCTGTTCACCCGTGGCGAAGCCGCCCGTGAAGGAAATCATCCGCACTTCACGCACGGCCACCAGCGCCTTGCCCAGTTCGGCACCGCCAGTGGCCACGGTGACGACAGCCTCCGGCAGCCCTGCATCAACCAGGTACTGCACCAGCTTCAACGCAGAAAGCGGGGCCAGCTCCGAAGGCTTCAGAATGACCGCATTGCCTCCAGCAATCGCTGGCCCCAGCTTGTGCGCCACCAGGTTGAGCGGGTCGTTGTACGGGGTAATGGCCAGGATCAGCCCCAACGGCTCGCGGGTGAACCAGCCCTGGCGCGACTCGGAGCCTTCATAGGCATCGAAAGGCACCACCTCGCCGGCGTTGCGCCGCGCTTCCTCGGCAGACAGCTTGAGCGTGTTGATGCAGCGTTTCACCTCCTTCTCGGCCTGACGCAGGGTCTTGCCCGCTTCGTCGACAATCAGGCCGGCAAAATCCGCGGCGTCACGTTCGATCAGCCGGGCGGCCTGCTCCAGAATGCTGGCGCGACGGTGCCGAGGCAGCGCAGCACTTTCGTGCACGCCCTGCCGAGCACGCACGAGCAGACCTGGCACGGCATCGGCAGCAAGGTTGGCGACGCTGCCGACCAGGCTACCGTCGAACGGGCTGTAGACATCGATCAAGGCGGGTTGCTGAACGGCTACCCGGGACACGGAAGTCAGGCTCATGAAGGTTGCTCCTCAGGCCGAGCGGCCAGCAGTGTGGATGGCGACGATATCCGACAACAGGGCGAATGCCGTTTCGACACGCCCCGCACCCGGGCCGGACACGGTTACAGCGCCCAGCAATTCGGTGTTGAACGCAACCGCATTGGTGGCACCGGAAATACCCGCCAGAGGGTGGTTGCCGGGCAACAGGCGCGCTTCGACGCTGGCACGCACCGAACCATCGGTTTCACGGCTGGCACTGCCGATCAGTTTCCAGCGCTGGCCCGCCGCCTGCGCTTGCTGGATAGCAGCGCTATCGAGGCTGCTGATCCCGCTGCAGGTGACATCACTCACCTGCAAGCAAGCGCCGAGCAGCTCGTTGGCGAGGATCACCACTTTCAGGCGTACGTCATACCCCTCCACATCGGCGCTCGGGTCCGCCTCGGCATAGCCAAGTGCTTGCGCCTGGGCCACTGCATCGGCAAAACCGAGTCCCTCTTCCATACGCGTCAGCACATAGTTGGAGGTGCCGTTGAGGATGCCCTCGAACCCCACCAGGCCTGCGCCGGCCAACGTCTGGCGCGCCATGCGCAGCACCGGCGTACCGCTCATGACCGCGCCTTCGTACTCGAACGACACACCATTGGCCTTGGCCAGGGCCTTCAGCGCCGCAGCATGCAAGGCGATCGGCCCCTTGTTGGTAGTGACCACGTGCTTGCCAGCTTCCAGCGCCCAACGGCAGAAGGTTGCCGCCGGTTCACCGTCCTTGGGGTTGGTGAATGTGGCCTCGGCGATGATGTCGGCACCGGACTGCTTGATCACCGATTCGTTGAACGCTTCAGCCGAACCTTGCGGGATCTGCGCCAGCGCCCCCTTCTGAGCAGGCAGAGCAGCCAGCGTGGCCGCATCCAGGCCGTTGCGGTCGATTGCCGACCCCAGGAACAGGTCGGTGACGCCAACGATCTTCAGGCCAAAGCCCAGCTCTTGCTGCCAGCGCGCATTGCGTTCGGCGATCAGTTGGGCCAGGGCACGGTTCACACCGCCAAAGCCAACAAGTGCAATTTTGTATTCGGTCATGGTTCGCTGTCCTTTCCAGGCGGTTGGTCGATGGGGACAAGCGTAAGAGCCGTGCAATGCCAGTTGAATATGGCAATCCGCTGTATTTACTGGCCAATCTGACCAGTAGCCGATGCACGCCTGCGCGCCGCCGGAATGCAAAACGCCGCCAGGGCGCAAACCCGGGCGGCGTTGTTGTAGCAATGGGCCAAAAGGCAAACGCGCGTCTCAGATCACCGTGGCCAGGACGAACGATGTCACGGTGTTCTCGACCCCTGGCATGGCGGCAATCTCCTTCCATACATGGTGCACCCGTTCCGGGCTGGAAGCCTCGACGCGCAGCAGCAGGTCGAATTCGCCGCTGAGCACTTCACACTGGATCACCTCGGGGATCTGGCGCAACGCATCGAGCACAGCCTCTCCGCGCATGCGGTCGTAGCGGTAGACGAAGATGACCGCGTTGATCAGCGAGGTCGGTCGTCGCCCTTCACCGATACGCAGGGTATAGCCCTGGATGGCCCCGTCACGCTCCAGGCGCTCGATGCGCTGGCGTACCGCATTACGCGACAGGTTCACCTTGAGCCCCAGTTCGGCATGGGCAATGCGTGCATTGGCGGTGAGTTCGGCGAGAATTCGCTCGTCCAGGGGGTCGAGGATGCGCTTCATCGTCCTGCCTGCAACCGGGCCAATATCTCATGAACCCCCGCCAGGTCCTCTGGCGCCAGCAGCGGCCCAACGCCTGCGCTGCCAACACCACAGGCCGGCACCTCGCCATGCCAGGCCCCAAGCTCCGCCAGCAACCCGGCAGACTTTTCCGGGGCAAACTGGCCCAGCGTGACGATCGGCGCACCAATGTTGCGCCGGTGCAGGCGCCCGGCGAATGCCCCGGTAGCAGCGTGTGGGTCTACTGCGCAGCCGGTTTCCTGGAACAGCGTGACGATTTCTTCGCGAATCAGCGCGTCATCCACGGCATAGGAGTCGAACAGCATGCGCGCGTGCAGCCACTGGCGGTTGCCGATGCTCAACTCGCCACAATCCTCGAAATGCTCCATCAGTGCCCGGGTCGCCCCACCATCGCGGTCATACAGCTCCCAGACGAAACGTTCCAGGTTGGAGAACAGCGAAAAGTCCATGACCGGCGACAAGGTCTGGCTGGTGGAACCACGGCTGTAGCGATTGCAGTGGATGAACCGGTGCAAGGCATCGTTGCGGTTGGTGGAAACAATGATCTGGTTGATTGGCAGGCCCATTTTCTGGGCAATGAACCCCGCGTAGATCTCGGCAAAACTGGCCGTGGGGATGCTGAAACCCACCGGCCGAATCCCACCACCCAGCTGAAGCGCCGCGTGGAAATAGAACACGATCTGCGCCAGCACGCCGACCCAGTTGGTCGAATTGAAGCTCACGGGTATCAGCCCGGGGCACGGCCATGCACGCAGCAGCGCCGACACCAGCGACTGGCAGTCATCGAAGCTGCCGTCCACGGCCACGCAGCTCACGCTTTCGGAAGCGGCACTGCGCATCACCGCCGCCCGGTCGGCCGGTGTCCCGGCACTGGGGTAAAGCGCCAGCAAGCGTGCCGTAGGGCAATGCCGCAAGGCTTCGATAGCGGCCACCGCCGTATCGCCGTTGCTGGCACCGACCAGCATGACCCGTTCGCAATCGGGGCCCAGGAAATGGCGGATGAGCCGCGCCTGCAACTGCGCGGCGAAATCCTTGGAGGAACGGGTAGGCCCGTGAAACAGCTGCAGGATCCATTCGTTATGGCCAATCTGCTGCAGCGGTGCGATGCCACGGTGCTTGAAGCCGCGGTAGCTGTCGCTTACCAGCGCTCTCAGGGTCGGCTCATCGAGCGTGTCGCCGACAAACGGCGCCATTACCCGCCAGGCCAGTTCGTCGAACGGCAACCACGACCAGCTGGCAATATCCTGCTGGCTGAACGTCGGCACCGCAGTCGGCACGTACAGCCCGCCATCGTCGGCCAGCCCGGAAAGCAGCGCCGTGCGGAAATCAACCCGTGTCTCGTTGCCGCGCGTGGATGTGTACTGCATCGGTGCTCCAGGTAAATATTTGATTAACGGTGGGCCATCGCCACCAACCAGTGGCTGAAGGCTTGGGCATCCGTGGACAACGCCTCACCCAGGCCACGTACCAGGTAAAACGACTCGCTCGCCTCGATGCGCTGCGCAAAAGGCGCCACCAGCCGCCCCTCCCGCAGCAAGTCCTCGACCAGCGACGAGCGCGCCAGTGCCACCCCAAGCCCCAGTTCCGCCATGCGCAAGGTCGCCACCAGGGTGTCGAACTGCAGGCCGCTGGAAGAGTCGACCTGATCGGCGCCCACCCGCTCCAGCCAATAACCCCACCCCTCCTCGTAACCCAGCACATGCAACAACGGGACGCGGGCCAGGTCGCGCGGCTCGCGTAGCGGGGAGCCGGCAATCAGCGCAGGGGAGCAGACTGGCACCAGCAGGTCGCGGGTCAGGCGCTGCGCCTCCACGCCAGCCCACTGGCCGCTGCCCCAGCGGATTTCCAGGTCATCCTCTGCATCCAGTTCCTTGACCCACAGGTTGCTGATGTAGCGGATGTCCACCTGTGGGTGCGAACGGCGAAAATCGGCCAGGCGGGGCGCCAGCCAGAAATGCAGGAACGACAGGCTGCCGCGCACTTTCAGAGGCCGACGCTGGCGTTGCCCGAAAATTTCATTGGTGCCTACCGCCAGGCGGCTTATCGCATCCTGCACCACCGGCAGGTAGGACTGGCCTTCTTCGGTCAACCCCAGCCCCCGGGGCAGGCGCTTGAACAGCGCCACTCCCAACTGGCTCTCCAGGTGGCGGATCTGCTGGCTCACGGCCCCTTGGGTGAGGTGCAGTTCCTCGGCTGCATGGGTGAAGTTCAGGTAACGCGCCGACACTTCGAAGGCTCTGAGCCAGTTCAAGGGGGGCAGGGTTTTCTGGGTCATCGGCGGTTTCTCGTGGCAACGTTCCGGTGCCCTAGTATCACCCTGCTCTGGCGGCCTCGGAACCTGTTGCCAAGGCTTCCGGTTGCAGCGGGCGACGGTCGCGGTACTTGCGGGTCAGCCAGTAGGCCAGGTAACACCAGGCGATAAATGGAAGACCAAAGTACAGGGCCACGCGCTGGGCCGGGTCGAAGGCAATGCCGACGCAGGCCAGCACGCAGCAGAAGATGGCCGCCAGCGGCACGAACGGGTAGCCGCGCACGCGGAACTTGAGGTCTTCGAGCTTGCCGCCATTGGCGATGTAATGGCGACGGAATGCCATCTGGCTGGCCGCGATGCTGATCCACACCACCACCACCGCCAACCCGGAAATGGACACCAGCGCCAGGTAAATGGTGTCGGGGGCAAACACACTGCTCAGCAGCGATGCCATGCCACCGGCCATGCTCAGGACGATGGCATTGAACGGCGTGCCACGACGCGACAGCGCCGCGTACCGGCGGGGCATGTTGCCTTGGTCGCTGAGGGTCCACAGCATGCGCGCCGCAGCATAGAGCCCGGAATTGGCTGCCGACAGCAACGCAGTGATGATGACGAAGTTCATGATGTCTGCGGCATAGGGGATACCGATCATGGCAAACACCATCACGAACGGGCTTTCAACCAACCCTGCCTGTTCACGTGGCAACAAGGTTGCCAGCACGAAGATGGTACCGACGAAGAACAGTGCCAGGCGCAGGACCGTGGTTCGGATGGCCTTGGGTACGTTCTTTTCCGGGTCGCGGGTTTCGCCGGCGGCGATGCCGATCAACTCGGTACCCGAGAACGCGAAGGCCACCGCCAGCAGGGTCATGGCGATCGACCAGAAGCCCGTAGGGAACAGCCCCTCGCGGGTGAAGTTGCCCAGCCCGACACTGTGCGCCTGGGTGATTTCGAAAACGCCCAGGATCGCGCCGCCGCCCACCACCAGGAAGGCAATCACCGCAAGCACCTTGATCAGTGACAACCAGAATTCGGTTTCGGCAAACGACCGCACCGAAATGATATTGCTGATGAACACCGCAAACCCGAACAGCGCACTCCATATCCACACCGGCGTATCGGGGAACCAGCGCACCATCAGGATACCGGCGGCGGTGAATTCCGAGCCGATGGCCACGGTCCAGGTCAGCCAGTACATCCAGGCCACCATGTAGCCTGTTCCCGGCCCGAGGTAGCGCGTGGCGTAACTGCTGAACGAGCCGACTTCCGGCATGTGTACCGCCAGTTCGCCCAGGCACATCATCACCAGGTAGACCATGATCGCGCCGAGGATATAGGCGATGACCGCCCCCAGCGGGCCCGCCTGGTTGACGGTGTAGCCCGACGTCAGGAACAGGCCGGTACCGATGACACCGCCCAGCGCCAGCATGACGATATGGCGGGTTTGCATATCCTGCTTGAAGCTATGCGCCGAAGCATTTCTCGTTGTCGTTGTCTGCAGGGACATTGTGGTTTACTCATGAAAGTTGGCGGGCAAGGACGTTGCAACGACCTCGTCTTGGCAGAGCGAAGCGAATTGCCTTGCATATTGTTTTTGTTCGACTTCATGAAGTGGCACCCACCGCAAGGAGCGGGTGCTACACGCCTGTCTCAGGCCTGTGCTTCGGCCAGGCAGGCGTCTTCGTCACCGTGCAATTCCTTTGCTGCGGCCAACTCCTGGCGCACCGATGCACAGGCCTGTGCCAGGTCTGCCAGCAGGTCCTCGGTGTCTTCGATGCCCACCGAAATGCGCACCAGCCCTTCGGAAATGCCCAGGGCCAGCCGTTCTTCGAGGGTGTTTTCCACATGGCTGGTGGTACGCGCCGGGCCGTAGATGGTTTCTACCGCGCCCAGGTTGCCCGCCCGATGGGCGTACTTCAGGCGCGGCAGCAGCCGCGCTACGGTGGGCATGCCGCCTTTGAGCACGAAGCTGACAATGGCGCCGAAGCCACGCATCTGCGCCTTGGCAATCGCATGGCCCGGATGCTGGGGCAACCCCGGGTAGTTGACCGCTTCGACCAGCGGTTCGGTAGTCAGGTAATGCGCCAGGGCCTGGGCACTGGCCTGTTGCTGACGCAGGCGCAGGGCCAGGGTCTTGATACCGCGGATGATCAGGTAGGCGGAAAACGGGTCCAGCGCCGCACCGTTGATCTCGCGGTAGTGGCGCACCTGGGCCATCAACGACTCGGCACCGCACACCACCCCGCCCAGTACATCACCGTGCCCGGACAGGAATTTGGTGGCACTGTGCACCACCACATCCACGCCCAGGGCCAGCGGGTTCTGGTTCAGCGGGGTGGCGAAGGTGTTGTCGGCCACCACCACGGCGCCAGCCTTCCGGGCGGCAGCGCTCAGGCGCTGGATGTCCAGTACCTTGAGGGTGGGGTTGGTAGGGGTTTCCAGATACAGCAGGTCGCAACCCGCGGCGATCTCGCGCTCCAGCGCTTCGGTGTCGAGGGTGTCGCACAGGCAGACCTGCACACCCATGCGCGGCAGGAACTCTTCGAAGATCTTGTTGGTACCGCCGTAACTGTCGCGGGTCGATACCACACGCTTGCCGCTTGAGAGGAAGGTATGCAGCACGGCACTGATGGCAGCCATGCCGCTGCTGAATGCCACCGCCGACTCGGACTGCTCCAGCTCGCAGAGCTTGGCTTCCAGGGTAGCGACTGTCGGGTTGCTCATGCGGCTGTAGATGTAGCCGGGCAGCTTGCCCTGCGCCACGTCGTACCAGGCATCGATGTCGTTGTAGCCGTAGGCGGCACTGACCACGATCGGGGTCTGGGTAGCGTTGTACGGATGCTGAACCTGCTCCCCGCTCCACACCACACGCGTACCGATACCGGCCGCTGCATTGCCCTCGAATTTCTCGTTCTTGTTCATATCCGGTTCCCGCACCGCTGAGTTGTGTACACCGATTCGGCATCGGCTTTCAGCGGACTATAGGGGCATGGCGGGGGGACTGAAAAACGATGGAATCCGGGTCTGAGTAACGTTTTTTTTAATGGCTGGGGCCGAGCGGGTGCGGAAGCCGCCCTGCCCCTTCAAGGCTTTACGCCAGGTTGCGTTTCAGCTCGGCGATATGCTCCGGGCCAATGCCACAGCAGCCACCGATCATTCTGGCACCCCGTTCACGCCAATCGTTGGCCCATGCCAGGTAACCCGGCGGGTCAAGGTCTTCGCGCAGCTCATCCAGGCCGTCGTTGGCGGTGGCTTCCTTCGGCTGTGGCGGGAAGGCGTTGGCATAGGCGCCGATGGCGATGTCGGCGTTGTGTCGCTCGATTACCGAGCGCGCTACATCCAGTGCAGCGCCAATGACCTCGGGCTGGCTGCAGTTGAACAGCACGGCCGCCGCGCCCAGGCCGACCACGGCTTCGATGGCATCGGCCACTGGCTCGCCGGAGCGCAGGCGTGGCACCTCGTCGACCTCTTCGTCCTGCAGGGTGAACGACACCCAGAACGGCCTGCCGTCTGCCGGCAATTGGCTGTGAATGGCTCGCACCTCGGCAACCGAGCTCTGGGTTTCGGCCAGCCACAAGTCAACATGCGGGGCCAGGCCCTGCAGCAACGGGGCCAGCACCTCCTCGACGCGCTCGGGCTGGAACAGGTCCGGGCGATAGGAGCCGAACAGCGGCGGCAGCGAGCCCGCCACCTTGACCGGGTGCGCTGCGGTATCGGCGGCATGCCGCGCCAGCTGGCCTGCGATATTGGCCAGTTGTCGCCCTTCCTTTGCAAAACGCTCTTCGCCGATGTGGAACGGCACCACCGCATAGCTGTTGCTGGTAATGACCTGGGCACCGGCAGCGATGAACGCTGCGTGCACACCAACCACCGCTTCCGGCGCCTCGCTCAGCGCCAGCGCCGACCACTCGGGCTGACGAAACGGCGCCCCACTGCGCTGCAGCTCACGGCCCATGCCACCGTCGAGAATTACCATCGCTCGCTGTTTCATATAACTACTCTAAAGGTGCTTATGAATAAAATTCATTATGTAGGTGACATTTATAACTATTAAATACCGCTTCCTATAATTGGCCAACATTTCAGGTATGTCCATGCGATTTTCTACTGTGCTCGGTGCGGGCCTTGTGCTGCTCGCAACTGCTTCCCAGGCCTTTGCCGGTGCCACGCTGGAGCGGGTTGAATCGCGCAAGGAACTGGTCAACGTTTTGATGGAAAGCTACCCACCGTTTTCCTTCCTCAATGACCAGAACCAGCTGGACGGTTTCGACGTGGATGTGGCCAAGGCCGTGGCGGACAAGCTCGGCGTCAAGCTGCGGCTGGAAACCCCTTCGTGGGACGTGATCGCCGCAGGCCGCTGGAGCGGCCGCTACGACATCTGCATCTGCTCGATGACCCCGAGCAAGGCCCGCGCCGAAGTGTTCGACTTCCCGGTGGAGTACTACGCATCGCCTGCGGTGATCGTGGTCAACGCCAAGGATGAGCGCATCCATGGCGCCAAGGACCTGGAAGGCCGCAAGGTAGGCCTGACCAGTGCATCGAGCTACGAGAGCTACCTGAACAAGAACCTGGTGATCGAAGGCGACGAAGACAAGAAGCTCGAATACCCCTTCGATTTCGTGCAGATCGCGCCCTACGACACCGACAACGTCGCCTTCCAGGACCTTGGCCTGGGTGCCGGCGTACGCCTGGACGCCATCCTCACCAACCTGGTGACCGCGCAGCCGCGCCTGGACCAGGACAAGCGCTTCAAGCTGGCAGGTGCCCCGCTGTATGAAGAGCCGAACTCGGTGGCCATCGAGAAAGGCGACCCCGAGTGGGATGCCAAGGTGCGCCAGGTGTTTGCCGAGTTGAAGGCTGACGGTACCCTGGCCAAGCTGTCGCAGAAATGGATTGGCGCCGATATCAGCAAATGAGCACCTTCCCCTCCTCCCCCAAGCCCGTGGCCAAGCCCACGGGTGCCGGCCTGTTCGGCTTTCGCACCCGGCTGCTGCTGACCTGGCTGGCGCTGTTTGGCCTGTTCGTTGCGTTTTTCCTCAGTTTCGATCTGAAGTTCTCGATCATCCTGGAGAAGTTTCCGAACCTCGCAGGGTTCAAGCTGGGGCCCAACGGCTTTCTGCAAGGCGCGGCACTGACCCTGTTCCTGTGCCTGTGCTCGATGCTGGTGTCGGTACTGTTCGGCTTCGCCGCCGCGCTGGCGCGGTTGTCGAACAGCGCGGTGCTGGTGGGTGTCGCCAGCTTCTACACCTCGTTCTTCCGCGGCACACCCCTGCTGATCCAGATTCTGCTGATCTACCTGGGGCTGCCACAGCTGGGCCTTGTACCGGGCGCCATCAGCGCCGGCATCATCGCCTTGTCGCTGAACTACGGGGCCTACCTGAGCGAAATCTTCCGCGCTGGCATCCTCGGCGTCGCGCGCGGGCAACGTGAAGCGGCACTGGCGCTGGGCATGCGCACGCCGCAGATCTTCTGGCATATCGTCCTGCCCCAGGCCATGCGGGTGATCATTCCGCCTACGGCCAACCAGTTCATCTCGATGCTGAAGGATTCATCGCTGATATCGGTGATGGGGGTATGGGAGGTGATGTTCCTGGCGCAGTCGTACGGGCGGTCGAGCTATCGATACCTGGAGATGCTGACCACGGCGGCGGTGATCTACTGGGTGCTGTCGATCCTGCTCGAGCTGGTGCAGGCGCGGCTGGAGCGGCATTTTGGCAAGGCTTACCAGCGCTAGGGGCCAGGCTGGGTTGGCAGCCCCCCCTTATTGAACTGCACGTAAAATCATTGAATTAGCAGGGACACTGTGGGAGCGGCTTTAGCCGCGAACACCGGCGCAGCCGGTGCCATGCACCGCGTTGGATTCTTCGCGGCTAAAGCCACTCCCACAGAGTCACAGCGCCTTCATTTCAGCAATGTCCCGCGCCACCTGATCAGCCGATTGGTCGAACATCGCCTGCTCCTGCGCATCCAGCGGCAACTCGATCACCCGCGCCAGCCCCTCCTCTGCCAGGACGCAGGGCACACCCATGGCAATATCCGTGCGCCCGTACTCGCCTTCCAGAATCGCCACCGCCGGCAAGATGCCGTTTCGCCCGTTGGCGATCGCATCGACCATCTGCGCAATCGCCACGCCCGGCGCATCGCAGGCGCTGCCCAGCTTCTTCAGCCCCAGGATCTCGCCACCACCCTTGCGGGTGCGCTCGACGATCTGCTCGATCTGCTCACTGGACAGGAAGTGCGACAACGGCACCGAACCGATCTGGCAGTAGCGCATCAGCGGCACCATGCTGTCGCCATGCCCGCCCAGGACCAGCGCCGTGATATCCCGGGCAGAAAACCCGGTCTGCTCGGCGATGAAACACTTCATGCGTGCGGTATCCAGCACCCCCGCCTGGCCGAACACCTTGGTGCGCCCCAGCCCGCTCAAGCTCCAGGCGCGATAGGTGAGCACATCGACCGGGTTCGACACCACCAGCACCGTCGCAGTTGGTGCATGCAGCTTGATGTCGGCCATGATGCCGTCGAGGATTGGCAGGTTGATACTCAGTACATCCTGACGCGACTGCCCCGGCTTGCGCGGCACGCCTGCAGTGATGACCACCAGCTCAGAGCCGTCCAGCATTTCAGCCTTGGCCCCGCCGTGAACCCGGGTATCGGAACCCGACTCGACTGCCGCCTGCCACACATCCAGCGCCTTGCCTTGCGCCATCTCGCCCTGCACATCCATCAACACCAGCTCACGGCACAACTCTTCCCGAGCGATGATCTGCGCCGCCGCCTCGCCGACCATGCCGGCACCCACGATTGTCAGTTTGTTCACACGACACCTCCCAGCGGCGCGCGCCACCAGGAACACGCCTGCGATACAGAGAAGTATCGCCTGCTGAGGCGAAAAGACCACACAAAGGCAAATGGAAGCGGTACGCGTACCCCGTGGGAGCGGCTTTAACCGCGAAGAATCCAACGCGTTGCCTGGCACCGGCTGCGCCGGTGTTCGCGGCTAAAGCCGCTCCCACAAGGACCGCGCCACCTTCGAGTGCAGTGCAGTACCTGTGGGAGCGGCTTTAGCCGCGAAGAGGCCGGTGCAGGCTGGCCTCGAACTCGAAGGTACTGGACAAGCTCACCTGCCGCGCATCGCCAATGGCCACAAAGTACTGGTTCACCGCCAAGCGCCCACAGAGTCACTGCTAATTCAACCGACCCTGTCCTTGCACGGCGATTTTCCATCTGGCAAGGTTGCCATCAGAACGCCCACCGACTGACCAGCGGTGCCCCACATCAAAGGAAACCTGACCTGTCACTGCAACCCTCCGTTCGCCGCGATCTGCTGATTCTGTGGCTTTCCATTGCCGCAGTTGCGCTTGTGCTGGGATGGCTGCTGCTGATAATCAGCCGCCAAGGCGCCGGCCCTCAGATTGCGCAGGCGCGCCAACTCACCTCGACCAGTTGCCAGGCGCTCCAGGCGGGTGCGGCACGGGTTCGCCAGCAGCTCCCGCCTGCACAAGACCACCCTGATCTCATGCCCCCCGCTGCCGCACAGGCAGTGCTGGATTTGGCACTGCGCGATCAGCCGGGCATGGAGGGCGGCTTCTGGCGAGCGGATGCGGGTGTGGTGGCCTACGCCTTCCCAACCTACGACGGCACGGGAATCAAACGCGACCCGCCGAGCGCCGAGTTGCAGCGCATTGCCTCCACGGCCCAGCGTGCGCAGGATTCTGCAGGCCTGGTGGCGGACGTCCGACCGGGCTTACGCGAAGCCGTGGCCTTCGCCGCCTGCCCCGTTCAGGCCTATGACCGGCAGCTGATCGCCTGGACCCTGATGCGCGTTCCGCTTTTGGCCACAGAAACAGTCAATACCTTGATACTCGCGGTAAGCCTGCTGCTGGCGCTGGTCGTTGTCTCCGGGGCATGGCTGGGCTGGATGATTTCGCGTTGGCAGCGCCAGTCGGCGCATTTGCGAAAGCAACTGGCCCAGTCCGAGCGCCTGGCCACGCTGGGGCGCGTTTCCGCCGGGCTTGCACACGAGATCCGCAACCCTTTGGGCACGATGCGCATGAAGGTGGAAAACGCGATGGCTGCCCCGGCTGACCGGCGCGAAGCACGTGTGGTTGGCGCCCTGGAGGCCGTACTGTCGCAAACGGCACGCCTGGAGACGCTGGTGTCGAGCCTGTTGGCGTTGACCCAGCCGTTCCGCGCCGAGCGCCAGGCAGTTGACCTGCAGGAATGGCTGGAGGAGCGGCGTAATGCCCACGCCGAAGCAGCGCAAAAGAAAGGCGTACGAATAACACTGGCCGTTGAACCGGAGCTGACCGCTAGCGCGAAGCAAGTTGCGCTGTTCGACCCGACACAAATGGCGCGGGTCTTTGACAACCTGCTGCTCAATGCGTTGGCGCACACGGAAGAACGCGGTGAAATCGAGCTCGGTGCGCATCGCACGCACCGCGGCACATTGCTGTTGTGGGTGGCGGACGATGGTTCCGGCATTCCGCATGACCTGCGCGATACACTGTTCGAACCGTTCTCCACCAATCGCGCTGGAGGTACCGGCCTGGGGCTGGCGCTGGTGCGCGAGATCGTGCAGGGTCACGGCGGGCGGGTCGGTCTCGCCGAGTCGGCCAAAGGAACGCGCATAGAGATGGAGCTACCGTGGCCCGAATCCTGATCGTCGACGATGACGCCGCATTCCGCGACAGCCTTGCAGAAATGCTGCAAGACCTGGGGTATGCGGTGCTGCAGGCTGAAACCACCGATGCAGGCCTGCACAGGCTGCGCACCGAGGACGTGGATGCGGCCATCGTCGATCTGCGGCTGCCGGGCGAGGATGGCCTGGTGTTCCTGCGCCGCGCGGCGCGCATCTCGCAGGTGCCTTGCATCATGCTCACCGCCTATGCGAGTGGCGGCAACACCATCGAGGCGATGAGCCTGGGCGCGTTCGACCACCTGACCAAGCCCGTGACCAGGGCCGCCCTGATCGAGACGCTCGAACGGGCCCTGCGACGGGCAGCCAACACCCCAGACAACCCCCAGGCGGCCGGGGCATCACCTGCCGCCAAAGAGCCCGTGGATGGCACCGAACTGGTCAGCAGCAGCGAGGCCATGCGCCAGGTCTTCAAGCGTATCGGGCTGGCCGCGAACTCCGATGCCACTGCGTTGATCCTGGGCGAGACGGGCACAGGCAAGGAACTGGTCGCGCGCGCCTTGCATCGCAACAGCGGGCGAGCCACCGGCCCCTTCGTCGCCGTCAACTGCGCGGCGATCCCGGCCGAACTGATGGAAAGCGAGCTGTTCGGTCATGTCAAAGGCGCGTTCACCGGTGCCATCACTGAACGCACCGGGCGCTTTCGCGAGGCCGATGGCGGCACCCTGTTCCTCGACGAAATAGGCGATATGCCGCTGGCCACGCAGGCGAAGATCCTGCGGGTGCTGCAGGAACGCGAAATCACCCCCGTGGGCGCCAATCGTGCCCAGCCGGTGAACGTGCGCATCATCGTGGCCACCCACCGGGACCTGCCCAGCGCAGTCAAGGAAGGGCGCTTCCGGGAAGACCTGTGGTACCGCCTGCAGGTAGTACCACTGTGGCTACCACCGCTGCGTGAGCGCCTGGGCGACGTGCTGCTGCTGGCCGAACACTTTCTACGCCTGCTGGGCGGCGACTCGCCCAAGCGGTTGAGCGCGGCGGCAGCCCGGCTGCTGCTGGCCCATTCCTGGCCGGGCAACGTGCGCGAACTGCGCAATGCCATGGAGCGCGCGGCCATCCTCAGCCACGGCCCGGTCATCGAGGCCGAACACATCGGGTTGCAGACGGCGGCGGCGCCCCCCCCGGGCCTGGACATTGACTGGGAAGGCCCAATGGCACAGGCCGTTGCCCAGCTGGAGCGCGAAATGATCGTACGCGCCCTGGCTGCGACGGCGGGCAACCGCGCAGAGGCGGCGCGGCGCCTCGGTCTGTCTCGCCAGCAGCTCTACCGCAAGCTGGCCGAGTTCGATCTGAACTAACCCCTTCGCACGCAAAGGAGGTGTCCGATTCCGTGACACCTTAGCGTCACGGAATCGGACGGCACATTACTCCTATCAATCATAACTGATTGATTTAATTAACAATTTTATCTGGCATAGTGTTTGCGCTACAGGTTGGGTGTTCCCACCCAAAAGAGCTTCTCCAATGTCCAGGTATTTCATCGCCACATCTCTTGCACTGGCAATTGGCCTGGGTAGCCTCAGCGCGCATGCCATGCCGCCCGCCGCCGCCCATCTGCCTCCAACACCGCATCAGGGTGTGGAAACACCTGGCCTGGTGAGCCAGTACGTGGTGGAAGGCCAGGTGCAACGGATGCTCATCAATCCCTATGGTGAGGTCGACGGGCTGCGCCTGAGCGACGGGACCATTGCAAAGTTTCCACCGCATATGGCCGATGCGCTCACAGCCACGGTCAAAGTGGGGGACGCCGTCCGCATCATCGGGCGGGCGGAAACGCGAGGCACGGTCAAAGCCGACGCCATCATCCACGCCGACAGCGGGCGCACCGTGTACGACCAGCCGCCACCGGTCGGCGAAGGCCGAGCCCTGCCGCCACACCTGCGCGCCCAGCGTTTGCAGCCGCAACAGGTGGAAGGCCAGGTGGAGACCGTGCTCACTGGCCCACGGGGCGAGGCCAACGGCGTCATCCTGAGCGATGGCAGCATCGTACGTTTCCCGTCAGAGAGCCTGCGTATTTCCGTGCAGACGGGCGCACCGTTCGCAGCATCCGGGCTGGGCACGCGCAATGCCTTTGGCACCGCTTTGGAAGCGGTCAGCATGGGCACCACGTTATCCACCCTGCAGCCGCTCTATGACCGCGCGCCATAAGGGAATGCCTCTATGCACCCGGCAATGCCTTTCATAACTCCGGCGCATGCCAGCTCACGGCGCTGGCTGTCCGGCCTCAACTTCTTCCTGGCCGATGTCCGTGACGGCCTGGGCCCCTTCCTCGGTGTGTTTCTGGCCAGCCACGGCTGGCGAGCCGATGACATTGGCTACGTGATGGCCGCTGGCGGCATCGCAGGCATGTTGGCGACCACGCCGATGGGCGCGTGGATCGACGCCTCGCGCCACAAGCGACTGCTTCTGGCAAGCGGCGCCATTGCACTCATTCTCGCCACGGCAGCGCTATGGACGGCGCCAACGTTCGGCGTCGCCGTCGCCTCTCAAGTGGTGACGGGTGTTGTGGGTGCGTTGATGGGCGCCGGCATCATGGGCATCACCTTGGGCATCGTTGATCAAAAAGACTTGTCTCGGCAGCTAGGCATCAACGAAGCCTGGAACCATGCCGGCAACGTGGTAGCGGCTGCCTTGGCCGGGCTGGCAGGCTACCGCTGGGGGCTGTCAGCCGTATTCGTCCTGATGGCCCTGATGGCGTGCGCGGCCCTTGCCTGCTTGCGCAAGATCGATCCACATGACATCGATCATGAGCGTGCCCGCGGTGGTGACCTCACTGGCAACCAGCCTGCGCAAGGTAGCAGCCCCTCGCCTTCCCTGGTGCGGGTTTTGACGCACTCGCGCGAGCTGGGCCTGCTCGCGATCACCATGCTGCTGTTCCACCTTGGCAATGCCGCGATGCTGCCCTTGCTGGCACAGTCGGTTGTCACGCGTGGGCTGGCCGACCCCAGCGTGTTCACGGCATCCACCGTCATCGTGGCGCAGCTGGTCATGATTCCCGTCGCGCTTTGGGCCGGGCGGCATGCCTCTCGGCACGGGTATCGGGCACTGATCCTTGCCGCCCTCCTGGCCTTGCCCTTGCGCGGGCTGATCGCCGGTTGCTGGGAGTCCCCTTGGGCCCTGATTCCGGTACAGGCCCTTGATGGAATCGGGGCAGGCCTGCTGGGTGTCGCCTTGCCAGGGCTTGTCGCTTCCATCCTGCGCGGCACTGGGCACATCAATGCAGGGCTTGGTGCAGTGATGACGATACAGGGAATAGGCGCGGCCATGAGCCACGCACTTGCCGGCTGGATCGCGCAACATTTCGGCTATGGCACAGCCTTCGTCGTTCTGGGTATCGTGGCTGCAATCGGGCTACTCACCTATCAGACAGGCCTTAGGAAGGAACACCCAAGCCGGCAATTGCCAGCTCAGCCAAATAACGTTGACACGATATAGCGTGCTGCACGCCATCCACCAAAGGCTGGCACCCGGCCAAGCCGCGCCAACTCATTCATTCACCTGAGTAAACTGCATGCCTGTATTTGATCCATCCTCGCTCATCTGGGCCGTCGCCGCCGTTGCGACCGGTGGGGTAATCCTGCGCCCCTGGCGGGTGCCGGAATATGTCTGGGCAGTCGGCGCCGCTGTATTGCTGACCGCGTTTGGCCTGGTGCCACTACCCACGGCCCTCGGCGCTGTCGCCGAGGGTGGCGATGTTTACCTGTTTCTGATCGGTATGATGGTGCTGGCCGAACTGGCACGCCAGGAAGGGCTGTTCGACTGGCTGGCCATGTACGCGGTGCAGCATGCCCGGGGCTCCGGCCAGCGCCTGTTCGACCTGGTATTCCTGGTGGGGGTACTGGTAACGGTGTTCCTCTCCAACGATGCCACGGCTGTGGTGCTTACCCCAGCAGTGTATGCCGCATGCAGGGCGGCCAAGGCCGAGCCGCTGCCCTATCTGTTCATCTGTGCCTTCATCGCCAATGCCGCCAGTTTTGTGCTGCCCATTTCCAACCCGGCCAACCTGGTAGTGTTCGGCAGCCAGATGCCGCCGTTGCTGGATTGGCTGCGGCAGTTCACCTTGCCGTCGCTTGCGGCCATCGGCCTGACCTACCTGGTGCTGCGGCTGGCCCAACGCAAACAGATACGCCAGCCCCTGGCAACGACTATCGACATGCAACCGCTGTCCAGCGGTGCACGCTTGTGCGCGCTGGGTATCGTGCTGACAGGCGCCCTGTTGCTGCTGACCTCCGCCCTGGACCGGCAGCTCGGCTTGCCCACCTTCTGCGCCGGCATCGCCACGGCCGGGCTGATCCACCTGCGCCAGCGGCGCAACCCGATGCCGGTGCTCAAAGGTGTGGCATGGGGCGTACTGCCGTTGGTCGCGGGCCTGTTCGTGCTGGTGGAAGCGGTGGCACAGACGGGTGTGATCGAGCACCTGGCCCATGGCTTGGCCGCGCTGGCGCGCAGCTCCGAGCACCAGGCGAGCTGGGGCGCCGGCGTGGTCGCGGCTATCGCCGGCAACCTGATGAACAATCTGCCGACCGGCCTGATCGCAGGCTCCGTTGGCCATATTGTCGATTTACCCGCGAGAACCACTGCGGCGCTGCTGATTGGCGTCGACCTCGGGCCGAACCTGTCGATTACCGGCTCCCTGGCCACTTTGCTCTGGCTGGTTGCCGTTCGCCGTGAAGGCGAACACGTCGGTGCCTTGGACTTCCTGCGCCTGGGGGCGCTGGTAATGCCGCCTGCCTTGATCGGGGCGTTGGGGTTGCTTCATTTGTGAAGCGCTCGCAAGCGGTCCGCGTACCGTGTGGGAGCGGGCGTGCCCGCGAAGAATCCAACGCGGTGCCTGGCACCGGCTGCGCCGGTGTTCGCGGCGGTTCGATGCCTCGACACGCCCGCGCCCACTAGGTCACTGCCAACTCAATGAGTTATGTGTTGTGGAGAGCGTGGGAGGCGCCGGGCAATTTACGCCTTGAACAAACGCTCGGCGATGAAGTCGACGAACACACGGATCTTCGGCGACAGGTGGCGGCTCGATTGCCACAGCGCCCAGAACTGGCCCTGGTCGGAGGTATGCGCATCAAGCAGGCTTTCCAAGGCGCCAGTCCTGACCGATTCACGTACCAGAAAGTCCGGCATGTAGGCGATACCATGGCCGTCCACCGCAGCCATCAGCATTGCCTCCATGTTGTTCAGCGTCAGCACCGTGGGTAAGCGCAACTGGGTAATCTCGGGATCGGCGCCGAGGCTCCAGTCCATGATCTTGCCGGTCGTGACAAAGCGATAGCGCAGGCAGTCGTGTCGCTCCAGGTCGGCTAGCGTCTGGGGCCGCCCCTTGCGTGCCAGGTAGGTAGGCGCTGCGCACATGACAAAGCGGAACGGCCCGAGCTTGCGCGACATCAATTTTGAATCGGCTAGCCCACCACTGCGGATCACCACATCGAAGCCATCGTCGATCAGGTCGACCAAGTGGTCGTTGAAGTCCATTTCCAGTTCGATTTCAGGGTATGCCTTGCGAAAAGCCGGCATCAACGGCAGCAGAAAACGGTAGCCGATGGTCGGGAGGCTGACCCGCAAGCGACCACGCGGGGCCTGTATCGCATGGGACAGCATGGCCTCCGCATCCTGGAGGTCGTCGAGGATACGCCGGCAGCGCTCATAGAACAGCTGGCCTTCCGCCGTCAGGCTGACCTTGCGCGTACTGCGCTGGAACAGCCGCACCTTCAACGAACTCTCCAGGCGGGCAACGTTCTTGCCAACCGCCGATGCGGAAATACCCATCGCCCGCGCCGCGCTGACAAAGCTCAACGACTCGGCGGTTTTCACGAAGGCGAGGATGCCGTTCAGGCTTTCCATGGCATTACTTCCCTTTTGTCCATTATGAGTGGAGTTCCAGCCTGTTTATCCAGCATTGCGGCCACTATAGATTTAACGCACACGGAGCTACAACAGGAGGGATAGCGCAATGGATCAGGCTACTGATCACACCCCGCACGCGGGCCGTTACCATGTTCTGGCAGCCATCTGCCTGGCCGCCCTGGTGCTGCCGCTGAGTTTCACCGGTGGCGCCGTGGCCACGCCTGCCATCGGCAAGGCCTTCGATGCCGAGCCGTCCTCGCTTACCTGGATCACCAACGCCTTCATGCTCAGTTTCGGCAGCCTGCTGATGGCAGCCGGAACCCTGTCGGACATTTACGGGCGAAAGCGCCTGTTCACGCTGGGCCTGGCCCTGTTCGTCATCGTCAGCATCCTGCTGGCGAGCGTCTACAGCATTGTCTGGCTTGATGCCCTGCGGGCGGTGCAGGGCGTTGCCGCCGCCGCTGCCCTGGCCAGCGGTTCCGCCGCCTTGGCCCAAGAGTTCGAGGACCAGGCCCGCACGCGCGCGTTCAGCCTGCTTGGCACCACGTTCGGGCTGGGCCTGGCGTTCGGGCCGATGGTCAGCGGCCTGCTGATCGAACAGTTCGGCTGGCGCTCGATCTTCGTCAGCACCGCGGCCCTTGCTGCGATCTCGCTGCTGGCAGCGTTGTCACGGATGCGCGAAAGTTTCAACCCCGAAGCGCCCAAGCTGGACCTGCCCGGTGTGCTTGCCTTCTCGAGCATGCTCGCACTGTTTACCACTGCGATCATCCTGGGGCCGCAGGCCGGCTGGCGCTCCCCGCTGATCCTGGGCCTGTTCGGCGGCGCGGCACTGAGCTTGCTGGCGTTCGTGACCATCGAGCTGCGCGCCAGGCAGCCGATGCTCGAGCTGAGCCTGCTGAAATACCCGCGCTTTGTCGGGGTGCAGATTCTGCCGATCGGCACCTGTTATTGCTACATCGTGCTGATCGTACTGCTTCCGTTTCGCTTGATCGGCGTAGAAGGCATCGCCCCGATGCAAAGCGGCCTGATCATGCTGGCACTGTCGGCGCCGATGCTGGTGGTCCCGCTGCTGGCCGCCTGGTTGACCCGCTGGGTAAGTGCTGGCGTGCTGTCGGCTGCAGGCTTCCTGGTGGCGGCTGCGGGGTTGTACCTGTTGGCCCATGCCGCTATTGGCGATTACCAGCAACTGGTGCTGGCAATGCTGGTGATTGGTATCGGCACCGGTTTCCCTTGGGGCCTGATGGACGGGCTGGCGGTTAGCGTGATCCCCAAAGAGCAGGCAGGCATGGCCGCCGGCATCTTCAACACCACCCGGGTAGCGGGCGAAGGTGTCGCCCTGGCGATCACCATCGCCCTGCTCACCGCGTTGGTAGGTAACAGTCTTGGGCGCGTACTGCCTGCCGGCGATTACAGCGAACTGGCGCAGCGCCTGGTGATGGGCGACCTGGGCCAGGTTCAGGGCGTCGATCCGTTGCTGCTGCAGGCTGCGTATCTGGACGGCTTCGGCACCTTGGTTCTGGTGCTGATCGGATTCACCGTGTTGTCGGCTGGAGCGGCGTTCTTCTTGCTTGGTCAAGACGAGCAGGCAAGGCGTGCCAAAGCGCCTCACAGCAGCCTGCCAGCCTCCGATTCGGTGCGGGGCTGACGACGGCATGGCGATTACACGCAACAACGGGATCTTGCCTAACGCTCAGGGGCCTGGCCGCTTCGCTCCATGACCTTCCCACACCGCTCACTGGCCAAACGGCTGATGATCCGGATCGCCTGATGGATACCGGCCGTGTTGCGAAAGCTCAGGTGGAGGTTGTGTTCGCACTCCAGCATTTCGCCGTGCTGGAGGGACTAGCGCGGTCCCTGTAGGAGCTGGCTTGCCTGCGATGGGCTGCGCAGCAGCCCCATAACCCTACCCGACAGGAATACACCACCAGAAGGCCATTAGCAGAAGGCCAGCCGCAAGCGTGATATCCGGCCCGCCGCTCATCAATGATCCTGCCTAACTAACAGGGTCCTGCCCGTTTCGCTCCATCACCTTCCCACACTGCTCACTGGCCAAACGGCTGATGATCCGGGTCGCCTGGTGGATACCGGCAGTGTTGCGAAAACTCAGGTGGAGGTTGTGTTCGCACTCCAGCATTTCGCCGTGCTGGAGGGACTAGCGCGGTCCCTGTAGGAGCTGGCTTGCCTGCGATGGGCTGCGCAGCAGCCCCATAACCCTACCCGACAGGAATACACCACCAGGAGGCCCTTATCAGAGGGCCAGCCGCAAGGGTGATATCTGGCCCGGCGCTCATCAATGATCCTGCCTAACTAACAGGGTCCTGCCCGTTTCGCTCCATCACCTTCCCACACTGCTCACTGGCCAAACGGCTGATGATCCGGATCGCCTGGTGGATACCGGCAGTGTTGCGAAAACTCAGGTGGAGGTTGTGTTCGCAGTCCAGCATTTCGTCGTGCTGGAGGGACTAGCGCGGTCCCTGTAGGAGCTGGCTTGCCTGCGATGGGCTGCGCAGCAGCCCCATAACCGTACCCGACAGTAATAAACCACCAGGCGGCCTTGAGCAGAGGGCCAGCCGCAATGGTGATATCTGGCCCGCCGCTCATCAATGATCCTGCCTAACCAACAGGGTCCTGGCCGTTTCGCTCCATCACCTTCCCACACTGCTCACTGGCCAAACGGCTGACCGTGCCGTAGTGGCCGCCGCCGAACATGTCTTTCAGCGCCTGCGGCCCTGCGTAGCTCAATTGCCTGCCGTATCCGAAATTGCGGCCATCCCGCCTACCTACCAATGCCATGTCGATCACCTCATCGCCTGTTCTCTGATCCTCGCCCCACGTCATCCCGCCAAGAATGCTGAGTGTTATCAGGGATCAAGGCCCCTGCGACCTGTGGGGAGTGTCCACTACGCGGGACTGGCGGCTCCTTACGACCGGGAGCAAGGGCATCTCATGATCTGGCCTCCTGAGCACCGTTACCGGTGGGCGGGTGGAGGCAGCATTGGCTGACGAGACCAGTGCCTGAAGATCCTGAGCCATGTGCAAGCAGCACTGCGATGACCGGGGCATGCCTGACTGTCAATCAGGTGCAGTCCATTCCCTGGTCTGCGGCACCATCATCTACATGGCTGTTGCTGGTGACATCGGCGTTTGTCACGCCGATTGTCACGAGGGGGAATGCCGCAAAGCCTTGTGCGATCAGGGCTGCAGCAGTGGTAGAAGTGCCCGTCTCTTTCCAGAAGAAAGAGACGGGCACAGGTTGGCGCAATATTCGGTCAAGCGGATAGGTTGCTGCAGGGCAGCGAGGTACGGTGTGTCTGGCGCACGAGCGCCATAGGTGTAAGAGCATCCATCACATGGGTAGTGACCGGGCGAGCTGCCGGATGCGAATCGCCCTTGGGGAGAACCACCGCGAGAGCGGCGTGACCTTGAAGGCTCGGGTCACCTGGGGTGCTGTCAACGACAGCCTTTGCACTGTCTTTTCTACGCCCGCAATCCGAGGGGGTCAAGCGACTCGCCTGCAGGATTTTGTGGTTGAAAATGGCATGGGGCGTGTACGGAATCCCGTGGTTTCCAGTGGCCGATTTGGTGTTTTTGATATTTTTGGTGAGGTCCATCCAAACAGGGCGGCTTTGCAGCCCTGTTTGGATGGACCCGCATGGAAAGCGGATCACCGAACTTTCAAAGCCGTGCGCTCACTCGACTGCGCCACGCCTTGCTCTAAGGCTCGATACGTTTGCCCCGGTCTGATTCGCGAACTCATGCGGCGAGATATGCTCCTGCCGATTCGCTTCGAGGTAGCGGCTCCACCAACTCATGATCATTCGCCGTTCCTCCAGAAACTCGGCCTTGTGGATATACGCCGCCCGAACGTTGTTGCGCTCCCTATGGCTCATCTGCCGCTCAATAGCCGTCTCTGACCACAGCCCGGATTCGACCAAGGCACTGCACGCCATGGACCGGAAGCCATGCCCGCAGATTTCGGTCTTGGTGTCGTAGCCCATGTTCCGCAAAGCGCTGTTGACCGTGTTCTCGGACATAGGCTTCCACGAGCGAGCGTCACTGGTGAACACCAGATCGAAATACCCCGTGATCGCATGAATCTGTTCGAGCAACGCCACCGCTTGCGGTGACAGAGGGACAAGATGGATGTCTCCCGCCATCTTCGTTCCTCTGGTCGAATACGGTACGCCGTCCAACGCAGGTCGCGTATCCGGTATCTCCCATATGCCGCGCTTCAGGTCGAACTCACTCCAACGTGCGAAGCGCATTTCGCTGGAGCGTACGAACACATGCAGCGACAGCATGACTGTCAGCCGAGTGAGCGTGCGCCCTTTGTAGTTCTCGATGCGGTCCATCAACTCAGGCAGGCGTGACAGCGGGAGTGCTGGCCGATGCGTAACCCGTGGCGCGCTGATGAAGCCCTCAAGGTCATATGCCGGGTTCACCGTGATCAGCCGTAGCCTCTTCGCCTCACGCATGATGCTCTGCAGGTAGTTTTGTACCCTCAAAGCCACATCAATCGTGCCGCGCTTCTTTATCGCCTCAAGCGGCTGCATGAGGTCAAAGGTATCCAGATCAACGACGGCGCGTGCGCCGAGCAGCGGGAAAACGTGAGTCTTCAAACGACTCAGCACGGTCCTCGCATGGCCAGGCGCCCACTTCACGGACATTTCCTTATGCCAGTCCAAGGCAACGCGCTCGAATGTGTGGCCTCTGACAACCGCCTCGGCCTTGGCCTGTTGCTTGGACGCAATCGGATCAATGCCTTCAGCCAGCATCCGCTTAGTCTCCAGACGCTTCTGCCGAGCATCTGCGAGCCCGATGACGGGGTAGTTGCCAAACGAGGTCAGCCCCTCTCGCCCATCCGGTTTCACATACCGGAAGCGCCAGCCTTTGCGGCCATTGGGGTAAACGAGGAGGTAAAGACCGTCACCGTCGAAAAGCTTGTAGGGGCGGTCAGTAGGCTTGGCCGAGCGGCATGCGGTGTCGGTCAGGGGAGCAGTAGTACGAGCCATAAGGGTAAACCCCTTTATCGAATCGACTTTATCCCAAACGTTACCCCTAAATCGGCTGGCAGCTGTCGGAATCCGACGGAACGCCATAACGAAAAAACCCGCCAGAAGGCGGGTTTTACGGGGGTTCCAGAGATTTTGGTAGCCTTCACTGGAACCTGAACTGGTGCCGGAGACAGGAATCGAACCTGCGACCTTCGCGTTACGAGTGCGCTGCTCTACCGACTGAGCTACACCGGCGTGTAGCGCAACGTACCACTGCTCGCACCCGTTACGCAAACCCCTGTTTCCGCTAGTTTATTGCCCCCCCCTCAAGGCGCCTTGCACCCCTTCGGCGCCAGGTCTTCCTCGATGTTGGTCGTACACGCCCATCCGGTAGCCGAACGCGTCAGGGTCAGTGCCTTGCCCAGCACGGTCGCCGGCGCATCCACCAGCGTGCAAACGATGCTCCCAGTGCCATCCGCCGCCTTGCCGCTAGCCGTGATCGCACAATGCGCCGTCGCCGGCTGGCCACCCAACGCGGCCACATCCGCCACATCCTTCCCATCATTCAACCGCAGGTCCATCGCCGTCTTCAGCGCGCTGATCTCCAGCAACCCGGCCGCGGCCTTGGAGCGTGACTGGTGGTTGGTGTACATCGGTAAGGCGATGGTCGCCAGAATGCCGATGATCGCGACGACGATCATCAGTTCGATCAGGGTGATACCGCGTTGCCCTTTCATGAACGTTTTCCTTTTTGATACGCGTACTCGTTGAGGTCAGGCTCGACCCCGGCTGGCAGCGGCGCAGTAGGCCTGAACAGACACCTTTTGTCACCCCTGCCCGCTCGGGCGTCGTCTTCGCTGAACTACTCTAGTGAGCATCTCGGAAGCACGCCCTTGCATGGGCGCGGCAAGCTGTTTCCAGGCTTGTCGCACGGGCAGAAAAAGGACCTTGCATGACCCAACCCACACTCCTCTACACCTGGCACGGCACCGACGCCAACGGCGCGCCGGTCAGCGGGCAAACGTCCGGGCGCAGCCCGGCTTATGTGCGTGCCGGGCTGATCCGCCAGGGTATCAAGGTCGCCAGCTTGCGGCCTGCCGGTGGGCTGACGCTCAGTTTGCCGAAACGGCGGGCAAAGGCCGATCCGTCGGGGTTCAGCCGGCAGTTGGCGACCTTGCTCAAGGCCGGGGTGCCGCTGCTGCAGGCGTTCGAGGTGATGGGGCGCAGTGGCTGTGATGCGGCGCAGGCGGCATTGCTGGATAGATTGAAACAGGATGTGGCCTCGGGCCTGGGGCTGGCGGATGCGTTGCAGCGCCACCCGGGGTGGTTCGATGCGCTGTACTGCAACCTGGTGCGCGTCGGTGAGCAGTCCGGCACGCTCGACCGGCAGCTGGAACAGCTGGCAGGCATGCTGGAGCAGCGTCGGGTGCTGCACAAGAAGGTGCGCAAGGCGATGATCTACCCGTTGCTGCTGTTGCTGACGGGGTTGGGGGTGTCGGCGATCCTGTTGCTGGAGGTGATTCCGAAATTCGAGGGCATGTTCTCTGGCATGGGCGTGGCGTTGCCGGCATTTACCCAATGGGTGATCGACTTGTCCACAGGGCTGAGCCGCTTTGCGCCGCTGTTGCTGGTGATGGGCGTGGTGCTGGGTTTTGCCATGCGCCAGCTCTACCGGCAGCACGCGCCAGCGCGCCTGTGGATATCTCGCCGGGTGCTGGGCTTGCCGGTGTTTGGCACGCTGCTGGGGCAGGCGGCTCTGGCGCGGTTTGCGCGTAGCCTGGCAACGTCCTACGCCGCCGGGGTGCCGTTGCTGGATGCACTGGGCACGGTGGCCAGGGTCAGTGGCGGCGACCTGCATGAGCAGGCGGTGTTGCGGCTGCGCCAGGGCATGGCCAATGGGCAGGGGCTGCACCAGGCGATGGCCGCTGAGCCGCTGTTTCCGCCGCTGCTGGTGCAACTGACGGCCATCGGGGAATCCAGCGGCACGCTGGACCAGATGCTGGAAAAGGCCGCCAGCCATTACGAGGAACAGGTCAGCCAGGCGCTGGACCAGTTGACCAGCCTGCTGGAGCCGGCCATCGTGCTGGTCTTGGGCCTGCTGGTGGGCGGCCTGGTGGTGGCGATGTACCTGCCGATCTTCCAGTTGGGTAGCTTGATCTGAACATGACTTTATGGACTTTGCTGGCTGAGCAGCCGGCGTACTTTCTCACCTTGGCCACGGTGCTCGGCCTACTGGTGGGCAGTTTTCTCAACGTGCTGGTGTATCGCCTGCCGATCATGCTGGAGCGGCAATGGCAGCGTGAGGCGCAGGAAATGCTGGAGTTGCCGATCACGCCGCACGAGCGTTTCGACCTGTGGCTACCCGCCTCGCGCTGCCCGCATTGCGCGCATCGGATTCGCGCGTGGGAGAACATTCCGGTCATCAGCTACCTGGCCTTGCGCGGGCGTTGTTCAGCCTGCAAGACCCGCATAAGCCCGCGCTACCCATTGGTGGAGTTAGCCAGCGCGCTGCTGTCGCTGGTGGTGGCCTGGCGCTTTGGTGCTTCGCCCGAGGCCTTGCTGGCGCTGCCGCTGACCTGGTGCCTGCTGGCCCTGAGCCTGATCGATGCCGAGCACCAGTTGCTGCCGGATGCGCTGGTGCTGCCGATGCTGTGGCTGGGGCTGATCGTCAACGCCTTCGGCCTCTACATTCCGCTGACCAGCGCACTGTGGGGCGCGGTGGCCGGGTACCTCAGCCTGTGGACGGTGTACTGGGTGTTCAAGCTGGTTACCGGCAAGGAGGGCATGGGCTATGGCGACTTCAAGCTGATGGCGCTGATCGGGGCCTGGGGTGGCTGGCAGGTGTTGCCGTTGACCTTGCTGTTGTCGTCAGTGGTCGGGGCGCTGGCTGGGCTGTGCCTGTTGCGCTTGCGCCGCCATGCCATGGGCACGGCGATCCCGTTTGGCCCCTATCTGGCGATTGCGGGGTGGATTGCCGTGCTCTGGGGTGATGAAATATACGCCTCATACACAAACCTGCTTGGATTCTGATGACCACTGCGGCCTTTACCCCCTGGATTCTCGGCCTTACCGGCGGCATTGGTAGCGGCAAGAGCGCCGCTGCCGAGCGTTTCGTCGAGCTTGGCGTGCACCTGGTCGATGCCGACCAGGCGGCGCGCTGGGTGGTCGAGCCTGGCCGCCCGGCCCTGGCCAGCATCGTCGAGCGCTTTGGCGCCGGCGTACTGCAGGCGGACGGCCAACTCGATCGTTCGGCACTGCGCCAGCTGATATTCGCCGACCCGGCGCAGCGCAAATGGCTGGAGCAATTGCTGCACCCGCTGATCGGGCAGGAGATTTTCAGCTACCTGGCCAAGGCGGAGTCGCCGTATGCGGTGTATGTGTCGCCGCTGCTGATCGAGTCGGGCCAGCACCAGAAAACCCAACGGGTGCTGGTGATCGATGCGCCGCAGGAGCTGCAGGTGGCGCGTACCCTGGCGCGTGACAACACCAGCGCCGAGCAGGTGCAGGCCATTCTCAAGGCCCAGCTGGCCCGCGAGGAGCGCCTGCGCCATGCCGATGATGTGGTGGTCAATGACGGCGACCTGGCCGCGCTGCATGAGCAGATTGACCGCCTGCACCACTTTTACCTGACTTTACGAGGAGGCCAGCCATGAGCCAGCCGTTGACCGTCGATTGCCCGACCTGTGGCGCACCTGTGGAATGGAACGAGAAAAGCCCGTTCCGGCCATTCTGTTCGGACCGTTGCAAGCTGATCGACCTGGGGGCCTGGGCGGCGGAGGAGCACAAGATTCCGGGGGCGGAAGAGTCCGAGGATGAGCTGTACTCGGGGGATTTGGAGCCGCGGCATTGATCCGATAGCCAAGTGGCTGTGCGGGCCTTTTCGCGGGCATGCCCGCTCCCACAGGCAACCCCACAAGCTTCAAGACTGGCGCGGTACCTGTAGGAGCGGCCTTGTGTCGCGATGGGCCGCAAAGCGGCCCTCGATTTCAGCGTTAACCCAAAGTTCGCCGGGGCTGCTCCGCAGCCCTTTCGCGACACAAGGCCGCTCCTACAAGCAAGGACCGCACCGCTGCGGTGGCCTGGTTAGTTATCGATCATCCTCCTTCCACGGCGCCTGCAGATACCGCGTGCGGTTGAAGGTTTCCAGCCACTCCGGGCAAAACACCACCAGCGCGCTGATCACCGTGCCGTTGATGAACGCTTCGGGGAACATCATCAGCCACAGGTAGCCGACAAAATCGCTGAGCCACTCCGGCATGGCGAAGCGCCCGTCCAGCCACAACAGCCCCAGCGCGGTCGACAGGCAGGCCAGCACGGTCAGTGCCGCCGGGAAGAACCCTGAACAGAAGATATACACAAACAGGTTCCGCGGCTGGGCGCGCTCGACCCCTATCGCGCACGCCTCGGCGATCAGCACCGGCAGGCCAACCAGCAACAAGCCATTCACCCCCAGCGCCGCCAGGTCCTGACGCCCCAGCACCAGCAAACCGAGCTGGGCCATGAACCCGCCCAGCACTGCCAGTGGCCAGTCCAGCAACAGGGTTACCGCCGTCATGCCTATGAAGTGGTACGACACACCGGTATCGAAATCGCGCCGCACCAACCACAAGGCAAACAGGCAGAACACCGTGCCAAACAGCAGATGCTGGCGGCGCCGGTCAGTGAACAGCTCAACCCAGCGCACCTGGCTGACCGCCCAGATCAGCAACGGCACATATCCCAGCCAGCCAAGCGTAAGGGTGGTGCCCGACAACACCTGCGCGCTGATCACCTGACGAATGCCCCTTGCAGCCATGTGGATAAAGCCGAGTCTACACCCATTCTCCGTTTCATTCGGTTGCGCTAGGCTGGCACCCTCACTCAATGCAGGAAGCATTGCTCATGCCGGAAGGAATCAACCTCGCCCTGCTGCTGGCAGCAGCGCTCAACGCCATCATCGGCGTACTTCACCTGGTCATCATCGCCGTCGGGCCGCGCTGGTACCGTTTGTTCGGGGCCGGCGAGCGCATGGCCGTGGCCGCCGAAAACGGCCGCTGGTACCCAGGGCTGATCACCGCAGCCATCGCCTGCGTGCTGCTGGCCTGGTCGGGGTATGCGCTGTCAGCTGCCGGGGCCATCGGGCGGTTGCCCTTGCTGCTGCCGGCCATCTGCCTGATCACCTTGGTGTACCTGGCGCGCGGCCTGCTGGGGCCGATATTGCTGGCGGGTACCGGGCGCTCGCGGCGTTTCATCGTGGTCAGTTCGCTGATCTGCCTGGGGTTTGGCCTGGTGCACCTGCTTGGGGTGGTGCAGCAATGGCCAATACTGGGCTGATTTCTGCGCACAAACAGCATCTTATCGTCATCGATTAACAGCTAAGCTTGTCTGCATGGATGACTCAGACTACCTGCGCCTGCTTACCATCCAGGCGGAACAAGCCAATGCCTTTCTCTCCAACGCCCGCAAGTGGGAGCGGGAGCGTTGGGTGTGCCAACGCCTGTTGCAGGGGCTGAACATCCCCTATCGCAGCGAGGACTTCACCCCGGCCGGGCAAGAACCGCCAGACGTGCTGTTCCGCGACGCGGCGTTCGAGGTGTTTTTCGTGCTCGACGAGGGCCGCCGGCTCAACGATGAATGGCGCGAAGAACTGCAGCGCCGGCGCAGTGCGTTTTCCCTGGCGCAACTGGTGCGCCGCGAAGCGCGCCCGCGGCGCATCAGTGCCACCGAGCTGCTGGGGCGGCTGGCGCCGACCTTGCGCAAGAAGGCGCACAACTACCGGGAACGCGGGCTGGAACTGAACGAGCTGGATATCATTGCCTTCGCCAGCCTCAAGCGCGAAGTGCTCGACCTCAATACCCATTTCCCGCCGCCCACCGAATATCTGCGCCAGGGCTGGCGCTCGCTGTCACTGGTCGGGCCGACATTTGCCCGGGTGCTGTTCGCCCACCCCGATGCGCCGGACTTCCTGCGCGGCAACCTGGGCCGCAGCATTGTGTTCGACGTGGGCATCAGTCTTTGATCCACTGCAGCGAGTGTTTGCGATGGCGTACACTCGGCGCCAGAGATAGAAAGCCTTATCATTTGTTTCAAGCGCTTGCGTGAACGCTGTAGCGTTTACGCAGTCCCAAACGTCTACCTGACGAGGCCCCACCATGACCAGCCGCCTGAATCCGGAAGATCAGCGTCGTGTCGATGAGTATCTGCGAGCCCCCCAGCACCAAGTCGAGCGCAGGCCCTTCCGGCCGTGGCTGCTCCTTGTGCTGGTGGTGGCCGTGACCATCGGGTTGGGTCTCATCAGCCGCCTGCTCAGTGGACTGGTGCTATGAGCTGCTTCGCGCTCGCCCTCCCCTCGTGCAGTTTGCGGCCGGCCCCCGGGGCCACGAATTCCGTAAACCTTATGAGATATCCCCATGACTCATCGCATCGTGATTGTCGGCGGCGGCGCCGGCGGCCTGGAACTGGCGACCCGCCTGGGTAAAAGCCTGGGCAAGCGCAAGCAGGCCGAGATCACCCTGGTCGACGCCAACCTCACGCACATCTGGAAGCCTCTGCTGCACGAAGTGGCCGCCGGCTCGCTGAACTCCTCGGAAGACGAACTGAACTACGTGGCCCAGGCCAAGTGGAACCACTTCAACTTCCAGCTGGGGCGCATGAGCGGCCTGGACCGTGAAGGCAAACAGATTCAACTGGCCGCCACCCTCGACGAAGAGGGCCGCGAGCTGTTGCCTGCGCGCACCTTGGGCTACGACACCCTGGTCATTGCCGTGGGTTCCAACACCAACGACTTCGGCACCTTGGGCGCAGCGCAGCACTGCCTGTTCCTCGACACCCGCAAGCAGGCCGAGCGTTTCCACCAGCAGTTGCTCAACCACTACCTGCGTGCCCATGCCGGTGACGTGGCGAGCGAGAAGATCAGCGTGGCCATTGTCGGCGCCGGTGCCACCGGTGTGGAACTGGCAGCCGAGCTGCATCACGCGGCCCACGAACTGGCGGCCTATGGCCTGGACCGCATCCAGCCCAAGGACATGCACATCACCATTATCGAGGCCGGCCCGCGCGTACTGCCGGCGCTGCCAGAGCGCATCAGCGTGCCGGTGCACAAGACCCTGGAAAAGCTCGGGGTGAAGGTGATGACCAATGCCGCCGTCAGTGAAGTGACCGAGGATGGCCTGAAAACCAAAGACGGTGAAGTGATCCAGGCCAGTTTGAAAGTGTGGGCGGCTGGTATCCGTGCGCCGGCGTTCCTCAAGGACATCGATGGCCTGGAAACCAACCGCATCAACCAGCTGGTGGTGCGCCCTACCCTGCAAACCACGCGCGATGACAACATCTTTGCCTTCGGTGACTGCGCCGCCTGCCCGCAACCGGGTAGCGACCGCAACGTGCCGCCACGCGCCCAGGCGGCGCACCAGCAGGCTTCGATGCTGGCGCAGAGTTTGAAGGCGCGGCTGGAGAACAAGGCGCTGCCGACCTATGAGTACAAGGACTACGGCTCGCTGGTGTCGCTGTCGCGCTTCTCGGCGGTGGGCAACCTGATGGGTAACCTGATGGGCAGCGTGAAGCTGGAGGGCTGGCTGGCGCGGATGTTCTACGTGTCGCTGTACCGGATGCACCAGATGGCGTTGTACGGGTTCTTCCGTACGGCGTTGATGATGCTGGGTAGCAAGATTGGCCGGGGTACCGAGCCTAGGTTGAAGTTGCACTGACACTGAAGATTGCTGGGGGCGCTTTGCGCCCCTTTCGCGACACAAGGCCGCTCCTACAAACGACCGCGCAATATCTGCTTGCTGTAGGAGCGGCCTTGTGTCGCGATGGCCTTCAAAGCAGGACCAAAAGTTTA
>NZ_JBKGFP010000043.1:0-18697 GCF_046557535.1 Pseudomonas sp. S1(2024)
GCAAGAGATATTTGCTCCGACAAACGCTTGTGCGTCCTCTTTTTTTTTGGGGGGCGGCCTTGTGTCGCGATGGCCTGCAACGCAGGCCCAAAATTCTGGCAAAAAAAAAGGGCATCTCATGCGAGATGCCCTTTTTTTCATGGTGGGTCGTGTAGGATTCGAACCTACGACCAATTGGTTAAAAGCCAACTGCTCTACCAACTGAGCTAACGACCCGGAAATGGTCGGGGTGAGGGGATTCGAACTCCTGACATCCTGCTCCCAAAGCAGGCGCGCTACCGGACTGCGCTACACCCCGTGATACTTAAAGAAAAAGGGCATCTCGCTTGAGATGCCCTTTTTACATGGTGGGTCGTGTAGGATTCGAACCTACGACCAATTGGTTAAAAGCCAACTGCTCTACCAACTGAGCTAACGACCCGGAAAATGGTCGGGGTGAGGGGATTCGAACTCCTGACATCCTGCTCCCAAAGCAGGCGCGCTACCGGACTGCGCTACACCCCGAGATTGGCTCCGCGACCTGGACTCGAACCAGGGACCCAATGATTAACAGTCATTTGCTCTACCGACTGAGCTATCGCGGAACTGAACTTCGGTACATCTTTACAGCTTCGAAGCTTGTGTTAGCTTCGGTCTCTTTGGCTATCCGCTTTCACGTTGCAGCTGCTGAGGCCGGCTATTCTACATTCTTCGTTTTGCTTGTCAACCACTTTTTTTCATTCAACTTACTGATTTGTAAGTTGTTTTGCGGTCACCGATGTTGCTGGTGATTCGCTTAGTGCCTGACAACGCGGCGTATATTAGGGGCACCCGATTTTAGATGCAAGCAAAAATTTCAAAAATTTCAGCTAGTTATCCAGAAGGCCGGAAAGGCCCGGATTTGCTGGGGCTGTGAGGGCCCCTTCGCGGGCATGCCCGCTCCCACAGGTACGGCACCGGTCCTCGGAATGTGTGTGAGGCCTGGGAGATACAGACAAAAAAAGCCCCGCAGATGCGGGGCTCATGGTGAAACAGATCAGCCGAAGACGATTTCGTCGCCTTCCACCTTGGCGGTAATCGCCGTCCCCGGCATGAACTTGCCTGCCAGGATCAACTGCGCCAACGGGTTTTCGATCCAGCGCTGGATCGCCCGCTTCAGTGGCCGTGCGCCGTATACCGGGTCGTAACCCACGGCAATCAGCTTGTCCAATGCCTCCGGGCTCAGGCTCAGCGACAGTTCGCGCTCCAGCAGACGGCTGCGCAGGCGGCCCAGCTGGATTTCGGTAATGCCGGCAATCTGCTCGCGGCCCAGTGGCTCGAACACCACCACTTCGTCGATACGGTTGATGAATTCCGGACGGAAGTGCGAACCCACCGCATCCATCACCGCCGCACGCTGTGCCTCGCGGTCACCCACCAGTTCCTGGATCTGCGCCGAGCCCAGGTTGGAGGTCATCACGATCACGGTGTTGCGGAAGTCCACGGTGCGCCCGTGGCTGTCGGTCAGGCGGCCGTCTTCCAGCACCTGCAGCAGCACGTTGAACACATCCGGGTGGGCCTTCTCCACCTCGTCCAGCAGCACCACCGAGTATGGCTTGCGCCGTACCGCCTCGGTCAGGTAACCGCCCTCTTCATACCCCACATAGCCTGGTGGGGCACCGATCAGGCGAGCCACGGAATGCTTCTCCATGAACTCGGACATGTCGATGCGCACCATTGCCTCTTCGGTGTCGAACAGGAACTCGGCCAGCGCCTTGCACAGCTCGGTCTTGCCCACCCCGGTCGGGCCGAGGAACAGGAACGAACCACTCGGCCGGTTCGGGTCGGACAGCCCGGCACGCGAACGGCGCACCGCGTTGGCCACGGCGGTTACCGCCTCGTTCTGGCCGATCACACGCTGGTGCAGCAGCTCTTCCATCTTCAGCAGCTTTTCACGCTCGCCTTCGAGCATCTTGGCCACCGGGATACCGGTCCACTTCGAGACCACTTCGGCAATTTCTTCCTCGGTGACCTTATTGCGCAGCAACTGGTTTTCGGTCTTGCCGTGCTGGTCGACCATCTGCAGGCTACGCTCCAAGTCCGGGATCACCCCGTACTGCAGCTCGGCCATGCGGCTGAGGTCGCCTTTACGACGGGCAGTTTCCAACTCCTGGCGGGCCTGCTCGATCTTTTGCTGGATCTGCGCCGAGCCCTGCACCTCAGCCTTCTCGGAGGCCCAGATTTCTTCCAGGTCGGCGTATTCACGCTCCAACCGGTCGATTTCCTCGGTCAGCTTCTCCAGGCGCTTTTTCGCCGCTTCGTCTTCTTCCTTCTTCAGCGCCTGCGACTCCACCTTCAGCTGGATCAGGCGACGGTCGAGGCGGTCGAGCACTTCCGGCTTGGAGTCGATCTCCATGCGGATGCGGCTGGCCGCTTCGTCGATCAGGTCAATGGCCTTGTCCGGCAGCTGACGGTCGGTGATGTAGCGGTGGCTGAGCTTGGCCGCAGCAATGATGGCGCCGTCGGTGATGGCCACCTTGTGGTGCACTTCATAGCGCTCTTTCAGGCCACGCAGGATGGCGATGGTGTCTTCCTCGCTCGGCTCCTCGACCAGCACCTTCTGGAAGCGGCGCTCCAGGGCAGCATCTTTTTCGATGAACTGGCGGTACTCGTTCAGCGTGGTGGCGCCAACGCAGTGCAGCTCGCCACGAGCCAGGGCCGGCTTGAGCATGTTGCCGGCGTCCATGGCGCCCTCGCCCTTGCCGGCGCCGACCATGGTGTGCAGTTCGTCGATGAACAGGATGATCTGGCCTTCCTGCTTGGACAGCTCGTTCAGCAGGCCTTTGAGGCGTTCTTCGAACTCGCCGCGGTACTTGGCACCGGCAATCAGCGCGCCCATGTCCAGCGCCAGCAGGCGCTTGCCCTTGAGGCCGTCCGGCACTTCACCATTGATGATGCGCTGGGCCAGGCCTTCGGCGATGGCGGTTTTACCTACGCCAGGCTCACCGATCAGCACCGGGTTGTTCTTGGTACGGCGTTGCAGCACCTGTACGGTACGGCGAATTTCGTCGTCACGGCCAATCACCGGGTCCAGCTTGCCTTCTTCGGCACGCTTGGTCAGGTCGACGGTGTACTTGTCCAGCGCCTGGCGCGATTCCTCGGCGTTGGCGTCATTGACCGCCGCACCGCCGCGCAGGTTGTTGATGGCGTTTTCCAGGGCCTTCTTGCTCACGCCCTGGCTCAACAACAGCTTGCCGAGCTTGCTGTTCTCGTCCATGGCAGCCAGCAGCACAAGTTCGCTGGAAATGAACTGGTCGCCCTTCTGCTGGGCCAGGCGGTCGGCCTGGTTGAGCAGGCGCGCCAGGTCCTGCGACATGTTTACGTCGCCGGTGGGGTTCTGGATTTTCGGCAGCTGGTCGAGTTCTTTCACCAGTGCCTGGCGCAGGCTGTTGATGTCGAAGCCTACCTGCATCAGCAGCGGCTTGATCGAGCCGCCCTGCTGCTCGAGCAATGCCTGCAACAGGTGCACCGGCTCGATGGCAGGGTGATCCATGCCAACCGCCAGGGATTGGGCATCGGATATCGCAAGCTGCAGCTTGCTGGTCAAACGGTCTATTCGCATGGGGGTACCTTCCTTTTAAAGGGCAGGTCGGAGCGATGGACAGCGCCTGTTTGTGAAGAAACCTGCCTGAGATGACCTTATAGATAAGGCTGATTCTGGAAGATTCAAGCGTAGCGGGGTTGACCAGGATCAACCTGTTGGATTAGTGCTGGGCCATTCGCGGGCATGCCCGCTCCTACAGGGAATCCGCAATGTTTGAAACCTGTGGATCGGGCGTGCCCGCGAAAAGGCCGGTGCAGGCTAGCGCGGCTCCAGCCACACCAGGGAAGCAAAGCGCCCCCCCTGCGGAGTACGGCGATAGGAGAAGAACCGCTCGTCGCTGACCGTGCACAAGCCACCGCCATGAACAGCAGTCACCCCACGCGCCGCCAAACGAATACGCGCCAGCTCATAGATGTCGGCCATCAACTTGCCCGGCCGGGCACCATCGACAAAGGCCCGGGCCGCTTCCGGGTGCACCGCAGTAAAGGCATCACGCACTTCCAGCCCCACTTCGAACGCCTGTGGGCCAATCGCCGGCCCCAGCCACACCAGCACCTCTTCGGGTGGCAGTGCCAGGCGATCCAAGGTGGCCTCCAGCACACCACCGGCCAGCCCGCGCCAGCCAGCATGCGCGGCCGCCACACGGGTACCGGCCCGGTCGCAGAACAGCGCTGGCAGGCAATCGGCAGTCATCACGGTGCAGGCAATGCCAGGCTGGTCGGTCCAGCTGGCGTCGGCCTCGGCCACCACAGCCGGGTCGGCATTTGCCACCACCAGCCCATGCACCTGCTTGAGCCAGGCCGGCTGGATGGCGAATTCGTCGCTCAGGCGACGACGGTTTTCGGCCACCGCGGCAGGGTCGTCCCCTACATGGTCGCCAAGGTTGAAGGTTTCATAGGGCGGCAGGCTGATGCCGCCCTGGCGGGTGGTGACACAGGCGCGCACCGAGGCCGGGGCCGGCCAGTCGGGGAACAGCAGCGACTGCGTCAGGCCACTCATCCGACAAAGCTCTCGCGGTCCTGGTTCAGCAGCGACAGCAACCAGACGAAGTCATCCGGCAGCGGCGATTCCCATTTCATGACTTCACCGGTAATCGGGTGGGCCAATGCCAGGAAGCGCGCATGCAGTGCCTGGCGCGGGAAGGTTTTCACCGCCTCGACCATGGTCGGGCTGGCTGCCGGCGGAATGCGGAAGCGCCCGCCGTAGGTCTGGTCGCCGACCAACGGGAAGCCAACGTGAGCCATGTGCACGCGAATCTGGTGGGTACGGCCGGTTTCCAGCTTGACCCGCACGTGGGTGTGCGAGCGGAAGCGCTTGAGCACACGGTAGTGGCTGACCGCCGGCTTGCCGCCGTCGGTGACCGCCATGCGCTGGCGCATGCCGCCGTGGCGGCCGATCGGGGCATCGATCTTGCCGCCGGCAGTGACCACGCCAATCACGATGCACTCGTAGATGCGGCTGACCTTGCGCGCCTGCATCTGCTCGACCAGCCGGGTCTGCGCCTGCAAGGTCTTGGCCACCACCATCAGGCCGGTGGTGTCCTTGTCCAGGCGGTGGACGATACCGGCGCGCGGTACGTTGACGATGTCAGGCACGTGGTGCAGCAGTGCATTGAGCAAAGTCCCGCTGGCATGCCCGGCGGCCGGGTGCACAACCAGCCCGGCAGGCTTGTTGATCACCATGATATGGTCGTCTTCGTAGACGATATCCAGCTCGATATCTTCGGCGACCCACTCGCCCTGGGCCTCTTGCTCGGCCTCCAGGACAAGTTGCGAGCCACCATAGACGAGGTCTCGAGGGCGCACCACGGCACCATCGACCGTCAGGCGGCCTTCTTTGATCCACGAAGTAAGCCGGGAACGCGAGTACTCGGCGAACAATTGGGCGGCGACCTGGTCGAGGCGTTGACCGCCCAGTTCGGACGGGACCTCTGCGCTAAGTTGAATGATCTCGGACATGCTCGATTCGGCGGGCGCACAGCCTTTGGTTTCGGCTGCGAGCTTGTGGTTAAATACGACTTCTTTTGTCCCGGGGTTGGCCGGGGCGCTCATCATAACAGGACGGCACCGCCCAAGACAGCGGCCGTCAAAGGGACGCAAGCCGCCATGCAAGTGAAACACCTGCTGCTGATCGCCATCCTCGGGCTCACCGCGGCCTGTTCCTCCAATAAAGAAGTGATTGACGAGAACCTCAGCGAGGCCGAGCTGTATCAGCAGGCGCAAGCTGACCTGGACAACTCCAGCTACACCAGCGCCGTGAACAAGCTCAAGGCCCTGGAGTCGCGCTACCCGTTCGGCCGCTATGCCGACCAGGCGCAGCTCGAGCTGATCTACGCCAACTACAAGAACTCCGAGCCCGAGGCTGCCAAGTCGGCTGCCGAGCGCTTCATCCGCCTGCACCCGCAGCACCCGAACGTCGACTACGCCTACTACCTCAAGGGCCTGACCTCGTTCGACCAGGACCGTGGCCTGGTGGCGCGCTTCCTGCCGCTGGACATGACCAAGCGTGACCCGGGTGCTGCCCGCGACTCGTACAACGAGTTCGCCCAGCTGACCAGCCGCTTCCCCAACAGCCGCTACGCCCCCGATGCCAAGCAGCGCATGATCTACCTGCGCAACCTGCTGGCGTCGTACGAAATCCATGTGGCCGACTACTACCTGAGCCGCCAGGCCTATGTAGCCGCTGCCAACCGTGGCCGCTACGTGGTAGAGAACTTCCAGGAAACCCCATCGGTCGGCGACGGCCTGGCGGTGATGGTCGAGGCGTACCAGAAGATGCACCTGGACGAACTGGCCGCCACCAGCCTGGAAACCCTCAAGCTCAACTACCCGGACCACCCGAGCCTGGTAGATGGCGAGTTCCAGCCAAAGCAGACCGAGTCTGACGGCCGCGGCTGGCTGTCCAAGGCGACCCTGGGCCTGATCGAAACCGAAACCCCGCTGCCACCGGGTGAAACCCGCGCCAACCAGGACGTGGTCAAGCAGTTCCAGGATGCACGTGACGAGATGCCGCGTGAGCTGCTGCCAACTGACGAGAACGGTGACCCGATCGTGCCGGAAGGGCCGAAGGAAGCCGAGAAGGACCGTTCCTGGTTCAGCTACATGACCTTTGGTCTGTTCGACTGATACGTAGCGGTACATGAAAGGGAGGCCCTGGGCCTCCCTTTTTTATTGGCCGCGTCCTAGACTGTCGGCTTCTTCAACCGACAAGCTGGACACCATGGTTCGCCTACTTTTCTGGATCGCCCTGATCGCCGCCGCGTTCTGGCTGTGGCGCAGGTTCAAAGCCAGCCAACAGTCGCACCCCGAGGCCAAGCTGGATGCGCCGCTGAAGATGGTGCGCTGCGCCCATTGCGGCGTACACCTGCCCAATGACCGGGCGCTGCAGCAGGGCAACGAGTGGTATTGCAGCCAGGCACACCTGCAGCAAGGGCCGGGGCAATCCCGTTAGAAACTGGGGCTGCTTTGCAGCCCTTTCGCGACACAAGGCCACTCTACATGAAGTAAGCAGGCCCGGTCGGAGCGGTATTGGGGCGCAAAAGGGCCGCAAAGCGGCCCCGGCAATGTCAGCTCAACCGCCCGGCTGGCGCATACGGCGCCGGGTCAATGATCGGTTCTGCCCCGGTCAACAGGTCGGTAAACAGCTGGCACGAAGCCGGCGCCAGCACCAGCCCGTTGCGGTAATGCCCGCAGTTCAACCACAGCCCCGCATGCCCCGGCACCGGCCCGATGTACGGAATACCTTCCGGCGACCCCGGCCGCAGCCCGGCCCAATGCGCCACCACCGTGGCCCCCTCGAGCTCAGGCAACAATTCCACCGCCGAGGCCTTCAGGCTCTCCAACGCCTCCTTGGTCGGCGTCTTGTCGTACCCGGCATGCTCCAGCGTGCTACCCACCAGAATATGCCCGTCGCGCCGCGGGATCGCATAGCGCCCCTTGGCCAACACCATGCTCGGCAGGAAGTCTTCGGCACATTTGAACAGAATCATCTGGCCCTTCACCGGTTCCACAGGCAACTCCAGGCCGAGCGTACGCAGCAGGTCGCCACTCCACGCGCCAGCACTGAGCACCACCTCATCCGCCGCCAGAACGCCGTCTGCCGTCTGCACCCCGGTCACGCGACCGCCTTGCTGGACAAAACCGGTAACCTGGCAGTACTCACGCAAGGTCACGTTGGGCAACGCCAGCAACGCCGCCTTGAGCGACTTCACCAGGCGCGGGTTGCGCACGTTGGCCACGCCGGCCATGTAGATGGCACGCTTGAAGCCCGGGCCCAGCACCGGCACCGCGTCATAGGCCGCCGAAATATCCACGGCACTCAGCGGCCGCTGCTCACGCTCGGCCCAGGCCAGCGCTTCGGCCTCGTCGTCCAGGTCGAGCCAGTACAGGCCGGTGGTGTGCACTTCGGGGTCGACGCCGGTGCTGGCGAACAAACGCTCGCCCAGCTGTGGATAAAAGTCTTGCGACCAGTGTGCCAGGGCGGTCACGGCCGGGCTGTAGCGCCACGGGTATAGTGGCGAGACGATACCGCCGCCGGCCCACGACGATTCGCGGCCGACTTCACCCTGATCACACACCACCACCTGCCCGACCTTCGCCGCCAGGTTGAATGCCGTCAGCAGGCCGATCACCCCGCCGCCGACCACCACTACTTGCTTGTTCATCTGTCGATCCAACACCTGAAGTAAATCCGCGATGCACCGGGCATCATTCAATCTTCAGCTTCCCCAGCAGTGCACGCTGTCCTCGACGGCACCCGGATTGCGCTGCACGCCGGCCTGGTCGAGCTGGAAATCGCCACAGCGGTCCTGCGCCATCAGCCCGCTCGGCAGCCGCCGGGCGCGCAGCGTGAAGGTGTCGCTGTCGCGCTGGGCCTGCAGGCTGTAATAGCGGGTACCGTCGGGCAACGCCGGGTCGCCCTCGGCGTATTGGCCAGTGCGTACGCGGTGGCGCTCCAGGCGCAGGGCGGCATCATGCAGCAGGCCAACCACTTCGCTGCGCGCGGCTCGCCGTAGCTGGTCGCTGTAACTGGGGTAGGCAATGGCTGCCAGAATGCCGGTCACGGCCAGCACAATCAACAACTCGATCAGGCTCAAGCCTTGCTGCATGTCAGTCTCCTCGCAATCTCTGCCGCCAGGCAATGCGCCGGGTTGTGTCGCCGGCCATGGCGTAGACCGCTTCCAGCACATGCCGCGACTGGGTTTGCAGGCTGACGGCGGTGACGCGGTACAGGGTGACCTGCTGCCCTTCCGGCATATGCGCCGCGTGTTCGCTGGTACCTAGATTCTGCAAATGGAAATAGCCGGTTCGCGTACGCTGCCACTGCCCGCTCAGGTCATGCGGTCGAGCGGGTGGCGGGCACGCCTCGCAAGGGTCGGGGGGAGCCCGCTCGAGCTCGCCTGCCCCTGCCAGCAGCGTGGCCTCGGCCTGCTCCAGCGCCAGCAGGCCTTCGCTCAGATAGCCGGTCATTCGCGTTTGCGCCAGCGCATCACGCAGGGCGGACGCCGCAAGCAGCCCAAGCAGCAGGCTCAGGACCAAGGCCAACAACAGGACTATGCCACGCTGACGATTCATGAGGCCGGCACCGGGTTGCGGATTGCGACGCTCAGTTCATGGTGCTGTTCAAGTTCGAGCGTGGGTTCGTAAAGCGTCAGGGCAATATCCACCCCCTCACCCTGTGCCATTTGCACACGCTGGAAACGTATTGAGCGCACATTTTCAACCAGCGGCTGGAAGTTGCTTTTGTTGCGTTTGAATTTCAGCGTATTGCCCTGGAGTTGGTAGACATATTTGCTGATGGGGTAAACCTGTGGGTAGCCCTCCTTCAACTCATCGTCCACAGACACTTTGCTAGTACAGTCCGTGTGCAGGAACCACTGCGGGCCCCCGGCTTGCCCAGGTAACTCCGCAACGACCAGGCTAAGGGTGGATGCTTCGACTTCCATCGGCCGGGCGAATGCGTGCTCTGCGCTCGAACTGCCGAAGTGCTTTGGCCGCAGTCGCAGGCAGCCGAACATCCCGGTCATGCGGATATCCTGGGCCATTCGCAGCAATGCCAGGCGTGCCTCATCCTGCATGCGTACTGCCGTGCTTTGCAGCCGCCAGGTATGGTGGGCCGAGGCGAATAGCTGGCTGGCCGCCGCCAACAGCAGCAACCCGATGGTCAGCGCCAGCATCACCTCAAGCAAGCCGAAACCACGCTGGCCGCGACTCATGGCCGCCCCCTTTCATGCTCACTGTGCGCCGCCATTGCCGCCTTCCCATCGCGGCGCGCGTCCTCCGCAGCCTGCAATGCCTGCAGTTGCAGGCCTGCCGCTGCGAACATACCCACGGCCACCACACCCACCGCCAACAACACTTCCAGAAGCGTCATGCCCCGTTGTCTTGCGTGCATCCCTGCACCTCCTGCGACTTTTCCTGCAATTGCATTGAACCCGGGCGACTGGACCGCCGGTCCAACGACCGTGAAGCTACAGCCAAGCACTTCCAGGGAGGAATGCACGGTGAAGCAACGAGGTGTAACACTGATACAAATGTTGTCGGCCCTGGCGGTGGCCGTATTGCTGACACAGCTCGGCATGCCGGCCTACGCCAGATTGAGCGACGACCTACACAGGGCGGCAGCTGCGCGTGACTTGGCGCAGGCACTGCGCAGTGCGCGCAGCCATGCCATGTTGCAAAGCCAGCCGGTGCTGGTGCAGGCGTTGGACGGTAACTGGGGGAATGGTTGGCAGGTGATGCTGGAGCATAACGGGCAGGTGCTGCGCGAGCAGCGTCTTTCACGGCCGCTGAAGATCACGAGCAATCGCGGTGAGCAGCTGAAATTCAGTGCGCAGGGTGTTCCGCTTGGGGCCAACGGTAATTGGTTAGGTTCAACGATGGAGATTTGCGAGCGCTTGACCGCAACTAGCCAGTATCAAGTGGTGATGGCATCGACTGGCAGGGTCAAGGTACAGATGGGAGAGCCAAAAAAATCCCGATGCAAAGACACCACTAGCAGATCAGCGCGGTCAATGTAGGAGCGGCCTTGTGTCGCGAAAGGGCCGCAAAGCGGCCCCGGCAATATCAGCTCTAACGCTGAAATCCTGAGGCTGCTTTGCAGCCCGTTCGCGACACAAGGCCGCTCCTGCAGGGGATCGCGCAAACTGCGGTCAGATCAGCGACCGAACCCGCAGTTCCTTGGGCATGGAGAAGGTGATGTTCTCTTCCCGCCCATCCAGCTCTTCAGCACCGCTGGCGCCCCAGGCCTTGAGCTGCTCGATCACGCCACGCACCAGCACTTCGGGAGCCGAAGCGCCAGCGGTGATGCCGACCCGCGCCGTCTGGTCGAACCAGCCACGCTGCAGGTCCTCGGCACCGTCGATCAGGTAGGCCGGGGTGCCCATGCGCTCGGCCAGCTCGCGCAGGCGGTTGGAGTTGGAGCTGTTCGGGCTGCCAACCACCAGTACCACGTCGCACTCGTCCGCCAGTTGCTTGACCGCGTCTTGGCGGTTCTGGGTGGCGTAGCAGATGTCGTCCTTGCGCGGGCCGCCAATGTTCGGGAAGCGCGCACGCAGGGCGTCGATCACGCGGCTGGTGTCGTCCATCGACAGCGTGGTTTGGGTGACGAACGCCAGGTGGTCCGGGTCCTTCACCTGCAGGTTGGCAACATCCTCCTCGTCTTCGACGAGGTAGATGGCGCCACCGTTGCTGGCGTCGTACTGGCCCATGGTGCCTTCGACTTCCGGATGCCCTTCGTGGCCGATGAGAATGCACTCACGGCCGTCGCGGCTGTACTTGGCCACTTCGATGTGCACCTTGGTCACCAGCGGGCAGGTGGCATCGAACACTTTCAGGCCACGGCCAGCAGCTTCCTGGCGCACGGCCTGGGAAACCCCGTGGGCACTGAAGATGACGATGACGTCGTCCGGTACCTGGTCCAGCTCTTCGACGAAGATGGCGCCACGGTTGCGCAGGTCTTCCACCACGAACTTGTTGTGCACCACTTCGTGACGCACATAGATCGGCGGGCCGAAGACTTCCAGCGCGCGGTTGACGATCTCGATCGCCCGGTCGACCCCCGCGCAGAAGCCGCGAGGGTTGGCGAGTTTGATTTGCATGCTCGGCTCCAGGCTTACAGGGCCTTCACCTCGAGGATCTCCACCTCGAAGGTCAGGGTCTTGCCAGCCAATGGGTGATTGAAGTCGATGGTCACCTGGTCGTCATCGAACGCTTTGACCACACCCGGCAGCTCGGTGTTGGCGGCGTCGTTGAAGATGATCAACAGCCCTTCGGACAACTCCATGCCCTCGAACTGGGACCGCGGCATGACTTGCACGTTCTGCGGGTTTGGCTGGCCGAATGCGTTCTCCGGGGCCACCACGACGGTACGCTTGTCGCCGCCCTTGAAGCCGAACAGGGCGTTCTCGAACCCTGGCAGCAGGTTGCCATCGCCAACCTTGAAGGTGGCCGGGGCCTTGTCGAACGTGCTGTCGACGGTGTCGCCGTTTTCCAGGTGCAGCGCGAAGTGCAGGGTGACTTCGGTGTTCTGGCCGATACGGGTGTCAGTCATGGACCGGATCCTCGGACTTCTTGCTCTTGAACATATCCAGCGCCAGCATCACCGCACCAACGGTGATGGCGCTGTCGGCCAGGTTGAAGGCCGGGAAGTAATGGCGGTTCTGCCAGTGCACCAGGATGAAGTCGACCACATGGCCGAGCACGACGCGGTCGTACAGGTTGCCGATCGCGCCACCCAGCACCAGCGCCAGCGCCACGGCCAGCCAGGTCTCGTTGCGCCCCAGGCGCTTGAGCCACACTACCAGCACGGCACTGACCACCACGGCGATCAGGGCGAACAGCCAGCGCTGCCAGCCGGAGCTTTCAGCCAGGAAGCTGAACGCCGCGCCCGTGTTGTAGGCCAGGGTCCAGCTGAAGTAGTCAGGGATGACGACAACCTGCTGGTACATGGTCAGGGCATTGTTGAAATACAGCTTGGTGGCCTGGTCGAGGACCAGTACCACCAGGCTCAGCCAAAGCCATGCAAGGCGCCCGAAGCGCCCCGCTGCAGGGTTAGGCATAGTGGCGCACCTCGCCGGAACCGCTCAGGTTGTCGACGCAACGGCCGCAGATTTCCGGGTGCTCCGGGTGGCTGCCGACGTCGGCGCGGAAGTGCCAGCAACGGCCGCACTTGGTGTGGCCGGACTTGACCACTTGCAGCTTGAGGCCTTCGACTTCGGTGGCCACCGCTTCGGCCGGCGCTTGCGCGAATGGCACCACGCTGGCAGCCGAGGTGATCAGCACGAAGCGCAGTTCGTCGCCCAGCTTGCCCAGGTCGGCGCTCAGGCCTTCGTCGGCGTACAGGGTGACTTCGGCCTGCAGGTTGCCGCCGATGACCTTGGCGGTACGCTGGTTTTCCAGCTCCTTGTTGACCGATGCCTTGACGGCCATCACGCGGTCCCAGTAGGCGCGGTCCAGTTCGGTACCTTCCGGCAGCTCGCTCAGGCCCTCGTACCAGCCGTTGAGCATTACCGACTCGTTGCGCTCGCCTGGCAGGTACTGCCAGATTTCGTCGGCGGTAAACGCCAGGATCGGCGCGATCCAGCGCACCAGCGCCTCGCTGATGTGGTAGAGCGCGGTCTGGCAGGAGCGGCGAGCGACACTGTTGGCGCCGGTGGTGTACTGGCGGTCCTTGATGATGTCGAGGTAGAAGCCGCCCAGTTCCTGCACGCAGAAGTTGTGCACCTTGGAGTAGACGTTCCAGAAACGGTACTCGCTGTAGTGCTCTTCCAGCTCGCGTTGCAGCAGCAGGGTGCGGTCAACCGCCCAGCGGTCCAGCGCCAGCATGTCTTCCGGGGCCAGCAGGTCGCGGGCCGGGTCGAAGCCGGACAGGTTGGAGAGCAGGAAGCGTGCAGTGTTGCGGATACGGCGGTAGGCGTCGGCGCTGCGCTGCAGGATCTGCTCGGAAACGGCCATTTCACCGGAATAGTCGGTAGCGGCAACCCACAGGCGCAGGATATCGGCACCCAGGGTGTTGTTGACCTTCTCCGGCTCGATGGTGTTGCCCAGCGACTTGGACATCTTGCGGCCGTTCTCGTCCACGGTGAAGCCGTGGGTCAGCAGCTCGCGGTACGGCGCGTGGCCGTCGATGGCGCAACCGGTCAGCAAGGACGAGTGGAACCAGCCGCGGTGCTGGTCGGAACCTTCCAGATACAGGTCGGCACGCGGGCCGGTGGCGTGGCCAATGTCATGCGAGCCACGCAGCACGTGCCAGTGGGTGGTACCCGAGTCGAACCACACGTCGAGGGTGTCGGTAATCTTGTCGTACTGCTCGGCTTCAGCGCCCAGCAGTTCGGCGGCGTCCAGCTTGAACCAGGCCTCGATGCCTTCCTGTTCGACGCGCTTGGCCACTGCTTCCATCAGCTCGACGGTGCGTGGGTGCAGCTCGCCGGTCTGCTTGTGCAGGAAGAACGGGATCGGTACACCCCAGTTGCGCTGACGGGAGATGCACCAGTCCGGGCGGTTGGCGATCATCGAATGCAGGCGCGCCTGGCCCCAGGCCGGGACGAACTTGGTGTCTTCGATGGCTTTAAGTGCGCGCTCACGCAGCGGCTCGCCGGTGGTCGGCTGCTTGTCCATACCCACGAACCACTGCGCGGTGGCGCGGTAGATCAGCGGGGTCTTGTGGCGCCAGCAGTGCATGTAGCTGTGGCTGATGGTTTCGGTGTGCATCAGCGCGCCGACTTCGCTCAGCTTCTCGACGATGGCCGGGTTGGCCTTCCAGATGAACTGGCCGCCGAAGAATGGCAGCGAGTCCACATACACGCCGTTGCTCTGCACCGGGGTGAGGATGTCGTCGTTGACCATGCCGTAGCGCTTGCAGGTAACGAAGTCGTCTTCACCGTAGGCTGGCGAGGAGTGCACCACGCCGGTACCGGCGCCCAGTTCGACGTAGTCAGCCAGGTAGATTGGCGACAGGCGGTCGTAGAACGGGTGGCGGAAGTTGATCAGTTCCAGTGCCGAACCCTGGGCGGTGGCGATGACCGAGCCTTCCAGGCTGTAGCGCTTGAGGCACGACTCGACCAGCTCTTCGGCCAGAACCAGCAGACGCTCGCCGGTGTCGACCAGGGCGTACTTGAACTCCGGGTGGATGTTCAGCGCCTGGTTGGCCGGGATGGTCCACGGGGTGGTGGTCCAGATCACGATGGCAGCCGGCTTGGCCAGCGAAGCCAGACCGAAGGCAGTAGCCAGCTTGGCGTCATCGGCTACCGGGAAGGCAACGTCGATGGTCTGCGATTTCTTGTCGGCGTACTCGACTTCGGCCTCGGCCAGGGCCGAACCGCAATCGAAGCACCAGTTCACAGGCTTCAGGCCCTTGAACACGAAGCCTTGCTTGACCATCTCGGCCAGGGCGCGGATTTCGCCGGCCTCGTTGGCAAAGTTCATGGTCTTGTACGGGTTGTCCCAGTCACCCAGCACGCCCAGGCGGATGAACTCGGTCTTCTGCCCCTCGATCTGCTCGGCGGCGTACTCGCGGCACAGCTCGCGAGTGCGGTCGGCGGACAGGTGCTTGCCGTGGGTGACCTCGACCTTGTGCTCGATCGGCAGGCCATGGCAGTCCCAGCCCGGCACATACGGCGCATCGAAGCCGGCCAGGGTCTTGGAACGGACGATCATGTCCTTGAGGATCTTGTTCAGCGCATGACCGATGTGAATCTTGCCGTTGGCATAGGGCGGGCCGTCGTGCAGGACGAACTTGGGACGATCCTTGCCAATTTCGCGCAGCTTCTGGTACAGGCCAATGCTGTCCCAGCGCTGCAGGATCTGCGGTTCGCGCTGAGGCAGGCCGGCCTTCATGGGGAAGGCGGTGTCCGGAAGGTTAAGCGTGGCTTTGTAGTCGGTCATTTCAGGCTCTTCGTTAGCGGTTGAGCGTGCCAATGTGCACGTGCGGCGGCGATATCCGCATCGATCGCCGACTTCAGCGCCTCCAGGGAGGCGAATCGCTGCTCTTCTCGCAGCTTGTGGTGGAACTCCACCGTCAGGCGCCGGCCGTAAAGGTCGCCGGCATAGTCCAGCAGATGAATCTCCAGGTGCGGGCGCCCGTCACCGGCAACGGTGGGGCGCACGCCGATATTGCCGACACCCGGCCAGGCCTTGCCGTCGATTTCTATGCTGGCCAGGTAGACCCCGGACAGCGGCACGCGGCGGCGCTTGAGCTGGATGTTGGCGGTAGGTGTGCCGAGCTGGCGGGCCAGCTTCTGGCCATGCAGCACGCGGCCGCTGATGCGGTACGGGCGGCCCAGCAGGTGCTCGGCCAGCTCGAAGTTGCCTTCGGACAGGGCCTTGCGTACTTCGGTGCTGCTGACCCGCAGGCCGTCCTGGATCACCGTGTTGGCAGCCTCGACGGTGAAGCCGTACTGCTTGCCGGCCTCGACCAGGAAGGCGAAGTCGCCGGCGCGGTCGCAGCCGAAACGGAAGTCATCGCCCACTTCGAGGTGGCGTACACCCAGGCCGTCGACCAGGATGGCCTTGACGAAGGCATCGGCGCCGAGCTTGCTCAGGCGCTGGTTGAATGCCAGGCACAGCACCCGGTCGATACCCTCGGCCGCCAGCAGCTCGATCTTGTCGCGCAGCCGGGCCAGGCGGGCCGGCGCGGTGTCGGGGGCGAAATACTCGCGTGGTTGCGGTTCGAAGATGACCACGCAGGTCGGCAGGCCCAAGGCGTGGCCGCGCTCGCGCAGGCGCGCCAGGATAGCCTGGTGGCCGCGGTGAACCCCGTCGAAGTTGCCAATGGTGGCGACACAGCCCCGGTGCTCGGGGCGCAGGTTGTGAAGACCTCGAACCAGCTGCATAACGCGCTTCTTGCTCATAAAGTGGCCGATTATAACCACACCCGGGCGCCGGTGACAGGCAGCAGCGCCCAAGGGCGGCGTGGAATGCGAAAAACCGACGCCTGACCCGCCCGATGCCTCAGTGCAAGGCCTTGCGGGCGAAATGCCGAGGCCGGAAGCCGCACAGGTACAGGCAGCCGAAATAGGTCACGACGCCCGCCAGTACCAGAGCCCCCAGGCGCACCAGGCGCTCGAGCATGTTGCCCTGTTCCCAGGCTGGCAGATAATGCATGCCGGCCAGCAACACCGCCGACATCAGCCCCACCGCCAGCAACAGCTTGAGCAGGAATATCGCCCAGCCTGGTTGCGGCTGAAACAGCTGCTGACTGCGCAGTTTCCAGAACAGCAGGCCGGCGTTCAGGCAGGCCCCCAGGCTGATCGCCAGGGCCAGGCCGGCATGCGCGAGCGGCCCGATCAGGACCAGGTTGAACAGTTGGGTGCAGACCAGGGTGAATACCGCGATCTTCACCGGTGTACGGATATTCTGCTGCGCATAGAAGCCCGGTGCCAGTACCTTGACCAGAATGATCGCCAGCAAGCCCACCGAATAGGCGATCAGCGCCTTCTGGGTCATGGCTGCGTCGACGGCAGTGAACTTGCCGTACTGGAACAGCGCCACGGTCAAAGGCTCGGCGAGGATGGCCAGGGCCAGGGTGCAGGGCAGCACCAGCAGGAAACACAGGCGCAAGCCCCAGTCGAGGATCCGTGAGTACTCCTCGCGGTCCTTGTTGGCGTAGGTCTTGGCCAGGGTCGGCAGCAGTATGGTGCCCAGGGCCACGCCCAGTACGCCGGAAGGCAGCTCCATGAGGCGGTCGGCGTAGTACATCCACGACACCGAGCCGGCTACCAGGAAGGAGGCGAAGATGGTGTTGATGATCAGCGAGATCTGGCTCACCGACACTCCGAGGATCGCTGGCAGCATCTGCTTGAGCACCCGCCACACGCCGGTATCACGCAGGTTCAGGCGCGGCAGCACGAGCATGCCGATCTTCTTCAGCGCTGGCAGCTGGTACAGCAACTGTGCCAGGCCTCCGGCCAGCACGCCCCATGCCAGGGCCATGATGGGCGGGTCGAAATACGGCGTGAGCAGCACGGCGAAGGCAATCATCGCCACATTCAGCAAGGTCGGGGTAAAGGCCGGCACCGAGAAACGGTTCCAGGTATTGAGGATTGCCCCGGCCAGGGAGGACAGCGAGATCAGCAATATATAAGGAAAAGTCACCCGCAACAGGGCGCTGGTCAGTTCGTACTTTTCGGCACTGTCGACAAAGCCTGGTGCGGTCGCCCACACTACCCATGGCGCCGCCAGGATGCCGATGGCGGTCACCAGCGCCAGAACCAAGGTCAGCAGGCCACTGACATAGGCGACGAAGGTGCGGGTCGCCTCCTCGCCTTGCTGGGTCTTGTATTCGGCCAGGATCGGCACGAAGGCCTGGGAAAACGCGCCCTCGGCGAAGATGCGCCGCAGCAGGTTGGGCAGCTTGAAGGCGATGAAGAAGGCATCGGTGGCGATGCCGGCACCGAAAACACGCGCCAGGATGGTGTCGCGGACAAAGCCCAGCACCCGCGAAATCATGGTGATCGAGCTTACCGCAGCCAGGGATTTGAGCAGGTTCATCGAAAAGATTCACGCCAAGGGCAGAGGACGCTGCCAGACAGCGTCCGAATGTGCGATACTCCCGCGCCTTCGCAGGGGAGCCAAAAATTCCCGAGTTTACAGGTCGCGCAGCAGAAAGGAATATTTCCCTCTTGTTGGCGCACCGCTCGGCGGAACCTTGCAGGTGGCCTTGACATCCGTTCGACTGATCGGCATGATTCGCGGCCTATTTTGTTTGCTATTTACCTAAAGTCTTTCGAGGAGCTCGACGGTGGCCAACACACCTTCCGCCAAGAAACGTGCAAAACAGGCTGAGAAGCGTCGCAGCCACAACGCCAGCCTGCGTTCCATGGTCCGCACCTACATCAAGAATGTAGTCAAGGCCATCGACGCAAAAGACGCCGAAAAAGCGCAAGCCGCTTACGTTCTGGCTGTGCCTGTAATCGACCGTATGGCCGACAAGGGCATCATCCACAAGAACAAGGCTGCTCGTCACAAAGGCCGTCTGAATGGCCACATCAAGGCGCTGAAAGAAGCTGCAGCTGCCTAAGCGACGCGCTAGTCGAAAAACCGACCCTAGGGTCGGTTTTTTGTTGCCTGCGATTTGTGCACATCGCCGGCCCGCTGCTGCGACCTATGCAACATCGCTGATCCGCTTTTGTAGGAGCGG
>NZ_JBKGFP010000044.1:0-80091 GCF_046557535.1 Pseudomonas sp. S1(2024)
GCAATCTCAAATGACTATGTGATTTCTCGCATGGCCACTTGTGATGCTGATAATCTTTGTGACTATCAGTCCGTACTCACAAGCACCCACACGAATTGCTTGATTCGATTTGTTAAAGAGCGTTTGGTTAAGAGCTTTTCGTCTCAACCGAGGCGCGCATTCTACGCTTTCCTCATTTGCTGTCAAGCGTTTATTTTGAAGCTTTTTGCGAGAAACTCGTTTAGCCTCAAACACTTGACTCGCTGCGATCTCTCGTAGCGGGAGGCGAATCATACAGCGTTTAGAAGCGCTGTCAACCATCATCTCAGCCGCTGGCGATCATTCGATCGTAGCCCTTTCAACTTCGCCCTGACTACCTAACCCATTGAATCTCAAGGAGTTTGTCGTTCCGGCGTCGCTGGAAGTGGGGCGCATTATAAGGGGATTCGAAACCCCGTCAACCCTTAATTTCAAGAAACTTTAATATCGCTGAAAAACAAAGCGGGGAGGCCTGTCGGCCTCCCCGCTTCTATATAGCTACACCTACCGACTATCACTCAGCCTTGAGGGTAACCCGGGCAAACGACTTCTTGCCCGCCTGACACACATGGGTTGCACCCAGCGCAAACACGAAGTCACGATCGACCACCGCACCATCAACCTTGACCGCACCACCACTCAGCAAATCACGCGCCTGGGCCGAGTTCTTCACCAGGCCAGCCCGATTCAGCACGGCAGCAATTGGCAGGCTTTCAGCCGCAGCCACTTCGACCTCCGGCAGATCTTCCGGCAACTCGCCCTCCTTCATGCGGTTACCCGCGGCACGGTGAGCATTGGCCGCAGCCTCTTCGCCATGGAAGCGTGCAACGATCTCTTCCGCCAGCTTGATCTTGATGTCGCGTGGATTTGCGCCATTGGCGACGTCGGTACGGAACTGCTCGATCTCTTCCATGGAACGGAAGCTCAGCAGCTCGAAGTAGCGCCACATCAGGGTATCCGGGATCGACACCAACTTGCTGTACATAACCCCCGGCGCTTCCTGGATACCTACATAGTTACCCAGCGACTTGGACATCTTCTTCACGCCGTCGAGCCCTTCGAGCAGCGGCATGGTCACGATGTTCTGCGCCTCCTGGCCATAGGCGCGCTGCAGTTCACGCCCCATCAGTAGGTTGAACTTCTGGTCAGTGCCACCGAGTTCGACATCAGCCTTCAGTGCCACCGAGTCATAGCCCTGCACCAGCGGGTACAGGAACTCGTGGATGGCAATAGGCTGGTTGGTGGTGTAGCGCTTGTCGAAGTCATCGCGCTCGAGCATGCGCGCCACGGTGTACTGCGACGCCAGTCGAATGAAATCAGCCGGAGTCAGCTTGTCCATCCAGGTGGAGTTGAATGCAACCTCGGTCTTGGCCGGGTCAAGGATCTTGAACACCTGCTGCTTGTACGTCTCGGCGTTTTCCAGCACCTGCTCGCGGGTCAGCGGCGGGCGCGTGGCGCTCTTGCCGCTCGGGTCGCCGATCATGCCGGTGAAGTCACCGATCAGGAAGATGACCTGATGCCCCAGATCCTGGAACTGGCGCAGCTTGTTGATCAGCACCGTGTGCCCAAGGTGCAGGTCAGGCGCGGTCGGGTCGAAGCCGGCCTTGATGCGCAGAGGTTGGCCGCGCTTGAGCTTCTCCACCAGTTCCGACTCGACCAGTACTTCTTCCGCGCCGCGCTTGATAAGCGCCAGCTGCTCTTCAACCGACTTCATAGACAAACCCGCAAGGCTCAGATTCAGGGGGAGCCAACCATACAAGATCGGCCGTCAATTACAAGTTTCGCAAAGGAATGTGACCCGAGCCCGGGCTTGCGGCGTCTACGCGCCCTTGCGTGAAAATGGTTTTGGTTATATTTTATACAGTTATTTCATCTTCATCATGTCATTCATCTTTTCCATTTCACCTTTTTCAAAGTCACCTTGCCCATGACCAACGAACCGCCTAAAGCGCCCCCGCTTTATCCGAAAAGCCATCTGTTGGCCGCCAGCGGCATAGCCGCCCTGCTCAGCCTGGCCCTGCTGGTGTTTCCTTCCAGCGAAGTGGAAGCCAAGAAAACCACCCTCAACCTCGAGCTGGAGAGCCCTGCCGAGCAGTTGAAGGACGAATCCCGCGCTGCGCCCCTGGTGCAGGCAGAAGGTGAGCAAGGCTCACCATTCGCCCAGATCGAAGAGGCCGCCCCCGAGACCCAGAAGGCCGAGCAGGAAGCCCCTGCGGCCGAACCGGTCGTCGAAGCTGCCAAGCAGCCCAGCCACCGCGAAGTCACCGTGGCCCGTGGCGACACCCTGTCCACACTGTTCGCCAAGGTCGGCCTGCCGAGCAACGCGGTGCACGACCTTCTGGCCAGCAACAAGCAGGCCAAGCAGTTCAGCCAGCTCAAGCATGGTCAGGTGCTGCAGTTCGAGCTTGACAAGGACGGCCAGCTGGCCAGCCTGCACAGCAAGGTCAGCAACCTCGAAACCATTCGCCTGACCAAGACCGACAAGGGCTATACCTTCAACCGCGAGATCAGTAAGCCGGTTGTGCGTACCGCCTACGCCCACGGCGTGATCAAAAGCTCGCTGTCGGCCTCGGCCCAACGTGCCGGCCTGTCCCACAGCATGACCATGGACATGGCTCGCGTGCTGGGTTACGACATCGATTTTGCCCAGGACATCCGCCCGGGCGATGAATTCGACGTGGTCTACGAGCAGAAGGTGATGGACGGCAAGGTCGTCGGTACCGGCAACATCCTCTCCGCGCGCTTCACCAACCGCGGCAAGACCTACACCGCCGTGCGCTATACCAACAAGCAGGGCAACACCAGTTACTACACCGCAGATGGCAACAGCCTGCGCAAGGCATTCATCCGCACCCCGGTCGACTTCGCCCGCATCAGCTCGCGCTTCTCTGCCGGCCGCAAGCATCCGATCCTGAACAAGATCCGTGCCCACAAAGGCGTCGACTACGCCGCCCCACGCGGCACTCCGATCAAGGCAGCCGGTGACGGCCGCATCGAACTGGCCGGGCGTCGCGGTGGTTACGGCAATACCGTGATCATCCAGCACGGCAACCGCTACAAGACGCTGTATGGCCACATGCAGGGCTTTGCCAAGGGCATCAAGACCGGCAGCTCGGTCAAGCAGGGCCAGATCATCGGCTACATCGGTACCACCGGCTTGTCCACCGGACCGCATCTGCACTACGAGTTCCAGGTCAACGGTGTGCACGTTGACCCGCTGAGCCAGAAAGTGCCGATGGCCGACCCGATTGCCAGGAACGAACGCCAGCGTTTCCTGCAGCAGAGCCAGCCCTTGATCGCCCGCATGGATCAGGAAAAGGCCACCCTGCTCGCAGCGAACAAGCGCTAAGCACATGGCGCTATACTTGGGGGTGATGTCCGGCACCAGCCTCGATGGCCTGGACATTGTCTTGATTGAACAAGGCGAGCAACTCGAACTGCTCGCCACCCACTACCTGCCCATGCCCGGCGACCTGCGCCAAGAACTGCTGGGCCTTTGCAGCAGCGGCCCTGACGAGATCGCCCGCGCTGCACTGGCGGAAAACCGCTGGGCCAGCCTGGCAGGCGAAGGCATCTGCCAACTGCTGGCCAGGCAAGGACTGCCGGCCGGAGCCATCCGCGCCATCGGCAGCCACGGCCAGACCATTCGCCACGAACCTGCACGCGGCTTTACCGTGCAAATCGGCAACCCGGCGCTGCTGGCCGAGCTTACCGGTATCAGCGTGGTAGCCGACTTCCGCCGCCGCGATGTGGCCGCCGGCGGACAAGGTGCGCCACTGGTGCCGGCCTTCCATGAAACCCTGTTCAGCCATCTGGGCCAGCGCCTGGCAATTCTCAACGTGGGCGGCTTCAGCAACCTCAGCCTGATCGAACACGACAAGCCAGTCCACGGCTTCGACTGCGGCCCGGGCAACGTGCTGCTGGATGCCTGGATCGAACGCAAGCGCGGCCAGGCCTACGATGCGGATGGGGCTTGGGCTGCCTCGGGCTTGGTGCAAGCCGACTTGCTCAGCGCACTGCTGGCCGACCCGTTCTTCGCCGGAATCGGCCCGAAGAGCACCGGTCGCGAAGTATTCAACCTGTCCTGGCTGGAAGGTCACCTGGCCCGCCTGCCCGCTTACCGCGACGAGGACGTACAGGCAACTTTGCTGGAACTGACCGCACGCAGCATCATCGACTCGTTGAGCAACGCCCAGCAAGGCACCGAAGCGCTGCTGGTCTGCGGTGGCGGTGCGCGCAACGGCGCCCTGATGGCACGCCTTGGCCAGTTGCTGCCCGACGCCCGTGTCGCCAGCACCGGCGTCCATGGCGTGGACCCGGACTGGGTCGAAGCAATGGCCTTCGCCTGGCTGGCCCACTGCTGCCTGGAAGGCATCGCTGCCAATCGGCCTAGCGTGACAGCGGCCAAGGGCCTGCGCGTACTCGGCGCAATCTACCCGGCCTGAACGTTACGCCAGAAAGCAAAACGCCGCGCAATTGCGCGGCGTTTTCGTATGGCCAGGCCTCAGATCGAGAACGAGGATCCGCAGCCACAGGTGGTGGCAGCGTTCGGGTTCTTGATCACGAAGCGCGAGCCTTCCAGGCCTTCCTGGTAATCCACCTCGGCGCCGGCCAGGTACTGGAAGCTCATCGGGTCGACCACAAGGGAAACACCTTCGCGCTCGACGATGGTGTCGTCTTCGGCCACGTCCTCATCGAAGGTGAAGCCATACTGGAAGCCCGAGCAGCCGCCACCGGTGACGAACACGCGCAGCTTCAGACGATCGTTGCCTTCCTCGGAAACCAGGTTCTTCACCTTTTGCGCAGCGCCGTGGGTGAATTCCAAAGCGGTGGGGGTGAAGGTTTCGACGCTCATGTTGATTCTCCCGGCGTGGTAGCCGCCATAAAACTCGATGACGCGCATTATCCGCTTTCCCGAGAAAATCGGTCAAGAATTGTGCGGCTTTAGTCGCGACCTACAAAAAGGCCCGCACGACGCGGGCCTTTTTGAACGCTGGCGGCTTACGGCAGCAGGCCCGCGTGTGACAAGCCCATGCGCTCATCCAGGCCGAACAGGATGTTGAGGTTCTGCACCGCCTGGCCGGACGCGCCCTTGACCAGGTTGTCGATCACCGACAGCACCACCACCAGGTCACCACCTTGCGGGCGATGAACGGCAATGCGGCAGACGTTGGCGCCGCGCACACTGCGGGTTTCCGGGTGGCTGCCAGCCGGCATCACGTCGACGAACGGTTCATCGGCGTAACGCTTCTCGAACAGCGCCTGCAGGTCCACCGAGGTGTCGGCGACGGTAGCGTACAGGGTTGCATGGATACCACGGATCATTGGCGTCAGGTGCGGCACGAAAGTCAGGCCGATATCCTTGCCAGCGGCCAGGCGCAGGCCCTGGCTGATTTCCGGCAGGTGGCGATGGCCCTTCACTGCGTAGGCTTTCATGCTTTCGCCGGCCTCGCAGAACAGCGAGCCCACCGCCGCACCACGGCCAGCGCCGCTGACACCCGACTTGCAGTCGGCGATCAGGCGCGACGGGTCGGCCAGGCCAGCTTCCAGCAGCGGCAGGAAGCCCAGTTGGGTGGCGGTCGGGTAGCAACCCGGCACAGCGATCAGGCGTGCCTGGCGAATCTTCTCGCGGTTGACTTCAGGCAGGCCGTATACCGCGTCCTTGAGCAGCTCTGGCGCACCGTGCGGCTGGCCGTACCACTTGCCCCACTCGGCGGCGTCCTGCAGGCGGAAGTCGGCCGACAGGTCGATCACCTTGGTACCGGCCGCCAGCAGTTCGCCAGCCAGGGCGTGGGCAACACCGTGCGGGGTGGCGAAGAACACCACGTCGCAGGCGGCCAGGGTCTTGCTGTCCGGCACGCTGAACGCCAGCCCGTCATAGTGGCCGCGCAGGTTCGGGTACATGTCCGCCACTGCAACGCCCGCCTCGGAGCGAGAAGTGATGACCGCCACTTCGGCCTGTGGATGCTGTGCCAGCAGACGCAACAGTTCGACGCCGGTGTAACCCGTGCCGCCGACGATACCGACCTTGATCATAACGCTTGCCCCTTATCAACGAGCCGTCTGGAAAGCGCACGATAATAGGGGCGCAAGGCGCCTGTAACAACTCTTCGGGTGACCCTTCGGGCGCTTGACCACTACTATCTGACGACCGTGAATACCTGAAGGAACTCCCCCATGCTTTACCTATGGATCAAAGCGCTGCATATCGTCAGCGTGGTCTGCTGGTTCGCCGGCCTGTTCTACCTGCCGCGGCTGTTCGTCTACCACGCCCAAAGCCAGGACAGCATCAGCCAGGAACGCTTCGTGACCATGGAGCGCAAGCTGTTTCGCGGCATCATGAACCCGGCGATGATCGCCACCTACGTGTTCGGCGCGTGGATGCTCTATCTCACGCCCGGCTGGCTCAGCCAGGGCTGGCTGCATGCCAAGCTGACCCTGGTCATCCTGCTGACCGTCTACCATCACATGTGCGGCGCCCAGCGCAAGCGCTTCGCCAGCGGCAGCAACACCCGCAGCCACGTCTACTATCGCTGGTTCAACGAAGTGCCCGTGCTGTTCCTGCTGGGTATCGTAATTCTGGTGGTGGTCAAACCGTTCTGACATAGCCACCCGCTCAAGGAGCCTTGCCATGTCGTTACCTGCCTCCCTCGAACAACGCCTGCGCCTGCCCGTGGTTGCCGCACCGATGTTCCTGATCTCCAACCCCAGGCTGGTACTGGCCTGCTGCTCCAGCGGCGTGGTCGGCAGCTTCCCGGCCCTGAACCAGCGCGACAGCACCGGCTTCAAGGCCTGGCTGGAGGAAATAGAGGCAGGCCTGGCACAGCTGCAGGCGCCAGCACCCTATGCCGTCAACCTGATCGTCCACCCGACCAACCCGCGCCTGCAGGCCGACTTGGCGTTGTGCGTGGAACACCGCGTGCCGATCGTCATCACCAGCCTCGGCGCGGTGAAGGAAGTGGTCGATGCCGTGCATGGCTACGGTGGCCTGGTGTTCCACGATGTCACCACCCGCCGCCATGCCGAGAAAGCCGCCGAAGCCGGTGTCGATGGCCTGATCGCCGTTGCTGCAGGCGCAGGCGGCCATGCGGGCACCTGGAGCCCGTTCGCCCTGGCCGCGGAGATCCGCCAGTTCTTCGACAAGACCCTGCTGCTGGCCGGTTGCCTCAACCACGGCCACGAGATCCTCGCCGCGCAAATGCTGGGTGCGGACCTTGCGTACATGGGCACCCGCTTCATCGCCACCGCAGAAAGCCAGGCCCCGAGCGCCTACAAGCAGATGCTGCTCGATTCCCATGCCGCCGATATCGTCCACACCCCGGCGGTGTCCGGCGTCCCCGCCAGCTTCCTGCGCCCGAGCCTGGAACAGGCCGGCTATGACATGAACGCCATCAAGGGCGGCCATGAGCAAGGCAAGCTCAAGCCGATCGACGACGAAGCCAAGGCCTGGAAGACCGTGTGGTCGGCGGGCCAGGGGGTCGGCGGTATAGACGACCTGCCCAGCGCCAGCGCGCTGATCGGACGGCTGCATGACGAGTACCGGGACGCCCTGGAACGCTGCCAGGCCCTGCGCGCCCGTACCTTGTAGCAAAAGGCAACACCTTGACTGGCCAAGCTGTACACTAGGCGCCCTCTTCAGCCCCCAGGAGCCTTGCATGACCCGTTACGCCATGATCACTGGTGCTTCCAGCGGCCTGGGCCTCGCCCTGGCGGAAGCCCTGGCGCGGCGCGGGCGCAACCTGATCCTGGTGGCTCGCCAGCGTGAAACGCTGGAGCCGGTGGCCATCGAACTGACCCAACGCTTCGGTGTCGAGGTGCTATTCCGCGCCTGCGATCTCAGCCAACCGTTACGCCTGTCAGGCTTCGTGCTTGAACTGGAGGAAGGCGAGCGACGTATAGACCTGCTGGTCAATTGTGCCGGCCTGCGCACCTACGGGCCATTCCTGGCCCATGAGTGGGCGGACGAGCAGGACTTGCTGGAAGTCAACGTGCTGGCCCTGAGCCGCCTGTGCCACGCCATCGGTAACCTGATGGCCGTGCAGGGCGGCGGACAGATCCTCAATGTCGCGGGCCTGGCCGGGGTGGCGCCTGGCCCGTGGATGGCCGCCTATGCCGCTAGCAAGGCCTATGTACTGAGCTTCTCCCAGGCCTTGCGTGAAGAACTCAAGCGCACCGGCATCAAGGTTTCGGTACTGTGCCCCGGCCCGGTGCGCTCCTCGCGCCGACGCATTCCGCGGCTGGATGGCAAGCCACGCTGCCTCAGCCCTGAGGAAGTGGCGCTGTACACCGTGCGCGCGCTGGACAAGAACCGCGCACTGATACTGCCCGGCCGGCGTAATCGCTGGCTGGCGTTCGCCCCGCGCCTGCTGCCGCGTTGGCTGGTGCGCAAGCTGGCCGGGGCCATCCACCGCCGCTATTGCCCGGTCGGCATGGAATAGCCACTGGGCGAGCGGCGCCCGGCTGAGTACACTCGGCCCGACCCTCACCATGGAGTTAGTGCTGTGGACGATCTATTCCTCAAAATCATCAACCGGGAAATACCGGCGGATATCATCTATGAAGATGACCAGATCCTGGCCTTCAAGGACATTGCCCCTGCGGCACCAGTACATTTTCTGGTCATCCCGAAAAAGCACATCCGTACCCTCAATGACCTGACCGAAGAGGACAAGGCCCTGGCTGGCCACCTCCTGTTCACCGCCCAGCGCCTGGCCGTCGAGCAAGGCTGCGAGGAAGGCTTCCGCGTGGTCATGAACTGCAACCCGAAAGGCGGCCAGACCGTCTACCACATCCACATGCACGTGCTTGGCCAGCGCCAGATGCACTGGCCACCGGGCTGATCCACGGCAAGCGACCCTGCCACTATTGCGGTAAACTGTCGGGCACATTCTTGCGGAGGTGCCCGATGGCTACCGAACGTCACTACTCGCCGCTCGACCGCTTGTTGCTGCAGGCCGATACCGCCATGCGCACCTTGCTGCCCTTCAGCGGCCAACCCGCCCGCCCTTCGCCGGCCATCGTCCAGCCGGACGTCGACCTTGACGAACAGCAGGCCCGCCATGTTGCCGGGTTGATGCGTATCAACCACACCGGTGAAGTCTGCGCCCAGGCGCTGTACCAGGGCCAGGCCCTGACCGCCAAGCTGCCCGAAGTGCGCAAGGCCATGGAACACGCCGCCGAGGAAGAAGTGGACCACCTGGCCTGGTGCGAACAGCGCATTCGCCAACTGAACAGCCACCCCAGCGTGCTCAACCCGTTGTTCTACGGCATGTCGTTCGGTATCGGTGCACTCGCCGGGCTGGTCAGCGACAAGGTCAGCCTTGGCTTCGTCGCCGCCACCGAGCATCAGGTGTGCAAGCACCTCGACGAGCACCTGGAGCAGATTCCGCAGGAAGACGAAAAGTCCCGGGCCATCCTCGAACAGATGCGCGTCGACGAGGAACAGCACGCCGAGTCTGCACTGGAAGCCGGCGGTTATCGCTTCCCTGCCCCAGTCCGTTTTGGCATGAGCCTGTTGGCCAAAGTCATGACCAAGAGTACCTACCGTATCTGAAGGCATCACCATGACGGACCGTTTCGACGCCAAGGACCTGGCGCGCGCCGTGCAAGCCGGCATTCTCCAGCCGGGCCAGGACCAGGCCCTGCTGGCGTTCCTGCGCCAGCGACCAGCACAGCGTGGCAGCTTCCAGCTGGCCCATGTCGCGTTCTACTTCGGCGCCATGCTGATCATGGCAGCCATGGGCTGGTTGCTCACCGAAGCCTGGATGCGCATCGGCGACTGGGCGCTGCTGCTCATCGCCAGCCTCTATATTCTGCTGCTCACACTGTTCGCCGTTAACCTGCAACGGCGCGTACAGCCCGTCGCGGCCGGGGTGCTGGCGGCGGTGGCGGTCAGCATCGTGCCGTTGGCGGTGTTCGCCATCGAACGGCTGGTCGGCTGGTGGCCAATGGATGATGCGCAGGCGAACTATCACCAGTACTACACCTACGTGCAGGGCGGCTGGCTGGCAATGGAAGCAGCCACGGTACTTGCCGGGCTGTTGATGCTGAGGCTGATCCCCTACCCGTTTATCGTCATGCCGATTGCCGTCGCCCTGTGGTTCATGTCAATGGACTTGAGCGAATGGTTCTTCGGCTCGCCATTCAGCTGGGAACAGCGCCGCGAGGTTTCGCTGTGGTTCGGTCTGGGCTTGCTGGTGTTTTTTGTTGGTGTGGACGGCCGCACCCGCGAAGACTATGCCCACTGGGGCTACCTGGCCGGGCTGGCGGCATTCTGGGGCGGGCTGACGCTGGTGGACAGCGGCAGTGAGTTGGGCAAGGCCCTGTACTGCCTGATCAATATTGCCCTGATGGGTATGGCGGTGCTGTTGCGCCGGCCGGTGTTCATGGTGTTCGGGGCGTTGGGTGTGGCGGCTTACCTGGGGTACCTGTCGTACGAGGTGTTTGCCGACTCGCTGCTGTTCCCGGTGGTGGTGACCCTGATCGGGCTGGGGGTTATCGGGCTGGGGCTGGTTTACCAGAAGCGGCGGGAGCGGTTGAGCCGGGTGATGCGCGATTGTTTGCCGGGATGGGTGCGGGCTGCGCTGCCGGCGCTTCGCAGCTGAAATTGTTGGGGCCGCTCTGCGCCCCATCGCCGGCAAGCCAGCTCCCACCTCGACCGCATTGACCTCAAGCCATGTGCTATCCCTGTGGGAGCTGGCTTGCCGGCGATGGGCTGCAACGCAGCCCCCAAAATTTGCTGTTCAACCCAGCTCTACAATCTCGTACCCGTGGGTAATCTCAACCCCGGCACGCTCGAGCATGATCGAAGCCGAGCAATACTTCTCCGCCGACAGCTCCACCGCACGCTTGACCTGGGCTTCCTTCAGCCCACGCCCCTTCACCACGAAGTTCATGTGGATCTTGGTAAACACCTTCGGGTCTTCGCTGGCACGCTCGGCCTCCAGGAACGCCTCGCAGCTTTCCACCGCCTGGCGCGACTTCTTCAGGATGCTGACCACGTCAAAGCTGCTGCAGCCACCCAGGCCCAGCAGCAGCATCTCCATCGGGCGCACGCCCAGGTTACGGCCACCGGCATCGGGCGGGCCGTCCATCACGACGACATGGCCGCTCCCCGATTCGCCGAGGAACATCGCCTCACCGGCCCACTGGATACGTGCCTTCATCTACCCGGACTCCTGATTTTCGGAAAAGGGTGTCAGCTTAGACCTTGTACGGCTGTGGGAAAAGCACGAGTCGTGTCGGTTTAGTACCGAAACATCCTGTAGTGTCTGATAAGCTGGCGCCAAATGACTGGCGCGTTCCGCCAGCCGACCTTTATAAAAAGCCTATGCGTCATATCGAACAGGATTTCGTGATGGTTGCTTCCGCCCTACCCGCCAAGATCAAGAACATCGACAAGCTGCTGGTGCACTGCCAGCGCCGTCGCTATACCGCAAAAAGCAACATCATCTGCGCCGGCGACCGGGCCGAGACACTGTCGTTCATCATCAAGGGTTCGGTCACCATCCTCATCGAGGACGATGACGGCCATGAAATGATCATCGCCTACCTCAACAATGGCGACTTCTTCGGCGAGCTGGGCCTGTTCGAACCAGTCGAAGGTGAACAGCAGCGCAGTGCCTGGGTGCGCGCCAAGACCGAATGCGAAGTGGCCGAAATCAGTTATGAGAAATTTCGCGAACTCGCGCGCCAAGACCCGGAAATCCTTTATGCCTTGGGCAGCCAGATGGCCCAGCGCCTGCGCAACACCACGCGCAAGGTCGGCGACCTGGCGTTCTTCGACGTTACCGGGCGTGTCGCACGTTGCCTGCTGGAGCTGTGCAAGCAACCCGACGCCATGACCCACCCCGATGGCATGCAGATCAAGATCACCCGTCAGGAAATCGGCCGCATCGTAGGATGCTCGAGGGAAATGGTCGGCCGCGTCCTCAAGGACCTTGAGGAACGCAGCCTGGTGCAGGTCAAAGGCAAGACCATGGTGGTCTACGGTACCCGCTAGTCTCTGGGCAGGTCGGTCAGCACCTTGGCATAGGCCTGCGACAGCCGCTCGAACCATGGGGCCGCGGGCGCCACTTCGTGCAGGGCGATGTGCGCATCGGCGCGGCAGCGCTGCTCCAGTTCGCAGCACTCATTGAAGCGGTTGACCGCAGCCACCATCGAATCACGCTCGTTGTCCAGCAGCAGCGCACCGTGCACCAGCACCACCGGGCGCTTTCCACCCAGCCCCTGGCGCCAGCGCTGGGCGGTGCCCACCAGTTTGCGGCCATTGAGGTTGACGTTGTAGCGGCCATCGCAGAAGGCACCGTCGATTTCGCCCACCGACGCCACCCCGCCCCACTCGCGCAGCACGTCGCATAGCGGCAGGCACAAGCGCTCGTAGGCGTTTTCGATACGGCCGTGGTCTCCTTCGCTGCGGGGGGCAACATAGACCAGGGCTACGTTCACCGTGGAGTGTGACTGCGGCACCGGTTCGCCGCCGGTTTCGCGCAGCAGCACCGGCCAGCCGGCAATCGCCAGCTCCGCGCAGGCGGCTTCGAAATTGTCCAGACGGCTCATGCGCCGGGGCATGACCAGGGCGTGGTCGGTCGGGCGCCAGAACAGCACGCCACTGTCGCACTCCCCGCGGCAGACGGCGGCCAGCAATTCCTGTTCGGCGTGCAGGCCTTGTTCTACGGTCAGGGCCAGGGGTTGATCGGTCATTGATCCACCTTTGATGTTGTTATTCAGGGCCTCTTCGCGGGCACGCCCGCTCCCACAGGGATTACCACAGACCCCGAGGGTGATGGAAAACCTGTGGGAGCGGGCGAGCCGAAGCGTCCGACCGCCGCGAAGGGGCCATTACAGACATACAAAAAAGCCGGCAATAACGCCGGCTTCATTTGATCAGTCCAGTTGCTGAACAGTCTTCTTCACCTGTTCCGGGAAGAACAACCGCTGCAGCTCCAGCCCCGGCTGCTCGGCGCGCATGAACGCCTCACCGACCAGGAAGGAGTAGACCTCATTGATCGCCATCAGCTCCACATCGGCCCGGTTCAAGATGCCGCTCTCGGTAATCGCCAGGCGATCACGCGGAATACGCGGCAGCAGGTCGAGGGTGGTTTCCAGGCTGACCTCGAAGGTGTGCAGGTTGCGGTTGTTCACCCCCACCAGCGGTGTATCCAGGGTTTTCAACGCGCGCTCCAGCTCATCGCCGTCGTGCACTTCCACCAGCACGTCGAGGCCGACATCCTTGGCCGTGGCCGCCAGTTCGGCCATCTTCACGTCATCCAGCGCCGACACGATCAGCAGTACACAGTCCGCGCCCAGGGCCCGGGCCTCGACGATCTGGTACGGGTCGACCATGAAGTCCTTGCGGATCACCGGCAGCGACACCGCCGCGCGGGCCTGCTGCAGGTACTCGTCGGCGCCCTGGAAGTAGTCCACATCGGTCAGCACCGACAGGCAAGTCGCCCCGCCCTTCTCGTAGCTGACGGCGATTTCCGCCGGCACGAAATGCTCGCGAATCACGCCCTTGCTCGGCGAGGCTTTCTTGATTTCGGCAATCACCGCCGGCTGCTTGCGCGCGGCTTGCTCGATCAGGGCCTTGGCAAAGCCACGCGGGGCGTCGGCAGCCTTGGCCAGGGCCTCCAGTTCGGCGAGGCTGACGCGCGCGCTGCGCTCGGCCACTTCCTGAAACTTGCGGGCAATGATCCTTTCCAGCACCGTCGGCACACTCATGCTTCGTTCTCCACCTTGAATACTGCAGTAAAGGCACCCAGCTCCTGCAGCTTCTCCCAGGCCAGCCCGGTGTGCAGTACGTCGTGGGCCAGTTCCACACCGGCTTTCAGGCTCATGGCATGGTCAGCGGCATACAGCGCCGCGCCCGCATTGAGCACGATCATCTCGGCGGCCTTCTGGCCGTTTTCGGTCTTGCGTCGGCCCAGTGCATCGCGGATCAGCTCCAGCGACGCCTGCGGGTTCTCGACGGCCAGGCCGTGCAGGCTCTGGCTCTTCATGCCTAGGTCTTCCGGCTCTACCCAGTATTCGGTGATTTCGCCATTCTTCAGTTCGGCGACGAAGGTCGGTGCAGCCAGGCTGAACTCGTCCAGGCCGTCTTTCGAGTGCACCACCAGCACGTGCTTGCTGCCCAGGCGCTGCAGCACTTCAGCCAACGGGCGGCATAGGGTCTGGGCGAATACACCGACCACCTGGTGCTTCACCCCGGCCGGGTTCGTAAGCGGGCCGAGCATGTTGAACAGGGTGCGCAGCCCCAGGTCGCGACGCGGGCCGGCTGCGTGCTTCATGGCCGAATGATGGCTTTGCGCGAACATGAAGCCGATGCCCAGGCTGTCGATGCAGCGGGCTACCTGGGTGGGCGTCAGGTTCAAGTAGATGCCGGCGGCTTCCAGCAGGTCGGCACTGCCGCTCTTGCCCGACACCGCCCGGTTACCATGCTTGGCCACAGTGCAACCTGCCGCCGCCAGGACAAACGACGAGGCGGTGGACACGTTGAAGATGTTGGCGCCATCACCGCCGGTACCAACGATATCGACCACGCCATCGAGGCTTTGCAGTTCGACCTTGTCAGCCAGCTCGCGCATCACCGACACCGCACCGACGATCTCGTCGATGCTTTCGCTCTTCATGCGCATGCCCATCAGGAAGGCGCCGATCTGCGCTTCGCTGCACTGGCCGGTCATGATCTGGCGCATGACGTCGCGCATTTCTTCGGTTGAAAGGTCCAGCTGGCCGACGATACGGCTCAACGCACTCTTGATATCCATGTTCGATCCTTAGCGGCGGCCGCCGGTCTGCTTGAGGAAGTTGGCGAACAGTTCGTGGCCCTGTTCGGTCAGGATCGACTCGGGGTGGAACTGCACCCCTTCGATATTCAGCGTCTTGTGGCGCAGGCCCATGATCTCGTCGACCGAACCGTCAGCATGGGCGGTCCAGGCGGTCACTTCCAGGCACTCGGGCAAGGTTTCGCGCTTTACCACCAGCGAGTGGTAACGGGTAACGGTCAACGGGTTGTTGAGGCCGGCGAACACGCCCAGGTCACGGTGATGTACCGGGCTGGTCTTGCCGTGCATCACCTGGCGGGCACGTACCACATCACCACCAAAGGCCTGGCCGATGGACTGGTGGCCCAGGCATACACCAAGGATCGGCAGCTTGCCGGCAAAGTGCAGGATGGCCTCGATGGACACGCCCGCCTCACTCGGCGTGCACGGGCCTGGAGATACGACGATGCGCTCGGGGTTGAGGGCTTCGATCTGGGCGATGGTCATTTCGTCATTGCGAATGACCTTTACCTCGGCACCCAGCTCGCCAAGGTACTGAACGACGTTGTAAGTGAATGAGTCGTAATTGTCGATCATCAGTAACATCGGGTTAAACCTCTTGAATCTACTGACTTCAAAATTCGAACCTTCCTGCTTCTGCCAAAGGCGCAGCTTGGCCATTCAGGGGCGGTAGACAGGAAGGCAAACGGGGGCGGGCCGGACGGGCCGGCAGGGGATAAAGTCAGGCGCGCCAACGCCAACGGGCGTGGGCCTTGATAACGCGCATCAAGAGTTTGCTGACGATCAACACAGGATAGGTCTCGCTCATACGTTCCGGCACAGTAGCCTACCGGGGCGACGGGCGCAATATGCCTGTAAACACGGGGAAACGAATGGACTTGGGAGGGATGCACTGCGATTTGCTAAGGTCGATGGGGTTGTCCTGATAAAAACAAAGAAAAGGATGTTCCCTGATGCGAAAAGCACCGCTATTGCGCTTTACCCTCGCCTCATTGACGTTAGCCTGCAGCCAGGCCTTCGCGGCACCCTCGCCCTACTCCAGCATGATCGTGTTTGGTGACAGCCTCAGCGACGCCGGGCAGTTTGGCGGGGTGCGCTTCACCAACCGCGATGCCAATGGCAGTTATGCTCCAGTGTCACCGATGATCCTGGGCGGGCGGCTTGGTGTGAGCCCGACCGAGCTTGGCCCCTCCACCTCCCCGGTCAATCCGGTGCTGGGCCTTCCCGACGGCAACAACTGGGCAGTCGGTGGCTACACCACCCAGCAGATCCTGGATTCGATCACCACTACCTCCGAGACCGTCATCCCGCCAGGGCGCCCCGACGCCGGGCAGGTACTGCGTGATAAACCGGGCTACCTGGCCAACGGCCTGCGCGCCGACCCCAACGCGTTGTATTACCTGACTGGCGGCGGCAATGACTTCCTGCAAGGCCTGGTCAACAGCCCGGCCGATGCCGTGGCCGCCGGCGCCCGCCTGGCCGCCAGCGCCCAGGCCCTGCAGCAAGGCGGTGCCCGCTACATCATGGTCTGGCTGCTGCCCGACCTCGGGCAGACACCGAACTTCAGCGGTACGCCGCAACAAAACCCGCTGTCGCTGCTGTCCGGCGCGTTCAACCAGTCCCTGCTCAGCCAGCTGGGGCAGATCGATGCCGAAATCATTCCGCTGAACATCCCCGTGCTGCTGAGCGAAGCGCTGGCCAGCCCCGAGCAGTTCGGCCTGGCCAGCGGCCAGAACCTGGTCGGCACCTGCTACAGCGGCGAAGGCTGTGTGGAAAATCCGGTGTACGGTATCAACGGCGCCACGCCAGACCCGACCAAGCTGCTGTTCAACGACTCGGTCCACCCGACCATAGCCGGCCAGCAACTGATTGCCGACTACGCCTATTCGATTATCGCCGCCCCCTGGGAACTGACCTTGCTTCCGGAAATGGCCCACGCCAGCCTGCGTGCCCACCAGGACGAACTGCGCAACCAGTGGCAGACACCCTGGCAGGCAGTTGGCCAGTGGCAAGCCTTCGTTGCCACCGGCGCCCAGGACCTGGACTTCGACGGCCAGCGCAGCGCGGCCAGCGGCGATGGCCGCGGCTACAACCTGACCCTGGGCGGCAGCTACCGCCTGAACGATGCATGGCGCCTGGGCCTGGCCGGTGGCGTGTACCGGCAGAAGCTGGAAGCCGGCGCACAGGATTCGGACTACAAGCTGGACAGCTACCTTGCCAGCGCCTTCGCCCAATACCGCCAGGACCGCTGGTGGGCCGACGCGGCGCTGACCGCCGGGCACCTGGACTACAGCGACCTCAAGCGCACCTTCGCCCTTGGCGTGAACGACCGCAGCGAAAAGGGCGATACCGATGGCGAGGCCTGGGCGGTGTCGGGGCGGCTGGGCTACAACCTGGCGGCCGAGAGCAGCAGCTGGCAGCTGGCGCCGTTCATCAGCGCCGACTATGCGCGGGTGAAGGTGGATGGTTATGACGAGAAAAGCGGGCGCTCGACGGCGCTGGGCTTCGATGATCAGGAACGTACATCACGCCGTTTGGGTGTGGGGTTGCTGGGCAGTGTGCAGGTGCTGCCGAGTACCCGGCTGTTCGCCGAGGTGGCGCAGGAGCATGAGTTCGAGGATGACCAGCAGGATGTGACGATGCACCTGACCAGCCTGCCGGCGAATGACTTCACCCTGACAGGGTATACGCCGCACAGCGACCTGACCCGGGCGAGCCTGGGGGTGAGCCATGAAGTGGTGGCGGGGGTGCATTTGCGCGGTAACTATAACTGGCGCAAGAGTGATGAATTGACGCAGCAGGGAGTGAGTTTGGGCGTCAGCGTCGACTTCTGAATTGATGGGGCCGCTTTGCGGCCCTTCGCGGGCTCGCCCGCTCCCACAGGTATTGCACAGGCCTTGCAGCATGTGATTTCCCTGTGGGAGCGGGCATGCCCGCGAAGGGCTGCAACGCAGCCCCGATCAACTTATTTGGCCGAAGTCTGCTCAGCCAACGCCACCGCGCGGAACATCGCCCGGCGCTTGTTGATGGTTTCTTCCCACTCCAGCGCCGGCACCGAGTCGGCAACGATGCCGCCCCCGGCCTGCACATGCAGCTCACCGCCCTTGATTACCGCGGTACGGATGGCAATGGCGGTATCCATGTTGCCGTTCCACGCGAAGTAACCGACGGCACCACCGTAAACCCCACGCTTGACCGGCTCCAGCTCGTCGATGATCTCCATCGCGCGAATCTTCGGTGCACCCGAAAGCGTACCGGCCGGCAGGATCGCCCGCAGTGCGTCCATCGCCGTCAGCCCTTCGCGCAGCTGGCCAGTGACGTTGGACACAATGTGCATCACGTTGGAGTAACGCTCGATCACCATCTTCTCGGTCAGGCGCACGCTGCCGGTCGAGGACACGCGACCGACGTCGTTACGGCCCAGGTCGATGAGCATCAGGTGCTCGGCAATTTCCTTGTCGTCCGACAGCAGGTCGTCTTCCAGCGCGCGGTCGGCCTCTTCGGTAGCACCACGCGGGCGGGTGCCGGCAATCGGGCGTACGGTGACCAGGTTGTCCTCGACGCGTACCAGCACCTCGGGCGAGCTGCCGACCACATGGAAGTCGCCAAAGTTGAAGAAGTACATGTACGGCGTCGGGTTGAAGCAGCGCAGCGCGCGGTACAGGTCGATAGGCGCCGCCTTGAAGTCGATCGACATGCGCTGCGACGGCACCACCTGCATGCAGTCACCAGCCAGGATGTATTCCTTGATGCGGCCGACGGCGTTCTCGTAATCCTCGCGGGTATAGCTGGAGCGGAATTCCGGCTCGGCAGCCTGCGGGCCACTCAGGTCCAGGCCACGGCGTGGAGTGATCGGCTGACGCAGGGTTTCCAGCAGGCCTTGCAGGCGTGCCTGGCCCTGTTCGAAAGCCTGCTCTTCAGCCGGGTCGACCAGCACGATCGCGTGCATCTTGCCCGCCAGGTTGTCGAACACCACCACCGCATCGGACACCATCAGCAGGATATCCGGCACACCCAGCGGGTCCGGGTTGGGGCTAGCGCCCAGGCGCTTTTCCACATAGCGCACGCAGTCGTAGCCGAAGTAGCCGACCAGGCCACCGTTGAAGCGCGGCAGGCCAGGGATATCGGCGACCTTGTAACGGTCCTTGAAGGTTTCGACGAAGGCCAGCGGGTCTTCGACATCGTGGCTTTCCACCTCCACGCCATCCTGCAGGATGCTGACGTGGTAGCCGTGCACACGCATCACGGTGCGCGACGGCAGGCCGATCATCGAGTAACGGCCCCATTTCTCGCCGCCCTGCACCGATTCGAGCAGGTACGAGTTGGGCTGGTCGGCCAGTTTCAGGTAGATCGACAGCGGCGTGTCAAAGTCGGCCAGGGTTTCGCAGGCCAGGGGAATGCGGTTGTAGCCGGCAGCGGCCAGGCGCAGGAATTCTTCGCGGGTCATGGGTAGCCTCGTGGCAAGCAGCAATAGGTCAGGCAAACGGACGGGCCGGCACGCGCCGGCAGGCTGAAGTCAGGCGCGCCAACGCCAACGGGCCAGGGCCTTGATGACTTTCATCCAGAATTTGCCGGTAACCGCCACGGTGGACTCTCTGTCTTGTGAGGCTTGAAGGTCCGCCAACGTTATCCCAGTGGCCGGGTCTGCGCAACCGGGCAGCAATGCACGCAGGTCGTCGATCACCAGGCTGGGGGATTCGTCGTGGATCGGCCGGCCATGGTTGTAGCCGTAGGTCAGGCCGACGCACTGCACGCCAGCCGCCTTGGCCGCCAGCACGTCACTGCGTGAATCGCCGACAAACAGCGACTGCTGCGGGGTGACACCGGCCATCTGCATGACGAACAGCAGCGCCGCAGGGTCGGGTTTTTTCTGCGGCAGGGTGTCGCCGCCGATGATCCAGCGGAAGTAGTTGCCGATCTTCATCTGGTCCAGCAGCGGGCCAACGAAGCGCTCGGGCTTGTTGGTGATCAGAGCCATCTCCACGCCCTGCTTGCGCAGCCAGCGCAGGGTGTCCTGCACACCGGGGTAGACCACGGTCAGTTCGTGGCTTTCGGCATAGGCGTCCATGAACAGCGCCAGCGCCTGGTCGGCCAGTGCATCTTCCACGGCAGCGTGGTCGATGCCACCGGCCAGCGCCCGGCGCACCAGCACCTGGGCACCGTTGCCCACCCAGTGGCGCACCGCCTCCAGGCCGGCAGGCGGGCGCCCCAGTTCGAGCAGCATGCGGTCCACGGCGGCGGCCAGGTCTGGCACGGAATCGATCAGGGTACCGTCCAGATCGAACATCACCAGCCTGGGCAGCGTCCCCGGGAACAGCTGCTCGAAGCCGCTCATGGGCGGGCCTGAGCCAGTTCGGCACGCATCCTGGCGATGACTTCCTGGTAGTCCGGGGCGTTGAAGATTGCCGAGCCGGCCACGAAGGTGTCGGCGCCAGCGGCAGCGATCTCGCGGATGTTGTTGACGTTGACGCCACCGTCGATTTCCAGGCGGATATCACGGCCGCTGGCGTCGATCAGCGCACGCGCCTCGCGCAGCTTGTCGAGGGTGCCAGGGATGAACTTCTGCCCGCCGAAGCCCGGGTTGACGCTCATCAGCAGCACCATGTCGATCTTGTCCATCACATACTTCAGGGCGTCCAGGCTGGTGGCCGGGTTGAACACCAGGCCCGCCTTGCAGCCACCATCCTTGATCAGCTGCAGCGAACGGTCGATGTGCTGCGAGGCTTCCGGGTGGAAGGTGATGTAGGTGGCACCAGCTTCGATGAAGTCGCCGATGATGCGGTCGACCGGGCTGACCATCAGGTGCACGTCGATCGGGGCGGTGACGCCGTACTTGCGCAGGGCGGTGCAGACCATCGGGCCGATGGTCAGGTTGGGGACGTAGTGGTTGTCCATGACATCGAAGTGGACGATGTCGGCACCCGCGGCCAATACCTTGTCGACGTCCTCGCCCAGTCGGGCGAAATCGGCGGAGAGAATGGAGGGGGCAATAGCGTAGGGCTGCATGGCGCACCTGTTGGCAGAATCACGGTGGCGCGCATTGTAACCCAGGGAAGCGGATGAAGGCTGATTAGCATCAACCTGTACCGGCCTCTTCGCGGCTAAAGCCGCTCCCACAGGGACCGCGCAGGCATCGAAAGCTGCACAAATCCTGTGGGAGCGGCTTTAGCCGCGAAGAGGCCAGCACAGGCAACATACCTTCAACCAGGCTGCTGGGTCCTCAGCTTCTCGCTACGCCCACGCAACCACTCCAGAGTCAGCAGCAACACTACCGAGAAGGCAATCAGCAAGGTCGCCGCCGCGGCAATGGTCGGGCTCAGGTTCTCGCGAATACCACTGAACATCTGTCGCGGCAGGGTTGCCTGCTCCGGCCCGGCCAGGAAAAGGGTCACCACTACTTCGTCAAACGACGTGGCAAAGGCGAACAACGCCCCCGAAATCACCCCGGGCGCGATCAACGGCAGGGTTACCCGGCGGAAAGTCAGCAGTGGCGAGGCGCCCAGGCTGGCTGCCGCACGCACCAAGTTGTAGTTGAAGCCCTGCAAGGTCGCCGACACGGTAATGATCACGAACGGCACGCCGAGTACCGCATGCACCAGAATCAGCGAGGTGAAGCTGTTGCCCATGCCCAGCGGGGCGAAGAACAGGTAGCTGGCCACACCGATGATCACCACCGGCACCACCATCGGCGAAATCACCAGCGCCATCACCAGCGACTTGCCCGGGAAGTCGCCACGGGTCAGGCCGATGGCCGCCAGGGTGCCGAACACCATGGCCAGCACCGTGGCTGCCGGGGCGACGATGATGCTGTTCTTCAAGGCCCGCATCCACTCGGCCGAACCGAAGAAGTCCTGGTACCACTGCAGCGAGAAGCCCTGCAGCGGGTACACCAGGAAACTGCCACTGTTGAACGACAGCGGCACTATCACCAGGACCGGCAGTATGAGGAACAGCAGGATCAAGCCGCAAAGAATGCGCAGGCTGTAGAACCACACCCGCTCCACGGGCGACATGTAAGGGCTCAGCATGACAAGGCTCCTCAGCTCAGGCGCAGGCGGCTGGCGCCGACCAGCCAGCTATAGATCAGGTACAACAGTACGGTCGCCAGCAGCAACAGCCCGCCAAGCGCGGTGGCCATGCCCCAGTTGATGCTGGTGTTGGTGTAGAAGGCCACGAAGTAGCTGACCATCTGGTCATTCGGGCTGCCCAGCAGTGCCGGGGTGATGTAGTAGCCGATGGCCAGAATGAACACCAGCAGGCAACCAGCGCCAACCCCGGCGTAGGTCTGCGGGAAGTAGACCCGCCAGAAACTGGCGAACGGGTGGCAGCCCAGCGAGATCGCCGCACGCATGTAGCTCGGCGAAATGCCCTTCATCACGCTGTACAGCGGCAGGATCATGAACGGCAACAGGATGTGCACCATCGAGATGTATACGCCGGTGCGGTTGAACACCAGTTCCAGCGGCTGGTCGATGATGCCCATGGCCATCAGCGCGCTGTTGATCAGGCCGCCCGACTGCAGCAGCACGATCCACGCCGCCACCCGCACCAGGATCGAGGTCCAGAACGGCAGCAGCACCAGAATCATCAGCAGGTTGCTCTGCCGGGTCGGCAGGTTGGCCAGCAGGTACGCCAGCGGGTAGGCCAGCACCAGGCAGATTGCGGTAATCACCACACCCATCCACAGGGTGCGGGCGAAGATGTCCAGGTAAATGGCCTGGTCCGGGGTGGCCTTGGCCAGTTCGCCAAGGTCATCGATACGGTGGTCGAGCGAAGCCAACAGGTAGAAAGAGGTGACCGTACTGGTGTTGCGGCGGATTGCCTGCCAGTAGGCCGGGTCGCCCCAACGCTCGTCGAGAGCCTGCAAGGCATCTTTATACGAAGCGGGTTCGCTCTTGAACGGCAGCGCCCGCGCGGTCTTGGCCAACAGGCTGCGGTAACCGGCAAGCTCCATGTTCAGGCGCTTGGAAAGGTCGCCCAAGGTCTGGTTCTTGCGCGATTCGGCCAAATCCTGGCTCAACGCCCTGTAAACGTCCTCGCCCGGCAGGCTCTTGCCATCCCACTGGGTGATGACGCCAACGGTGCGCGGCAAGCCGCCAACCACTTCCGGGTTGCCGACGCTCTTGTACAGCAGCGCCGCAATAGGCACCAGGAACACCAGCAGGAGAAACAGCGCCAGCGGCGCGATCAACGCCTGCGCCTTCCAGCGGTTGACCCGCTCGGCATGCTTGAGGCGCTGCTTGAGACTTGGACCTGCGCCTTCTTTGAGGGGCACTGCAATGGCCATGGCGAACTCCGCGATACGAACTGAAAATGGGGCTGCTGCGCAGCCCATCGCAGGCAAGCCAGCTCCTACAGATACTGCGCTGGCTCCAGGGCAGCGGCCCCCTGTGGGAGCTGGCTTGCCGGCGATGGGCCGCAAAGCGGCCCCCTACACTGGTCGTTTACTTCTTCGCCGCCCAGGCGTTGAAGCGCTGCTCCAGCTGCTCGCTGTTGTCGGCCCAGAAGGCCACATCGATCTGCACCTGGTTGGCGATGTTTTCAGGCGTGGTCGGCATGTCCTTCTTCACCGTGTCCGACAGCAGGCTCACGGCCTTGGAATTGGCCGGGCCATAGGCGATGTTCTCGGAGTAGGTCTTCTGCTGCTCTGGCTGCACGCTGAAGGCGATGAATTTTTTCGCTTCCTCGACATCCTTGGCACCTTTCGGGATGGCCCAGGCATCGAAGTCGTAGATGCCGCCGTTCCACACCACCTTCAGGTTGCTCTCTTTCTGCACCGCAGCGATGCGGCCGTTGTAGGCAGAGCTCATGACCACGTCACCCGAGGCCAGGTACTGCGGCGGCTGGGCGCCGGCTTCCCACCACTGGATACTTGGCTTGAGTTCGTCGAGCTTCTTGAAGGCGCGGTCCACGCCCTCTTTGGTGCCCAGCACCTGGTACACATCCTTCGGCGCCACACCGTCGGCCATCAGGGCGAATTCCAGGGTGTACTTGGCGCCCTTGCGCAGGCCGCGCTTACCCGGGAATTTCTTGGTATCCCAGAAATCGGCCCAGCTGGTCGGTGCGGTCTTCAGCTTGTCGGCGTTGTAGGCCAGTACCGTGGACCATACGAAGAAGCCAACACCACATGGCTGAATGGCACCCGGCACATAGTCGGCCTCATTACCGAACAGGGCCGGGTCGAGTTCTTCGAACATGCCCTCGTCACAGCCACGGGCCAACTCTGGCGACTCCACTTCCACCAGGTTCCACGACACGCTCTTGGTGTCGACCATGGCTTTGACCTTGGCCATCTCGCCGTTGTACTCGCCCGCGATGATCTTGCCCTTGCCGGCCTTTTCCCACGGTTCGTAGAACGCCTTCACCTGGGCCGCCTTGTTGGCACCACCAAACGAGACAACAGTCAGGTCTGCGGCCATGGCCTGGCCAGCGGCGAACAGCCCCAGGGCCAGGGCGGTCAGTTTCAACTGCTTGCGCATTATTATTCTCTCCACAGTACAGGGTTGGTGAAGCAATCCATCAATGGGCTTCGGCAATCGGATCGAGCGCGCGGGCGTGCTCCACCTCCCAGCCCAGCGGTACCACATCGCCCACGGCCAGGGCCGGGTCGAGCTCGGCAATCGGCTGTTTCACGAAGAAGTCGCCCTTGCCGCAAACTTCCAGGCGCACCCGCACGTGGTCGCCCAGGTAAATGAATTCGGCCACCCGGCCCGAGAAGCGGTTCACGCAGCTCTCGCTGTGGCCGTTCAGGCGCACGCGCTCTGGGCGGATCGACAGGGTCACCGGCTCGCCGGCCTGGCCGACATTCACCGCCAGCGCCTCGACCCGCTCGCCACGTGGCAACTGCACCTGGCAGCGCTTGCCATCACTGGCCAGCAAAGTGCCGTTGATGCGGTTGTTCTCGCCGATGAAGTTGGCGACGAAGGTGTTGCAGGGTTCTTCGTACAGCGTGCGTGGGTCGGCGATCTGCTGGATTTCACCCTGGTGGAACACGGCCACCCGGTCGGACATGGTCAGCGCTTCGCCCTGGTCGTGGGTCACGTACACCACGGTCACGCCCAGGCGCTGGTGGATGTGCTTGATCTCCATCTGCATGTGCTCGCGCAGCTGCTTGTCCAGCGCGCCCAGCGGTTCGTCCATCAGCACCAGCTGCGGCTCGAACACCAGTGCCCGGGCCAGGGCCACACGCTGCTGCTGGCCGCCGGACAGCTGGCCGGGGTAACGCTTGGCGAAGGCATCGAGCTGGACCATGTTCAGCACCCGCTTGACCCGCTCGCTGATGTCGGTCTTGCTCAGGTTGCGCACGGTCAGCGGGAAGGCCAGGTTCTCGGCCACGGTCATGTGCGGGAACAGCGCGTAGTTCTGGAACACCATGCCGATGTCGCGCTTGTGCGGCGGCACGTTGTTGATCGAGCGCCCGGCCAGCTGGATTTCACCGGCGGTGGGGGTTTCGAAGCCGGCCAGCATCATCAGGCTGGTGGTCTTGCCCGAGCCGGACGGGCCAAGCAGGGTGAGGAACTCGCCCTTGCGAATATCCAGGTTGAGGTCTTTGACGATCAGCGACTCGCCGTCGTAGCTCTTCTGCACACCACGGAAGCTGACCAGCGTTTCGCTGGTTGCAGCGTTCGACTTCGCCTCGCTCATGCCTGCACCTTCTTGTTGGATGACTGCGTAGGCATAGACTAGACAAGCGGCAAGCGCCGGAAAATCGGGGGTGCTGAGAGAATACCATCATCCGGATGGAAGATTTGTTGTAGGGATTCCCCTACAAAGATGGCGGGTTTGGAATGCTCATCCGAGCCACCCGCCCAACCTGTGGGAGCGGGCATGCCCGCGAAGGGGCCGGTTCAGCCATAGAGATCGGCAGGTCAGGCCCTTTCGCGGGCACGCCCGCTCCCCCAGGGACCTCGGCAAGTTCCGAGAACAGGCATGTCGCAATCAGACCAGCTTGTGCTCCATGGCGTACTTCACCAGCTCAGCCAGCGAGTTCACTTTCAGCTTCTGCATCAGGCGCGCCTTGTGGGTGCTGATGGTCTTGCTCGACAGCGCCAGCTGCTGGGCGATGTCGTTGACGTTGGCGCCCTGGGCCAGGCGTTCGAACACCGAAAACTCCCGCTCGGACAGCAGCGTGTGCAACGGCCGCGACTCCGTCAGGCCCACTTCGAAGACCATGCGGTCGGCCAGCGCCGGGTCGATATAGCGCCCGCCAGCGGCAACCCGGCGAATCGCGGTCAGCAACAACGCTGGGTCGCTGTCCTTGGTGGCATAGCCCGCCGCTCCGGCCTTCAGCGCCCGCGCCGCCATCTGCGCTTCATCGTGCATCGACAGCATCAGGATCGCCGGGGCGTCCTGCAACGCGCGGATTCGCGGAATCGCCTCCAGGCCATTCACGCCTGGCATCGAGATATCCAGCAGTACCACCTCGCACGGGGTGTGGCGCAAGGTTTCCAGCAACTGCTCGCCGTTACCGGCCTCCCCCGCCACCTGCATGTCCTTGGCCAGGCCAATCAACTGCTTGATACCCTCACGGACAATGGTGTGGTCTTCGGCCACCAGCACTCGAATCACGATCGCTCTCCTACTCCAACGGTATGGCCACGCTCAGGCTGGTGCCTTCGCCCGGTTCACTGTCCAGCGCCATGCTGCCGCCCAGCATCAGCACCCGCTCACGTACCCCTACCAGGCCGAACGAGGTGGGCCGAGGCTGGTCGCGGCAAAAGCCCTGGCCGTCATCGCTGACGGTCATGCGCAATTGCCCGTGCTCACGCACCAGTTCGATCTCCACGCTATGCGCCTGGGCATGGCGCATCACGTTGGTCAGCGCCTCCTGGAGGATACGGAACAGCCCGATGGCCTTGGCATCGCTCAATGCTGGCAGATTATCCGGTACTTGCACCAGGCAGGGGATTTGCGTGCGTGCTTCAAAGCGCCGCGCCTGCCATTCAATGGCCGAGGCGATGCCGGCATCGAGAATCGGAGGACGTAAGGCAGTGGCTACGTCGCGCACCAGCTGGAACAGCTGGGCGATCAGGCGCTTCATGCTGGCCAGCCGCTCGTTCAGCCCCGGGTCCAGCTCGGCGAAGGCCAGCTCGCACATCGACACTTCCAGCTTGAGCACGGTCAGCATCTGCCCCAGTTCATCGTGCACTTCTCGGGCGATGCGGGCTTTTTCTTCCTCACGCACGCTTTCCAGGTGGGCCGACAGTTCGCGCAGCTGCTCCTGGGACCTGGCCAGCGCCAACTCGGCCCGCTTGCCCTGAGTGATGTCCCAAACCACACCGTCCCATACCACCCGGCCGTTACCCAGGCGCCGGGTACTGGCTTTGATGTCGGCCCAGCGCTGTTCACCCTGGCGAGTGAGGATGCGCCCCTGCCATGACCAGTCCTGGTCGCTGGCCAAGGCCAGGTCCTGCACCCGGTGGTAATCGGCACGGTCCTCAGGGTGCACCAGGTTGCGCAGGCCCATCTGCGGGTCCTGGATCTCACTGGGCGAATAGCCCACCAAGGCCTCGCTGCCTTCGCTGATGTAGGGGAATTCCAGGTCGCCCTCGGCCGGGTCGCGCTCCAGGCGGAACACCAGCCCCGGCACGTTGCCGGCAATGCCCTTGAGCCGCGCCTCGCTTTCGCGCAGGGCCGCCAAGGCGCGGTAGCGCTCGGTGACATCGGCGAGGTACACCACCAGGTACTCGGAGTCACGAAAGCGCAGAAAACTCAGCGACAGCTCGACCGGCAACAGGCTGCGGTCAGCCCGGCGGCACTGCGTCTCGAACTGACCAACACCGCCCGCCCCGGTACGTGCGCCCTTCCACAGCTCCAGCCAGCGATCCATGGTCAGGCTGGGTTCAAAGTCGCTCAGCGGCCGCTCCAGCAGTGCGCCTTCGCCGTAGCCCAGCATGCGCTCGGCGGCATGGTTGGCGTAGCGTACGTGGCTGTCCCAGTTGACCCAGAGGATGCCCACCGTGCTCTGGTCGATGGCAAACTGACTCAGGCGCAACGCTTCTTCGCGCACTTGCCGCTCCACAAGACTTTCGCGCGTGGCCAACAGGCTGCGCTCCAGCTGGCGCTGTTGCCGACGCTGCCACACCAGGGTGGCCAGCGCGCACAACAGCAGCAAGCCGAACAGCAGTGCCAGGTTCTTCCAGAATCCTGTCGACTCGCTCAAGCGTGGGTACTTTGGCTGCAGCCAACGCTGGTGCAGTTGCTCCAGTTCCTTGGCTGGCAGCGCCTGCAGGCCACGCTCCAGCACATCAGCCAGCAGCGGCCAGTCGCGCCGCGAACCGATGCGCAACAGTTGCGGCAGGCCGATATCGCCGACCACAGCCAGCTCGCCGAACTCGCTTTCGCGCGACAGGCGGCTGAGCTGGGCTTCATCCAGCACGGCGAAACTGGCCTGGCTACCCACCACCAATTGCAGGGCCTCGCGCTCGTTGGGTACCCCTTGCAGGTTGAGGTTGCTGTAGTTACCGCGCAGGTAGTCCGCCAGCTGGCTGGGCATGCGCACCGCCACCCGCTGCTCGGCTCCGAGCGTTTCCAGTTCCACGGCCATCGTCCCGGTGCGCGGCCCCACCACCAGTTGCGGCACGCGCATGTATGGGTCGCTGAACAGCCACAGACGCAGGCTGGCGGGGGTCTGGGTAAGCCCTGGGGCAAAGTCGATTTCGCCGGTCTGGAGGGCATGCTCGAGGCTGGCCTGGTCGGCGAAGTTGCGCCAGGTAAGGTCCAGCCGCAGCGCCTGCGCCAGGCTGCTCACCAGTTCCACGTTGGCCCCGTACAGCTGCTGCAGGCGCCGGTCGAACTGAGCGTAAGGCGCCTGCAACACCAGGCCGACACGCAGACTGCGGTGTGTATCCAGCCATTGCTGCTGGGCCGGTTCCAGGGCAACCGTGGGCACCGCTTCGGGCCTGGCCAATGCAATCAAGGGCAGCCAAAAGCAGCCGATAACCAACAGGCGACGCACTCGCTTCATCTACACGCTCGTCTTGGCAAAGCGGCCATGCAGCATGGCCGTCACGGGCAAATACCATTAGGCTGCCGGTATCATTCTGGCCCCGGGTTGACTCATGTCCACACTTTATCGCACGACGCTGGCAATGTGCTGCCTGGCCTCGATCCTTCCACTCGGCGCCCTGGCCGCCGATGCCGAAAAACCATCCACCACCACCGAGGCACCCGTTGCCCAAGCTCCTCGCCCGCCGCTGCTGGAACGCAGCCAGGAGGATGCCCAGGCACTTGAACGGCTGGCGCCCAAGGCCGAACAGCAGACCCTTCAGGCCGGTGCCGACAGTTTCCTGGCCTTGTGGAAACCGGCCAACGACAGCGATCCACAGGGCGCGGTCATCATCGTCCCGGGGGCTGGCGAAACGGCTGACTGGCCAAACGCGGTCGGCCCGCTGCGGCAAAAGTTCCCCGATATCGGCTGGCACAGCCTGAGCATCAGCCTGCCCGACCTGCTCGCCGACAGCCCGCAGGCGCGGGTCGAGGCCAAGCCGGCTACCGAGCCGCAGCCAGACAAGGGCGAAAGCGCCCCGGCCAAGGACGTACCAGCCGATGCCAATGCCAACGTCGCCCAGGCTACCGCAGCCGATGCCGACACCGCAGAGAGCACTGACGCCAAACAGGCCAGCGAACAAACCGACCCAGCCGATGCCGAGCGCATTTTCGCCCGCCTGGATGCTGCGGTGACCTTTGCCCAGCAGCACAACGCCCGCAGCATCGTGCTGATCGGCCATGGCAGCGGCGCATATTGGGCGGCCCGCTACCTGAGCGAGAAACGGCCACCGCAGGTGCAGAAACTGGTGATGGTTGCCGCGCAGACACCGGCGCGGGTGGAGCATGACCTGGAAAGCCTGGCGCCAACCTTGAAAGTGCCGACTGCCGACATCTACTACGCCACCCGCAGCAGTGACCGCAATGCAGCCGCACAGCGCCTGCAGGCCAGCAAGCGGCAGAAGGACAGCCAGTACCGACAGTTGTCGCTAATTGCGATGCCGGGGAACAAGGCGGCCGAGCAGGAGCAACTGTTCCGCCGGGTGCGGGGGTGGATGAGTCCGCAGGGGTAAGGTTTGCCATGATGGCCCTGTCGCCGGCATGCCAGCTCCCATAGGTACGCCACAGTGTTCAGGGTCAGTGCAATACCTGTGGGAGCTGGCTTTTCGGCGATGGGGCAACCAAAGCCCACACCGCTTGCGGATCATGGCATAAGCCTGATGCAGCTCCCGGGTCCGTTCAGTCGCTTCACGCACCTGCGACTCACTGGCACCAGTACCCGCCAGCTTGTCCGGGTGATGCCGACTGACCAGTCGACGATACGCCTGCTTGACCTTGTCGCCATCGGTATCCGCCTCGACCGCCAGCAAGCGCAACGCCGCCGCATAGGTCATGGCGACCCCTTCCGGCCCCGCCGCCTTGCGTGGCTCGTACTCCAGCGACATGGCCTGCACCTGCCGCCGGCTCAGGCCCAGTTTCTGCCCCCAGTCCAGCAGCAGTTCACGCTCCTTATTGCCCATCTTGCCGTCGGCCCAGACCATGCGCCAACAGGCACGCAGGGTACCTTCGGCCGCATGCGGCTGCTGGCGAATGCGCCGCAGGTGCCCACCCAGCCGGTCCTTGCCCGCCTTGCCGCGGTTGAACGCAGCAATCGCACGCAGCCGAGCCGCTTCGGCCAGGTCCAGGCGCACCATCTCCTGGCGTGCCTGCTGAATATGCTGCTCGCCCACCCGGCCATCGCACTTGGCCAGGCGCCCGAGCATCACGAACAGCAATTCGTCGTCCTGCAACGCCGGGCGCCCGCCCAGGCGTTCGCGCATGTCCTCCCAGCCTTGCAAACGCAGGCGACGGTCCATGGCCTGTCCGAGCAACGCCCCGAGCAAGGCCCCGGGGATGCTGGCAACGGCAAAGCCGGCACCGACACCAATCACCGTGCCTGGCCACCACATGTCAGGCACGCTCGCCGATCAGGCGCTCGGCCTCGGCCAAGCGTTCGAGCGTACCGACATCAACCCAGTGCCCACGGTAGTGCTCGCCACTGACCTGGCCCGCAGCCATGGCCTGACGCAGCAACGGCGCCAGCTTGAAGGCGCCAGGCTGGCAGCCTTCGAACAGCGCCGGGTGCAGCACCGACAGCCCGCTGAAGGTCAGCGTGCCAGGCGCATCGTCACCATCGACCACCCGCTCGCCCACCAGGCGGAAGTCGCCGCGGCCGTGATGGCCAGGGTTATCGACCAGTACCAGATGGGCCAAACCTTGCAGGGGGCCCTGCAGGCGCGCGAAGTCATAGTCGGTCCAGACATCGCCGTTCACCAACAGGAACGGCGCGTCACCCAGCAATGGCAGGGCCTTGAAGATGCCACCGCCGGTTTCCAGCGGCTCTCCTTCGGGCGAATAGCGGATGCTCAGGCCGAAACGGCTGCCGTCACCCAGGTGGTCCTCGATCTGCTGGCCGAGCCAGGCATGGTTGATCACCACCTCGGTGACGCCCGCCGCAGCCAGGGCCCGCAGGTGGTACTCGATCAATGGCTGACCGGCGACCGGAACCAGCGGTTTGGGGGTGTGCAGGGTAAGCGGGCGCATGCGCTCGCCCTTGCCCGCTGCCAGGATCATTGCCTTCATGCACGCGCTCCGGCCCGCAACTCAGCAATCAGCTCACTCAGCTCCGCCAATTCGGGCCGGCGGCTGATCACTTCTTCTATATAGGCGAAGAAGCGCGGTACGTCGCCCAGGTAACGGGGTTTGCCGTCACGGTGGCAGATACGGGCGAAAATACCGATCACCTTCAGGTGGCGCTGTACACCCATCAGGTCGCTGGCACGCTGGAACGCCTCGAAATCGGCCTGCACCGGGATGCCGGCAGCCTGCGCCTTCTGCCAGTAGTCGCGCAGCCAGCCTTCGACCCGTGCCTGCGGCCAGCTGAGGAACGCGTCCTTGAACAGGCAGGTGATGTCGTAGGTGACCGGGCCATACACGGCATCCTGGAAGTCCAGCACGCCGGGGTTGGGCGTGCTCTGCATGAGGTTGCGCGGCATGTAGTCGCGGTGCACCAGCACCTTGGGCTGGGCCAGTGCGCTGTCGATCAGCAGCTGGCTGATTCGTTGCCAGGTGGCTTTCTGGGCATCGCTGAAGGCCAGCCCAAGCTCACGACCCACGTACCACTCCGGGAACAACTCGACTTCACGGCGCAACAGCGCATCGTCGTAGCTGGGCAACGGCGCGTCCATCGGCAGGCGCTGGAACGCCAGCAGCGCGTCGATGGCATCGGCGAACAGGCCGTCGGCGTTGTCCGCATCAATGATATCAAGGTATGTCTGGTGGCCCAGGTCACCCAGCAGCAGGAAGCCACGTTCCAGGTCCTGGGCATGGATCAGCGGCACGTGCACGTCGGCGCTGGCCAGCAGGTGATCGATGGCGACGAACGGTCGGCAGTTTTCCTGTGGAGGTGGTGCATCCATGATCACGAAGCTGTGGCCGGCCCCCTGCCAGCGGAAATAACGGCGGAAGCTGGCGTCGCTGCTGGCCGCGGTCAAGCTGCCTGCAGGCACGTCGCCCCAGGCATTTTTCCGGAAAAGATCATTGAGCTGCTCATCGAGCCAGACCGTCAGTTGTTGCAGGCGTACATCGTGTTCAGGCATTACAAGGGTCTCCGACGGCCCTAGCCGTCAAGCGGGTCATGCTTTATTATCCAGCATCTTTTTCAGACCATCGAGAGGCGTGCGGCCCCACACGCGGGCAGATGGCACGCAGGAAGCCCGGACTAATAAGATGGCATTGAAATCCCCCGCGTTTCGTAGAAAGTTTCCGTTGCTGGTAACCGGCGGTCTGCTGGCCCTGCAACCTCTGGCCACGTCTTACGTGGTGGCAGCCGAACAGTTCGACTGCCAAGTGTCCGCCTCCGGTGGTTGGGACTGCAAGCCCAAGACCCCAGCCAACAACCTGCCGCCGCGCCCGGTGCACGAGGGTGCTGCCGTCAGCACCGGCACCGAAGCCGCGAGCGAAGGCGAAACCGCGGATCGGCCGATGCTGGTCACCGAGGCCAAGGGCCGTGGCCTGAAGTCGCGTAGCGAAGACTACAGCCACCTGGACTGGGTTCCGCGTGAAAAGCTCACTGCCGCACAGCTGGCCGAAACCGGCCCGTACTGCGGTGGCGCCTACATCGAGCCAACCCGCCCTGGCATGGCCGACACCACGCCAAAGGACGAGTCGCCGACCTACATCAACGCCAAGGTATCCAAGTACCAGCAAGAGCAGCAGATCGCTACCCTCGCCGGTGACGTGGTGATGCGCCAGGGCAGCATGCAGGCCGAGGCCGACGAGGCCAACCTCTACCAGACCGAAAACCGTGGCGAGCTCAAGGGCAACGTCAAGATCCGTGACAACGGTTCTCTGGTGGTCGGTGACGAGGCACAGATCCAGCTCGACACGGGCGAGGCCCAGGTCGACAACGCCGAATACGTGATGCACAAGTCGCACATCCGCGGCAGTGCCCTTTACGCCAAGCGTGGCGAGAACGCCATCATCCGCCTCAAGGACGGTACGTACACCACCTGCGAACCGGGCAGCAACGCCTGGCAGCTGAAGGGCAACAACATCACCCTGAACCCGGCCACCGGTTTCGGTACCGCGACCAACGTTACGCTGCGGGTCAAGGATTTCCCGGTGTTCTACACACCGTACATCTACTTCCCGATCGACGACCGTCGCCAGTCCGGCTTCCTGCCGCCATCGTTCAGCAGCACCAGCGATACCGGCTTCATGCTGGTCACGCCGTACTACTTCAACCTGGCGCCGAACTACGATGCCACGTTGTATCCGCGCTACATGACCAAGCGCGGCCTGCTGATGGAAGGCGAGTTCCGCTACCTGACGCCTTCCAGCGAAGGCCAGTTCGGTGGCGCGTACCTCAACGACAAGAACGACGACCGTAAAGACCAGACTGACTACAAAGAGCAGCGCTGGATGGTCAACTGGCAGCACAAGGGCGGGCTGGACGAGCGCCTGATGACCGAGGTGGACTACACCGACATCAGCGACCCGTTCTATTTCCAGGACCTGGAGTCTGATCAGATCGGTGTTGAAAGCAAGGACATCCTGGATCAACAGGGTGCACTGACCTGGCGCGGCGACAGCTACACCGCGCGACTGAACGTGCACGCCCATGAAATGGCGACCATCTCCCAGATCACGCCGTACGATCGCCTGCCGCAAATCACATTCAACGGTACGCTGCCGTTCCATCCTAGCGGCTTGAACTTCGGTTACGAGACGGAAGCAGTACGCTTTGATCGCGATCTGAAAGATGACTTCGTCTTCGACGAAGATGGCAACCCAGACACCAGCGTTGGCGGCGTGCCGGGTAAGCGACTCGACGAAAATATCTTCGGCGTAGCTCGCTCCACGGGCAACCGCTTCAATGTCGCACCGTCGATCAGCCTGCCGATGGAAGCCAGCTATGGCTATATCACGCCAAAGCTGAAGTACATGTACACACATTATGACCTTGATCTGGACAGCAAGGGCAAACAAGACCTGATCGATAACCCGGGCCGGATCGATCTTTACGGTGACTTCAAGAGCAACCAGAACCGTGACGTTCCGATCTTCAGCGTCGACAGTGGCCTGTACTTCGACCGCAACACATCCATGTTCGGCACGAACTACAAGCAGACCCTCGAACCGCGCCTGTTCTATCTCTACGTTCCATACAAGGACCAGGTCGACATTCCGCTGTTTGACTCTGGGGAGACGCTCTTTAGCTACGACTCTCTGTTCCGCGACAACCGCTTCAGCGGTGTCGACCGCATCGGCGACGAGAACAAGCTGTCGCTGGGCGTGACCACCCGCTGGATCGAGGAAAACGGCTTCGAGCGCCAGAACTTCAGTATCGGCCAGGCCTACTACTTCAAAGACCGCAAGGTCCAGTTGCCAGGCATCGACTACCGCGACCGCAAAGACGCGCAATCCGATGTGTCGCCGTACGCTCTGCTGTACAACTACTATTTCAACCGCGACTGGCGCTTCAATTCGGATTTCAACTGGGACCCGGACAGCCGCAGCACCCGCTCGGGCAGCGCGATGTTCCATTATCAGCCTGAAGACAACCCGAACAAGGTGGTCAACCTCGGTTATCGCTACCGTAACGACACCATCGCCTACGACTCCACCACCGGTACCTGGAAAGTGGGCGGCGGCGACTATGGCAACCCGGGCGACCCGAACTACATCAAGGACTACTACAAGATCCAGCAGCATGACTTCTCGGTCATCTGGCCGATCGTTCCGCAGTGGAGCGTCATCGCTCGCTGGCAGCATGACTACAACCGCAACCGCACCCTGGAAGCCATGGGCGGTTTCGAGTACGACAACTGCTGCTGGAAGCTGCGTTTGATCAACCGTTACTGGATCGATTACGACGACTTCAGCCAAGCCCTTCCGACAAACGAAAAGGGCGACCACGGCATCTTCCTTCAGATCGTGCTGAAAGGCCTCGGTGGTGTAGTCGGCAACAAGGTCGAATCTTTCCTCGACCAAGGCATTCAAGGTTATCGTGAACGTGAAGACCAAGCTTATTGATCGACTGCGCCCGGCGTTGCTGGGCGTTGCATTGCTGAGTGGCGCGGTGCATGCCGCGGTACAACCTCTTGATCGCGTGGTGGCCATCGTCGACAACGACGTGGTCATGCAAAGCCAGCTGGACCAGCGTGTCCGAGAGGTGCAGCAAACCATCGCCAAGCGTGGCGGCGGCATGCCGCCTGCCAGTGCGCTGGATCAGCAGGTGCTGGAACGCCTGATCGTCGAGAACCTGCAGTTGCAGATCGGCGAGCGCTCCGGCATCCGCATCACCGACGAAGAGCTGAACCAGGCCATGGGCACCATTGCCCAGCGCAATGGCATGTCGCTGGACCAGTTCCGCGCCGCCCTGGTTCGTGACGGCATGTCGTTCGACGACGCCCGTGAGCAGGTCAAGCGCGAGATGATCATCAGCCGCGTGCGCCAGCGCCGCGTGGCCGAGCGTATCCAGGTCTCCGAGCAGGAAGTGAAGAACTTCCTCAACTCCGACCTTGGCAAGATGCAGATGTCGGAAGAGTACCGCCTGGCCAACATCCTGATCCCGACCCCGGAAGCGGCCAACTCGGAAGCCATCCAGGCCGCCGCACGCCAGGTTGGCGATGTGTACCAGCAGCTCAAGCAGGGCGCGGACTTCGGCCAGATGGCCATTGCCCGCTCCGCCAGCGAAAACGCGCTGGAAGGCGGCGAGATGGGCTGGCGTAAAGCCGGCCAGCTGCCACCAGACTTCGCCAAGATGCTCAGCAGCATGCCGGTTGGCGAAATTACCCAGCCTATCCGCATCCCCAACGGCTTCATCATCCTCAAGCTCGAGGAGAAGCGCGGTGGCAGCGAGAACGTGCTACGTGACGAAGTACACGTTCGCCACATCCTGATCAAGCCGAGCGAGATCCGCAGCGAGGCGGCCACCGAGCAACTGGCCGAGCGCCTGTACGATCGCATCAAGAGCGGCGAAGACTTCGGCGAGCTGGCGAAGAGCTTCTCGGAAGACCCGGGTTCGGCGCTCAACGGCGGCGACCTCAACTGGGTTGACCCGAACAGCCTGGTACCGGAATTCCGTGAACAGATGGCCAACGCCCAGCAAGGCGTCGTGACCAAACCGTTCAAGACCCAGTACGGCTGGCATGTCCTGGAAGTGCTGGGCCGTCGCGCCACCGACAGCACCGAGCAGGCTCGTGAGCAACAGGCCATGAACGTACTGCGCAACCGCAAGTACGACGAAGAGCTGCAGACCTGGCTGCGCCAGATCCGCGACGAGGCCTACGTTGAAATCAAGCTGCCTGGCGCTGACCAGGCCGCCCAGTGAAGCCCCTGCGCTTCGCCGTCACCCCCGGCGAGCCGGCCGGCATAGGCCCTGACCTGTGCCTGCTGCTCGCCGCAGACGCCCAGCCCCACCCCCTGATCGCCATCACCAGCCGTGACCTGCTCGCCGAGCGGGCCACGCAGCTGGGGCTGGCCGTCAACCTGCTGCCGGTAGCGCCGGGCCTATGGCCCGAGCAGCCGGCGCCAGCGGGTAGCCTGTACGTCTGGGATACCCCCCTGGCGGCCCCGGTAGTGCCGGGCCAGCTCGACAAGGCCAATGCCACGTTTGTGCTGGAAACCCTGACCCGTGCCGGGCAAGGCTGCCTGGAAGGGCATTTCGCCGGGATGATCACCGCCCCTGTACACAAGGGCGTAATCAACGAAAGCGGTATCGCCTTCTCCGGGCATACCGAATTCCTTGCCGAGCTGACCCACACCGCGCAAGTGGTGATGATGCTGGCCACCCGTGGCCTGCGCGTGGCCCTTGTGACCACGCACCTGCCGCTGCGCGACATTGCCGACGCCATCACTGCCGAGCGCGTCGAGCGTGTAACCCGTATCCTGCATGCCGACATGCGCGACAAGTTCGGCATTGCCAACCCGCGTATCCTGGTGTGCGGCCTCAACCCGCACGCGGGCGAGGGTGGCCATCTGGGCCGCGAAGAAATCGACATCATCGAGCCGACCCTGGCCCGCCTGCGCACCGAAGGCATGGACCTGCGCGGGCCGCTGCCGGCCGATACCCTGTTTACCCCCAAATATCTGGAGCACTGCGATGCGGTGCTGGCGATGTACCACGACCAGGGCCTGCCCGTACTCAAGTACAAAGGCTTCGGCGCTGCGGTCAACGTGACCCTGGGCCTGCCGATAATCCGCACGTCGGTCGACCACGGCACGGCCCTCGACCTGGCCGGCACCGGCAAGGTCGACACCGGCAGCCTGCGCGTCGCGCTGGAAACCGCCTACCAGATGGCCGAGAACCGACCATGAACGAGCAATACCAACACCGGGCGCGCAAGCGCTTCGGCCAGAACTTCCTGCACGACGCCGGCATCATCGACCGCATCCTGCGTGCCATCAACGCCAAGGCCGGCGAACATCTGCTGGAAATCGGCCCAGGCCAGGGCGCCTTGACCGAAGGCCTGCTGGGCAGCGGGGCACAACTGGACGTGGTAGAACTGGACAAGGACCTGGTGCCGATCCTGCAGCACAAGTTCGCCGACCGCAGCAATTTCCGCCTGCACCAGGGCGACGCCTTGAAGTTCGACTTCAACCAGCTAGGCGTGCCACCGCGCAGCCTCAAGGTAGTGGGCAACCTGCCCTACAACATTTCCACCCCACTGATCTTCCACCTGCTCAGCCATGCCGGGTTGATCCGCGACATGCACTTCATGCTGCAGAAGGAAGTGGTCGAGCGCATGGCCGCCGGCCCTGGCGGTGGTGACTGGGGGCGTCTGTCGATCATGGTGCAGTACCACTGCCGGGTCGAGCACCTGTTCAACGTTGGCCCTGGCGCATTCAACCCGCCGCCGAAAGTGGACTCGGCCATCGTACGCCTGGTGCCGCACGAAGTGCTGCCGTACCCGGCCAAGGACGCAAAGCTGCTGGAGCAGGTGGTACGCGAAGCCTTCAACCAGCGTCGCAAGACCCTGCGCAACACCATGAAAGGCCTGCTCGATAGCGCGGCCATCGAAGCTGCCGGCGTGGATGGCAGCCTGCGCCCTGAACAGCTGGACCTGGCCGCCTTCGTGCGCCTGGCTGACCAGTTGGCTGACCTACAAGCCTGATATCTCCTGTACCGGCCTCTTCGCGGGTAAACCCGCTCCCACAGGTACTGCACAGCTCTCAAAATCTGCGCAGTACCTTGTAGGAGCGGGTTTACCCGCGAAAGGGCCGGGACAGACAACACAATCCCCAAGCCCCTCACCGCTGGCCCTCCCCCCTCCCAATGGCCTAGACTGCATTATTGCGTCAGTTCGCCCAAGGCCCTTGCATGTCCGACCCCCGCTATCAGATCGACGTCAGCGTCGTGACCCGCTACCTCAAAGAACAATCCGACCCCGAAAACAGTCGTTTCGCTTTCGCCTACACCATCACCGTGCAGAACAATGGCTCGCTCAAGGCCAAGCTGCTGTCGCGCCACTGGCTGATCACCAACGGTGACGGCGAGGTCGAGGAGGTGCGTGGCGCCGGCGTGGTCGGCCAGCAGCCCAATATCGACCCGGGCCAGAGCCACACCTACAGCAGCGGCGCGGTCATCAGCACCCGCGTGGGCACCATGCAGGGCAGCTACCAGATGTTCGCCGAAGACGGCAAACGCTTCGATGCCGAGATCGCCCCCTTCCGCCTGGCGGTGCCCGGGGCGCTGCACTGATGGCTACCTATGCCGTCGGTGACCTGCAGGGCTGCCTGCAGCCACTCAAGTGCCTGCTCGAACGGGTCAATTTCAACCCCGCCGTCGACCACCTGTGGCTGGTCGGCGACCTGGTTAACCGCGGCCCCGAGTCACTGGAAACCCTGCGCTTCCTTTATTCGATCCGCCAGTCGCTGGTGTGCGTGCTAGGAAACCATGACCTGCACCTGCTGGCCGCCTGGCATAACGTCGAACGCCTGAAGAAAAGCGACACCCTGCGCGAGATCATCGAAGCGCCTGACGCCGACCAGCTGTTCGACTGGCTGCGCCAGCAAAAGCTGCTGCATTACGACGAACCCCGCGGCATTGCCCTGGTTCACGCCGGCATTCCACCGCAATGGACCTTGGGCAAAGCCCTGGAGTTGGCCGCCGAGGTCGAGGAAGTGCTGCGCGACGACGAGCGCCTGAAACTGTACCTTGACGGCATGTACGGCAACGAGCCGAACAAGTGGAGCAAAAGCCTCACCGGCATCGAACGCCTGCGGGTCATCACCAACTGCCTCACGCGCATGCGCTTCTGCACCGCCGAGGGCAAGCTCGACCTCAAGAGCAAGGAAGGCCTGGATACCGCCCCCAAAGGCTACAAGCCCTGGTACGCACACAAAGGCCGCCGCTCGCGCCACGTGAAGATCATCTTCGGCCACTGGGCCGCCCTGCAGGGGCAGGTCGACGAGCCCGGCATCATCGCCCTGGACACCGGTTGCGTATGGGGCGGTGCCATGACCCTGTACAACGTCGACAGCGGCGAATACCACCGCTGTGACTGCAGCGACGACGGCAACTTACGCCTCCCCACCCAAACGCCTACACTGAACGATCAATCCTGAAGGAAGCCGTACCCATGAGCGAATTCAAGCGCATCCCTCCCGAACAGGCCCTGGCCCTTCGCGCGCAAGGTGCGGTAGTCGTCGACATTCGCGACCCGCAGGCCTTTGCCGCCGGCCACATCACTGGCGCCAAGCATCTGGATAACCATTCTGTTGCCGAGTTCATCCGCAATGCCGACCTCGACGCCCCAACCCTGGTGGTGTGCTACCACGGCAATTCCAGCCAGAGCGCTGCGGCCTATCTGGTGAACCAGGGTTTCTCGGACGTATACAGCGTCGACGGCGGCTTTGAGCTGTGGCGCGCCACCTACCCGGCCGAAACCGCCCAGGGCACTGCTGAATAATTTTTTCATTTTTACTGCAGCCCGCGCCCCATGCGGGCTTGCGGCTTATCTGACGAACGGTCGTTCGCAACTTCTCCGCCCCTCGCCCTTGACCTTGCGGATAACCAACTATTCTTAAGCGCAGGCCATCCAGAAAAAGGGGAGAGCCGGTACACCGGCGTGCGGGTCATCGGTAGCGTTAAAGGGTGTTCTGGGGGGTATACAGCAATCGGCAGCCCCGGTTGCATGCCAGCATCAGCTGACTGATCCGGCGTCGTCTCCACGTATCGAGCGAGGTGACGTCATGAGTATTTTTAGCCACTTCCAACAACGTTTCGAGTCTACGCGCCAGGAAGAACTCTCGCTGCAGGAGTACCTCGAGCTGTGCAAAGAGGATCGCAGTGCCTACGCATCGGCGGCCGAACGGCTGTTGCTGGCCATCGGTGAGCCGGAGCTGATCGACACCTCAACCAACTCCAGACTGTCGCGAATCTTCTCCAACAAGGTTATCCGCCGCTATCCGGCCTTTGCCGACTTCCATGGCATGGAAGAGTGCATCGACCAGATCGTGTCCTACTTCCGCCACGCCGCCCAAGGCCTGGAGGAAAAGAAACAGATCCTCTATCTGCTGGGCCCGGTGGGCGGCGGTAAGTCGTCGCTGGCCGAAAAACTCAAGCAGCTGATGGAAAAGGTACCGTTCTACGCCATCAAGGGCTCGCCGGTATTCGAGTCGCCATTGGGCCTGTTCAATGCCACCGAAGACGGGGCCATTCTCGAGGAAGAGTTTGGCATCCCGCGGCGCTACCTGAACACCATCATGTCGCCCTGGGCCACCAAGCGCCTGCAGGAGTTCGGCGGCGACATCAGCAAGTTCAAGGTGGTGAAGCTGTACCCGTCGATCCTCAACCAGATCGCCATCGCCAAGACCGAACCTGGCGACGAGAACAACCAGGACATTTCGGCCCTGGTCGGCAAGGTCGATATCCGCAAGCTCGAGGAATTCCCGCAGAACGACGCCGACGCATATGCCTATTCGGGCGCGCTGTGCCGGGCCAACCAGGGCCTGATGGAATTCGTCGAGATGTTCAAGGCCCCGATCAAGGTCCTGCACCCGTTGCTTACCGCCACCCAGGAAGGCAACTACAACAGTACCGAAGGCCTCGGCGCCATCCCCTACTCCGGGATTCTGCTGGCCCACTCCAACGAATCGGAGTGGCACACCTTCCGTAACAACAAGAACAACGAGGCGTTCATCGACCGGATCTACATCGTCAAGGTGCCGTACTGCCTGCGCGTCAGCGACGAAATCAAGATCTACGACAAGCTGCTGATCAACAGCTCGCTGGCCAAGGCGCACTGCGCGCCAGACACGCTGAAGATGCTTGCCCAGTTCACCGTGCTGTCGCGCCTGAAAGAGCCGGAAAACTCCAACATCTACTCGAAGATGCGGGTGTACGACGGGGAGAACCTCAAGGACACCGATCCGAAGGCCAAGTCGATCCAGGAGTACCGCGATGCGGCCGGCGTCGACGAAGGCATGAACGGCCTATCGACCCGCTTCGCATTCAAGATCCTGTCCAAGGTGTTCAACTTCGACCCACATGAAGTGGCCGCCAACCCGGTGCACCTGCTGTATGTGCTGGAGCAGCAGATCGAGCAGGAACAGTTCCCGGCCGAGGTGCGCGAACGCTACCTGCGCTACCTGAAGGAATACCTGGCCCCGCGCTACATCGAGTTCATCGGCAAGGAGATCCAGACCGCCTACCTGGAGTCCTACAGCGAATACGGCCAGAACATCTTCGACCGCTACGTGCTGTACGCAGACTTCTGGATCCAGGACCAGGAATACCGCGACCCGGAAACCGGCGAAATCCTCAACCGTATCGCCCTCAACGAAGAACTGGAGAAGATCGAGAAGCCGGCCGGCATCAGCAACCCGAAAGATTTCCGCAACGAAATCGTCAACTTCGTGCTGCGTGCCCGTGCCAACAACAACGGCAAGAACCCGAGCTGGCTGAGCTACGAAAAGCTGCGGGTGGTGATCGAGAAGAAAATGTTCTCCAACACCGAAGACCTGCTGCCGGTCATCAGCTTCAACGCCAAGGCAAGCAAGGAGGACCAACAGAAACACAACGACTTCGTCACGCGTATGGTGGAGCGTGGCTACACCGACAAACAGGTTCGTCTGCTGTCGGAATGGTACCTGCGGGTCAGGAAATCGCAATAAAGCGACAAGCTACCCACCGCGCGCCCAGGGCTGCTATGCCAGCCCTGGGCGGCGGCAGCTGCTTTGCTGCCTTTATATGCAGCAGCTCGTAGCTTGAAGCGTGCAGCTGTTCCCAGCTACCGGAGGGACCATGAGCTACGTTATAGATCGACGCCTGAACGGCAAGAACAAGAGCACGGTGAACCGCCAGCGCTTCCTGCGGCGGTACCGCGAACACATCAAGAAAGCCGTCGAAGAGGCGGTGAGCCGCCGTTCCATCATGGACATGGAACATGGCGAGCAGATCAGCATTCCGGGGCGCGACATCGACGAACCGGTGCTGCACCATGGTCGCGGGGGCAAGCAGACCATCGTGCATCCAGGCAACAAGGAATTCACTGCCGGTGAACACATCCCAAGGCCACAAGGCGGCGGCGGTGGCAGCGGCCGCGGCAAGGCCGGCAACTCCGGCGAAGGCATGGACGACTTCGTATTCCAGATCACCCAGGAAGAATTCCTCGAGTTCATGTTCGAGGACCTCGAGCTACCCAACCTGGTCAAACGTCACCTGACCGGGGCCGACACTTTCAAGACCGTGCGCGCCGGTATCGCCAACGAAGGCAACCCGTCACGCATCAACATCGTGCGCACCCTGCGTTCGGCCCATGCCCGGCGCATCGCCCTGACCGGCAGCAGCCGCGCACTGCTGCGCGAAGCACAGAAGGAACTCGCCCGCCTGAAGGTCGAGGAGCCAGACAACTTCACCGATATCCAGGAAGTCGAACACGAGATCGAACGCCTGAAGGCACGCATCAACCGCCTGCCCTTCCTCGACACCTTCGACCTCAAGTACAACCTGCTGGTCAAGCAGCCCAACCCCAGCTCCAAGGCTGTGATGTTCTGCCTGATGGACGTGTCCGGCTCGATGACCCAGGCCACCAAGGACATCGCCAAGCGCTTCTTCATCCTGCTGTACCTGTTCCTCAAGCGTAACTACGACCGCATCGAAGTGGTGTTCATCCGCCACCACACCAGCGCACGTGAAGTCGACGAGGAAGAATTCTTCTATTCGCGGGAAACCGGCGGCACCATCGTTTCCAGCGCGCTGAAGCTGATGCAGGAGGTCATGGCCGAACGCTACCCGGCCAGCGACTGGAACATCTACGCCGCCCAGGCCTCCGACGGCGACAACTGGAACGACGACTCGCCGATCTGCCGTGACATCCTGGCCAAGCAGATCATGCCGCATGTGCAGTACTACACTTACGTTGAAATCACCCCGCGTGAACACCAGGCGCTGTGGTACGAATACGAGCGCATCGGCGAAGCCTTCCCCGACACGTTCGCCCAGCAGCAGTTGGTATCGGCCGGCGATATCTACCCGGTCTTCCGTGAACTCTTCCAGCGCAGGTTAGCCACATGACCGCCAGAGCACAGAGACGCCAACCTATTTCCACCGGGTCCGAGTGGACGTTCGAACTGATCCAGACCTACGACCGGGAAATCAGCCGCCTGGCCGAGCGTTACGCCCTGGACACCTACCCCAACCAGATCGAGGTCATTACCGCCGAACAGATGATGGACGCCTACGCCTCGGTCGGCATGCCGCTGGGTTATCACCACTGGTCCTACGGCAAACAGTTCCTCAGCACGGAGAAGTCCTACAGCCGTGGCCAGATGGGCCTGGCCTACGAGATCGTGATCAACTCCGACCCGTGCATCGCCTACCTGATGGAAGAAAACACCATGTGCATGCAGGCACTGGTGATTGCCCATGCCTGCTACGGCCATAACAGTTTCTTCAAGGGCAACTACCTGTTCCGCACCTGGACCGACGCCAGCTCGATCATCGACTACCTGGTGTTCGCCAAGCAGTACATCGCCCAGTGTGAAGAGCGCCATGGCATCGATGCCGTGGAAGACCTGATCGACTCCTGCCACGCCCTGATGAACTACGGCGTCGACCGTTACAAGCGGCCTTATCCGATTTCCGCCGAAGAGGAGCGGCGGCGGCAGAAGGAACGCGAGGAGCACCTGCAGCGGCAGATCAATGACCTTTGGCGGACCATTCCGAAGAGCGCCGACAAGGGTAACGAGCGAGATGATGCGCGCTTCCCCGCCGAACCGCAGGAAAACATCCTGTATTTCATCGAGAAGAACGCCCCGCTGCTGGAGCCCTGGCAACGTGAAGTGGTGCGCATCGTGCGCAAGATCGCCCAGTATTTCTACCCGCAGCGCCAGACCCAGGTGATGAACGAAGGCTGGGCGACATTCTGGCACTACACGCTGATGAACGACCTGTACGACGAGGGGCTGATCACCGAAGGCTTCATGATGGAGTTCCTGCAGTCGCACACCAGCGTGGTATTCCAGCCCGGCTTCGACAGCCCCTACTACAACGGCATCAACCCCTACGCACTGGGCTTTGCGATGTATACCGACATCCGCCGCATGTGCGAAAACCCGACCGAAGAAGATCGGCGCTGGTTCCCCGACATTGCCGGCAGCGACTGGCTTTCTACCATCAAGTTCGCCATGAGCAGCTTCAAGGACGAGAGCTTCATCCTGCAGTACCTGTCGCCGAAGGTCATTCGCGATCTGAAGCTGTTCAGCATCCTCGATGACGACCAGCGCGACGACCTGTATGTACCTGCCATCCACGACGAGGCCGGCTACCGGACCATTCGCGAACTATTGGCGGCGCAGTACAACCTGGGCAACCGCGAACCGAACGTGCAGATCTGGAGCGTTGACCGCCGCGGCGACCGCTCGCTGACCTTGCGTCACCAGCAACACAACCGCAAACCGCTGGGCGATTCTACCGATGAAGTGCTCAAGCACCTGCACCGCCTGTGGGGCTTCGACATCCACCTGGAGACCGTCCAGGGCGAGCAGGTGATGAAAACCCACCACATGCCACCACGCGGCGAGCACGGCGAAAGCGCCGACTATGGCCGCATGGATCTGGCTGTCATTCACCACCTCTAGTGCAACTTCAAGGCTGCCGACGGGTTATCCTGTCGGCAGTTATGGAGAGCTGCACATGCACATCTACAAAGTCGGCGGCGCCGTGCGCGACCGCCTGCTCGGCCGCCCTGTCAGCGATATCGACTGGCTGGTGGTCGGCGCCACGGTCGAGGAAATGCACGCCAAGGGCTTTCGACCGGTCGGCGCTGATTTCCCGGTGTTCCTGCACCCGAAAACCGGCGAGGAATACGCCCTGGCGCGCACCGAGCGCAAGAGCGGGCGTGGCTACGGCGGCTTCACTTTCCACGCCAGCCCCGATGTGACCCTGGAAGAAGACCTGATCCGTCGTGACCTGACCATCAATGCAATGGCCGAGGACGAGACGGGTACGGTATACGATCCCTATCATGGCCAGGACGATATCGATCAACGCATTTTACGCCATGTTTCCCCGGCATTCGCCGAAGATCCGTTGCGCGTACTGCGTGTCGCGCGCTTTGCTGCCCGTTATGCACCGCTGGGATTCCGGGTTGCCGATGAGACGCTTGAGCTGATGCGTCAGATCAGTGCCTCTGGCGAATTGCAGGCGCTGACCGCCGAGCGCAGCTGGAAGGAAATCGAGCGGGCGCTGATGGAGGCGCAGCCGCAGGTGTTCTTCCAGGTGCTGCATGCTTGTGGGGCCCTGCAGGAGCTGCTGCCAGAGCTTGGTGACGCCCCCCAGGCCCTGGCGGCGCTGGAACAGGCGGCAATGCATGAAAAGCCCCTGCATGTACGCTGGGCCTGCCTGCTGCAGTCGCTGGCATCAGCCGCGATCAAAGCCATCAACCAGCGCCTGAAGGCGCCGCGGGAGTGCCAGGAGCTGGCGCTGCTGACGGGTGAGTGCCTGAAGCTGGGCAACCAGGCGCAGGAGCTGCCTGCCACGACACTGCTGGAGCTGTTGCAGAAGTTCGATGTGTACCGGCGGCCACAGCGGTTCGAAGACTTCCTGATCGCTTGCGAGATGACAGCGCTGGGCGAGGGCAAAGCGGGTTATCCACAGGCCGACTACCTGCGAGGGGCAGCGGCGGCGGCGCGGGCAGTGGATGTCAAGCCGTTGGTGCAGGCAGGGCTGACTGGCCAGGCCTTGGGTGAAGCGCTCAAAGGTGAGCGGCTGAAAGTCCTCGAGGCTTACAAGCTCGGTTGAACATACCGGCCCTTTCGCGGGCTCGCCCGCTCCCACAGGAACTGCACATTTTCCGAGCCTCGCACCTAACCTGTGGGAGCGGGCAAGCCCGCGAAGGGCCGCAAAGCGGCCCCAATTTGCTTAACTGACCGGCATTAAGGCTCGCCCGCTCCCACAGGGATCGCATGATGCCAAGTGTGCGATCCCCGTGGGAGCGGCTTTAGCCGCGAAAGGGCCGGAACAGGCTTACGCGGGAGTCAGCTGCAACCCACGCCACTCAAAGGCAACCGGCGCCAGCACCTGATCAATCCGCGCCTCCTGCCACAACTGCGCCATTGTCTTGCCTACCCCCGGATGCACAAGCTCCGGCGCCAGCAGCGACAGTGGCCACAGCACAAAGGCGTTCTTCAGGATCTCGGCCCGAGGCAACACCAGCCCATCGAACGTGCCGTGCAAGTCGTCATACATCAGCACGTCGATATCCAGCGGCAGCCCCTTGCGGTCCGGGGCATAGCGGCCATTGTCGGCCTCGATGAACTTCAACCGGCGGTCCAGTTCGATCAACGGCAACGCAGTCTGCCCAGTCACCACGAAGTTGATGAACGGACCGCTCTTGATCCCCACCGCCTGGCTTTCGAACGCCGGCGAGCAGCGCATGTCGGTCAGGATGCCTGCCAACGCATCGAGCCCGGCGCACAAATGCACCTCGCGATCAATGTTGCTGCCAAGGCCCAGGTAAACCGTGCTCAGAGACATCCGCGCTCGATCTCCACGCCAACACCGCCACGGGCCGCCGGTACCGCACCCGGCTTGGTCAGCTTCAACCGCACCCACGGGATGTGGAACTCCTCCATCAACGTCGCCACCAGGCGCTCGGCGAAAGTTTCAACCAACTCGAAACGCGCCTGTTCGGCAAACGCCTGGATACGGGCCGACACACTGGCATAATCCAGCGCCAGGTTCAGGTCGTCACCCGCCGCAGCCGGGCGGTTATCCCAGGCAAAGCTCAGGTCCAGGCGCAAGCACTGGCGAATATCCCGCTCCCAGTCATAGGCACCGATGACGGTATCGACTTCCAGGCCTTCGATGAACACTCTGTCCAAGCACTTCTCTCCACAGCACGACAAGGGCGACTGGCGCCGTTAGAATCAGGGCGTCCTCGCCCGGAATAGTTAGCATGTTTTGGTTACTGGCGTTGCTCGCCTACCTGCTTGGCTCGCTGTCCTTCGCCATCGTCCTCAGCCGCCTTACGGGCAGCCCGGACCCGCGTTCCAGCGGTTCAGGCAATGCCGGCGCTACCAACATGCTACGCCTGGCAGGCCGCAAACTGGCGATCCTGACCCTGCTTGGCGACCTGTGCAAGGGCCTGTTGCCGGTATTGCTTGCCCGCGGCGCCGGCCTGGACCTGCAAGCGCAGGCCTGGATTGGCGTTTGCGCAGTGCTGGGCCACCTGTTCCCGCTGTACTTCCGCTTCCAGGGCGGCAAGGGCGTGGCAACCGCCGCCGGCATGCTCATGGCCCTGTATTTCCCAGCCGCGCTGCTGGCCATCGGCGCATGGCTGCTGACTTTCTACCTCACCCGCACCAGTTCGCTGGCGGCACTGATCGCCACACCACTGACCTTGCCGTTGCTGGCCTGGCGCGAGCCAGAGGCCCTGCTGCCGATCACTGTGTTGACGGCAATGATCGTATGGCGCCATCGCAGCAACCTGCGCGACCTGTTCGCAGGCCGCGAACGGCACTTCTGAAGCTTAAAGCGGCGGCAACTGCTCCATCGGCCAGCGTGCCTGCACACTGATTGCCAGGTCTTGCTGTTGCCCGGCCAACAACCGCTGGCAGCCGGCATAGGCGATCATCGCACCGTTGTCGGTACAGAACTGCGGGCGCGCGTAGTACACGTTGCCCTTGATGCTGCCGAGCATGCCCTCGAGGGACGCACGCAGTGCCTTGTTGGCGCTGACGCCACCGGCAATGACCAGGCGCTTGAGGCCAGTCTGTTTCAACGCCCGCTTGCACTTGATGGTCAAAGTCTCCACCACCGCCTGCTGGAATGCCAGGGACAGGTCGCAACGGGTTTGCTCACTGTCGTCGCCGGCATCGCGGCACTGCTGCCAGGTGTTCAGGGCAAAGGTTTTCAGGCCGCTGAAGCTGAACTCCAGGCCCGGGCGGTCGGTCATCGGCCGCGGGAACACGAAGCGGCCAGGCACGCCGCGCTCGGCCAGGCGGGCGATTTCCGGGCCACCGGGGTAGTTCAGGCCGATCAGCTTGGCGGTCTTGTCGAACGCTTCGCCGGCGGCGTCGTCCAGGCTCTCGCCTAGCAGCTCGTACTGGCCGATGCCATCGACCCGCACCAACTGCGTGTGGCCACCAGAAACCAACAAAGCGACGAACGGAAACTCCGGCGGGTTTTCTTCCAGCATGGGTGCCAGCAGGTGGCCTTCCATGTGGTGTACGCCAATCGCCGGGATGTCCCAGGCAAAGGCCAGCGCCTGGGCACAGGAGGCCCCCACCAGCAGGGCACCGACCAGGCCAGGGCCCGCGGTGTAGGCGATGGCGTCGATTTCGGTGGCGACGCAGCCGGCCTCATCCAGCACCTGGCGGATGAGTGGCAGCATGCGCTTGACGTGGTCGCGCGAGGCAAGCTCAGGCACCACACCGCCGAACACGCGGTGTAGGTCGATCTGGCTGAACAGCGCGTCGGCCAACAAACCGCGTTCGCTGTCGTATAATGCGACGCCAGTTTCGTCGCAGGATGTTTCCAATCCCAGTACTAGCATGGGTTCGTCCCTTGTGGGGGCTGAATTCGAAGCCGCGCATGATAGTCCCCGTGTCGGATGCCGACCAGCGGTTTTCGATCAGAGGCTTTGCATTCCGGCTTGCTAAGGGTTAACATCCGCAACCCTTGAAAACCGACGTTCTCCAGCACACCTTTGTTTTGCCAGGAGCACGTCTACCCCGGTAATGAATTAAGGTAGCCCTGGATGCCAGCCGTCAAAGTTAAAGAGAACGAACCCTTCGACGTAGCTCTGCGTCGTTTCAAGCGCTCCTGCGAAAAAGCCGGTGTACTGGCTGAAGTTCGTAGCCGCGAGTTTTACGAGAAGCCGACCGCCGAGCGTAAGCGCAAAGCAGCTGCTGCTGTTAAGCGTCACGCCAAGAAAGTTCAGCGCGAACAGCGCCGCGCCGTTCGTCTGTACTAATACAGACGTTCTACGCAAAGCTTCTGCCCTGCCCGGCTAACCGCCGGGCGATGGCAGTGGTCGCTTCAAACTTGAGCAGCTAGCTCAAGGCCCTGCACAAGCTTCATGCGAACTGCACATGGGCAACCTGCCTGAAACGTCAGAGCTGGTCCTCCTTGTTGTATGACCAGACGTGCACGTCCGACTGACGAGCCCTCAGGGGCTGGCGACGAGCACACATTCCCTCGCACTTTCCCAAGCGGCACTCGCCCCATTCGGCGCGTGAGCGATTAGACTTGCCAGCTGCCAGATGACGAGACTGCCATGGCCGGGCTGATTCCCCAGAGTTTCATTGACGACCTTATCAACCGCCTCGACATCGTCGACGTGGTGAGTTCGCGCGTCCAGCTGAAAAAAACCGGCAAGAACTATTCCGCCTGCTGCCCGTTCCACAAGGAAAAAACCCCTTCCTTCACGGTCAGCCCCGACAAGCAGTTCTACTACTGCTTCGGCTGCGGCGCCGGCGGCAACGCCCTGGGCTTCGTAATGGACCACGACAACCTGGACTTCCCCCAGGCGGTCGAGGAGCTGGCCCGCGCCGCCGGCATGGAAGTACCCCGCGAGCAAGGTCGCCGCGACCACAAGCCGCGCCAGCCAACCGATTCGCCGCTGTACCCGCTGCTGGACGCCGCCTCGGAGTTCTACCGCCAGGCCCTGCGCAGCCACCCGACCCGCAAGGCAGCGGTGGATTACCTCAAGGGCCGCGGCCTGTCCGGGGAAATCGCCCGTGACTTCGGCCTGGGCTTCGCCCCGCCAGGCTGGGATAACCTGCTCAAGCACCTGGGTGCCGACACCTTGCAGCAGAAGGTGATGATCGATGCCGGCCTGTTGATCGAAAACGCCGAAAGCGGCAAGCGCTACGACCGTTTCCGCGATCGGGTGATGTTCCCGATCCGCGACAGCCGCGGACGCATCATCGCCTTTGGTGGCCGAGTGCTCGGCGACGACAAGCCCAAGTATCTGAACTCCCCGGAAACCCCGGTGTTCCACAAGGGCCAGGAACTCTACGGCCTGTACGAGGCACGCAAGCACAACCGCAACCTCGACGAAATCATCGTCGTCGAGGGCTACATGGACGTCATTGCCCTGGCCCAGCAGGGCCTGCGCAACGCCGTGGCCACCCTCGGCACCGCCACCAGCGAAGAGCACCTCAAGCGCCTGTTCCGCGTGGTACCCAGCGTGCTGTTCTGCTTCGACGGTGACCAGGCCGGGCGCAAGGCCGCCTGGCGCGCCCTGGAGTCGACCCTGTCGAACCTGCAGGACGGCCGCCGCGCGCGCTTCCTGTTCCTGCCCGAAGGCGAAGACCCGGACAGCCTGGTGCGCGCCGAAGGCACCGACGCCTTCATGGCCCGCATCAACCAGCACGCCCAGCCGCTGGCCGATTACTTCTTCGAGCAGCTAAGCGTTGAAGCCGACCCGCGCTCGCTGGAAGGCAAGGCGCACATGGCGACCCTTGCCGCACCGCTGATCGAAAAGATCCCCGGCGCCAACCTGCGCCAGCTGATGCGCAACCGGCTTAAGGAAATCACCGGCCTCGACCCGCAGCAGGTCGAGCAACTGGCGCAACACGCCCCGGCCACCAGCAGCGTGCCGGACTACGACCCTGGCTACGACTATGACGCCATGGCCAGCTATACCCCCGATTACGGCGACATGCCGCAGCACGACTTCGCCCCCGTTCATCAGGAACAGGAGTGGAAGCCGAACAAGGGCGCTGGCAAGAAGCAATGGGGCGACAAACCCTGGGACAAGAACCGCAAGGGTGGCAAGCCATGGCAGCAGCGTGACGAAGCACCACCACGCGTACCGGCCCCGGTCGAGCCACCCACCCTGGCCGCCCTGCGCACCTTGCTGCACCACCCTCTGCTGGCCGGCAAGGTGGAAGATGCCAGCCACTTCGCCGATGAAGAACACTTGTACAGCCAGCTGCTGGTGGCACTGATCGAAGCCGCGCAGAAAAATCCTGGGCTAAGCTCAATGCAGTTGATCGCACGTTGGCACGGCACCGAACAGGGGCGCCTGCTGCGGGCCCTGGCGGAAAAGGAATGGCTGATCGTGGCCGACAACCTTGAACAACAGTTTTTCGACACTATAACTAGCTTGTCCGCCCGCCAACGCGAGCGCAGCCTGGAACAACTGCTCAGGAAATCACGTCAAAGCGAATTGACCAGCGAGGAAAAAAACCAGCTCCTCGCCCTGCTGAGCCGGAATGTTCCCGCACAAACGCCGACCTCATCTGGCGCGTGAGGCCCATGCTCGGGTATAATCCTCGGCTTGTTTTTTGCCCGCCAAGACCTTCAGTGGATAGGGTGTTATGTCCGGAAAAGCGCAACAGCAGTCTCGTATCAAAGAGTTGATCACCCGCGGTCGTGAGCAGGGCTACCTGACTTACGCGGAGGTCAACGACCACCTGCCTGAGGATATTTCAGATCCGGAACAGGTGGAAGACATCATCCGCATGATCAACGACATGGGGATCAACGTATTCGAGAGTGCTCCGGATGCGGATGCCCTTCTGTTGGCGGAAGCCGACACCGACGAAGCCGCGGCCGAAGAAGCCGCTGCTGCGTTGGCGGCAGTTGAAACCGATATCGGCCGCACGACCGACCCGGTGCGCATGTACATGCGCGAAATGGGCACCGTCGAGCTGCTGACCCGCGAAGGCGAGATCGAAATCGCCAAGCGTATCGAGGAAGGCATCCGTGAAGTCATGGGCGCCATCGCTCACTTCCCGGGCACTGTCGACTACATTCTCAGCGAATATGACCGTGTCACCAGCGAAGGCGGCCGTCTGTCGGACGTTCTCAGCGGTTACATCGATCCTGACGACAATATCGCCGCGCCGACCGAAGAAGTGCCGATCCCGGGCACCAAGGCCGCCGCTGCGAAGGAAGAGTCCGACGACGACGAGGACGAATCCGAAAGCGGTGACGACGAGGAAGAGGCCGAGAGCGGCCCGGACCCGGAAGTCGCCCGTCAGCGTTTCGGCGCGGTCAACGACCAGCTTCAGGCCACCAACAAGGTTCTGAAGAAGAATGGTCGCACCCACCAGGAAAGCATCGACGCCCTGCAGGCCCTGGCGGATTTGTTCATGCCGATCAAGCTGGTACCGAAGCAGTTCGAGGTACTGGTAGAGCGTGTTCGTGACGCCCTGAACCGCCTGCGCCAGCAGGAACGCGCCATCATGCAGCTGTGCGTGCGTGACGCCCGCATGCCGCGTGCCGACTTCCTGCGCATGTTCCCGAGCAACGAAACCGACCAGACCTGGAGCGGTGACCTGGCCAAGCGCAACACCAAATGGGCTGCCGCCCTGGGTGAAAAGGACGCTGCCATCGTCGCTTGCCAGCAGAAGCTGATCGACCTTGAGACCGAAACCGGCCTGACCGTTGCCGAGATCAAGGAAATCAACCGTCGCATGTCGATCGGTGAAGCCAAGGCCCGCCGCGCCAAGAAAGAAATGGTCGAGGCGAACCTGCGTCTGGTGATCTCCATCGCCAAGAAGTACACCAACCGTGGCTTGCAATTCCTCGACCTGATCCAGGAAGGCAACATCGGCTTGATGAAAGCGGTGGACAAGTTCGAATACCGTCGCGGCTACAAGTTCTCGACCTATGCCACCTGGTGGATCCGCCAGGCGATCACCCGTTCGATCGCCGACCAGGCGCGCACCATCCGTATTCCGGTGCACATGATCGAGACGATCAACAAGCTCAACCGTATTTCCCGCCAGATGCTGCAGGAAATGGGTCGCGAACCGACCCCGGAAGAGCTGGGCGAGCGCATGGAAATGCCTGAGGACAAGATCCGCAAGGTACTGAAGATCGCCAAAGAGCCGATCTCCATGGAAACCCCGATCGGTGACGACGAAGATTCGCACCTGGGCGACTTCATCGAGGACTCGACCATGCAGTCCCCGATTGACGTGGCCACGGTCGAAAGCCTCAAGGAAGCCACTCGTGACGTGCTCTCGGGCCTGACCGCCCGCGAAGCCAAGGTGCTGCGTATGCGCTTCGGGATCGACATGAACACCGACCACACCCTCGAAGAGGTGGGCAAGCAGTTCGACGTGACCCGCGAGCGGATCCGTCAGATCGAAGCGAAGGCGTTGCGCAAACTGCGCCACCCGACTCGCAGCGAGCATCTGCGCTCCTTCCTCGACGAGTGAAGACAAAACCCCGGCCCAGGCCGGGGTTTTTCTTTTCCGGCCCTTCCACTGCCTGTTCTGGCCTCATCGCCGGCAAGCCGGCTCCCACAGGTACTGCGCCACCTTTCAGCCTTGCGCGATCCCTGTGGGAGCTGGCTTGCCGGCGATGGGCTGCGCAGCAGCCCCATTTCCTCATTACCTTCCCCTTCCGACAGCCAGAACACAAAGCCCGTCCTTCCACCGCACACCTACAGCAATGCCCGTCTACACTCGACTTCATACCACTTGAATGTGAGGCCGCTATGCCGCTGATGCCGGCCATCCTGTTGCTGCTCCTGATTTTGTGGAACACAGCGGCCGGCGCCCTGACCCTGACAGACGAGGAGAAAGCCTGGTTGGCTGCCCACCCGCAGCTAAGCCTGGGTGTAGACGCCTCTTGGCCACCGTTCGAGTTTCGCGACCAGGAGGGCCGGTACCAGGGATTGGCCGCCGATTACATCGCCACGATCCAGCAACGCCTGGGCGTGACGCTCAAACCGGTCGAACCCAGCAGCTGGACCGAGGTACTGGCGCAGGCACGCGAAAGCCGCATCGACCTGCTGCCCGGCATCATGTCCACCCCCGAGCGCCAAGGCTACCTGGCCTTCACCCGGCCGTACCTCGACTTTCCCATCGTTATCCTCGCCCACAAAGGCGGTGCACAGCCGCGCAACCTGGACGACCTTTACGGCCTGAAGATTGCCGTGGTCGAAAACTACGCCCCGCACGAACTGCTGCGCACCCAACACCCAGACCTCAACCTGGTGGCCCTGCCTAACGTCAGCTCTACCCTGCAGGCCCTGGCCACCGACGAAGTGGACGCCGTGGTCGGTGACCTCGCTTCAAGCATCTGGAGCCTGCGCCAGCTCAAGCTCGACGGCCTCTACGTCAGCGGCGAAACGCCCTACCGCTACCAATTGGCCATGGCCGCCCCGCGCGACAAGAAAGTACTGGTCGGCATTCTCGACAAAGTGATAGCCGACATGAGCAGCAGCGAAGTCAGCCAGATCCAGCAACGCTGGGTGGGCAATGTGGTCGACCAACGGATGTTCTGGTCGGACCTGCTGGTGTATGGCCTGCCCACGGTGCTGGTATTGATGGCCGTGCTGGCAGCGGTCATCCGCATCAACCGCCGGCTCAGTTCGGAAATTTCACGGCGCATCGCCCTGGAGCAGGAACTGCGCAGCAGCGAGTACCACTATCGCAGCCTGGTCGAGAGCCTGTCCGCCATAGCCTGGGAGGCCGACGCCAACGACTTCACCTACAGCTACGTCTCGCCCCACGCAGAAGGCCTGCTCGGCTACCCATTGGCCGACTGGCTCAAACCTGGCTTCTGGCGCAGCATCCTGCACCCGGAGGATGCCGTTTGGGCCCAGGCCTACTGCGACAGCGAGACTGCCGCCGGCCGCGACCACAGCCTCGACTACCGGGTGATCAGGGCCGATGGCCAGCCACTGTGGGTACGCAACATCGTCAGCATGATCGAGCATGGCCACCAGCCGGTGATGCGTGGCCTGATGATCGACATCAGCGAGACCAAGCGCACCGAGGACGCCCTGCGCCTGTCCGAGCAGAAGTTCGCCTCGGTGTTCCAGCAGTGCCCCGACATCCTGCTGATCGCCCGCCACAGCGATGGCTGCCTGCTGGAGGTGAACGAGGCCTTCGAAGAGCAGATCGGCCTCACCCCGAGCCAGGTAATTGGCCGCACCGCCACCGAGCTCAACCTGTGGGGCGTCGAAGGCGACGGCCCGCGGCTGCTCGAACGCCTGCACCAAGGCGGTATCCGCAACCTGGAAATGAGCTTCCGCCGCAGCAACGGCCAACTCTTCACCGGCCTGACCTCGGCCGAAACCTTTGAACTCGACGGCAACCTCGCGCTGGTGGTGGCGGTACGCGATATCAGCCAGCTCAAGGAAACCCAGGAGCAGCTACAAACCTCGGAAGAGAAATTCGCCAAGGCCTTCCATGCCTCGCCCGATGGCCTGCTGCTGTCGCGCCAGAGCGACGGTTTGCTGCTCGAAGTGAACGAAGGCTTCTGCCGCCTGACCGGCTATGACCTCAGCCCGACCATCGACCAGACCTCGCTGGACCTGGGCATCTGGGTCGACCTCAACGAGCGCAAGCGTCTGGTCCAACAGCTAAAACGCGACGGCTTCGTACGCGACTTCACGTGCCACCTGCGCCGCAGCGACGGGCAGATTCGCCTCTGCGAACTCTCTGCACGGCCGCTGCCGATTGCTGGCGACGACTGCATACTGACCATCGCCCGCGACATCACTGAGCGCCATCTGATGCAGGAAAAGCTGCAGCTGGCCGCCACCGTGTTCGAGAACACCGCCGAAGGCGTGCTGATCACCGACATCGACCAGCACATTAGTGCCGTAAACCGCGCCTTCAGCGAAATCACCGGTTACAGTGAGATCGAAGCCCTCGGTCAGACCCCACGCCTGCTCGCCTCCGGCCAGCACGACAGTGCGTTCTATGCCGCCATGTGGCACCAGCTGACCGATGAAGGCCATTGGCAAGGCGAGATCTATAACAAGCGCAAGAACGGCGAACTGTACCCCGGCTGGCTGACCATCAGCGCCGTGCGCAACAGCGAGCGCGAGATTACCCACTTCGTCGCTGTGTTCGCCGACATCTCCAGCCTCAAGCACGCCCAGGCCAAGCTTGACTACCAGGCCCACCACGACCCACTGACCGGCCTGCCCAACCGTGCCCTGTTCGAGAACCGCCTGCAGGCCGCGCTCACCTGCGCGCAGGTCTCCAACCGCAAGGGCGCGGTGCTGTTCCTTGACCTCGACCGTTTCAAGCACATCAACGACAGCCTCGGCCACCCGGTCGGCGATCTGCTACTCAAGGGCATCGCCCAACGCCTGAAAGAGCAGGTGCGTGATGTCGACACCGTGGCCCGCCTGGGTGGCGATGAGTTCATCATCCTGCTGCCCGGCCTGCACAAACCCAGTGACGCCAGCGCCATCGCCAACAAGCTGCTGACCTGCTTCAACGCGCCATTCCAGGCTGGCGAGCATGAGTTCTTCACCAGCGCCAGCATCGGCATCAGCCTTTATCCACAGGACGGTACCGACGTTGCAACACTGATTCGCAACGCCGACGCCGCCATGTACCGCTCCAAGGCCAAGGGCCGTAACCGCGTCGAAGCCTACACCCTCGACCTCACCGCCCAGGCCAGCGAACGCATCGCCCTGGAGCACGAACTGCGCCGCGCCATCGAGCGCAACGAACTGAGCCTGTGCTTCCAGCCCAAGCTCAGCCTCAAGACACAGAGCCTGGTCGGTGCCGAAGCGCTGATACGCTGGAGCCACCCGACCTTTGGTGAAGTGCCGCCAGAGCACTTCATTCACCTGGCGGAAGAGAACGGCACCATCCTCCAGATCGGTGACTGGGTACTGGAGCAGGCCTGCCGGCAGATGCAGGCCTGGAAGATGCACTACGAACCCTTCGGCCCGCTGTCGATAAACCTCGCCGGCGCCCAGCTGCGCCATCCCCACCTTGCCAGGCGCATCGAACAGTTGCTGAAGCACTACCAGCTCACAGCCGGTGACCTGCAGCTGGAAATCACCGAAAACTTCATCATGAGCCAGGCAGAGGAAGCCTTGGCCGTGTTGTACCAGCTGAAGAAACTGGGCGTGCAGCTGGCCATCGACGATTTCGGCACCGGTTATTCATCGCTGAGCTACCTCAAGCGCCTGCCACTGGACATTCTCAAGATCGACAAGTCGTTCATCCGCGGGCTGCCCGACGACCCTCATGACGCCGCCATCGCCCGCGCCATCATCGCCCTGGGCCGCAGCATGCAGCTGACCATCATTGCCGAGGGCGTGGAAAACCAGGCCCAGCAACGGTTCCTGGCGGCAGAAGGCTGTGAGCAGATCCAGGGCTACATCGTCAGCCTGCCCCTGCCACCTGACGAATTCGCGGCGACGTTTCTTCGCATAGCACTATCGGATCTTTCAGATGGCACAGGTGCGAAACCCTCGTTATAATCCGGCCACTTACTGAGGGCCTATAGCTCAGTCGGTTAGAGCAGAGGACTCATAATCCTTTGGTCCACGGTTCGAGTCCGTGTGGGCCCACCAGATAATCAAAGGCCTACGTTGCAGAACGTAGGCCTTTGTCTTTTCGGGGACTGCAGTCGCCATGTTCTCCTGACTAGGGCAACTCATCTTGCTGGGCTATCCAGCTTTGTATGTACTGAAGAACCCGTGTCGCACCTTCGGCAGTTTCCACCAGCTCTATCGGCCGCTCACCACTGAGGAACTGATTGGGCTGCTCCATCCACTTGAACGCTGCCGCCCTGCTTCCGCGTACAGGAATGGCCAAATCCAGAATTTCCTGCAGCAGTTCAGGTTGCCCATACCAGGACTCCGGCTTGATGGTTGGTTTCCTCCCTGGAATCACTCTCGGTAGCTGACAGGCCGCAAGCTCGCCTGAATTGATGTGCTCTCGCTTCCAGTGCGCAAACTTGATCAGGTCGGTATTCGCCGAGCGGTTTTGCCCCGACGTCGGCACAACCACGCCAATCCGCACATCTGTGTGAGCACGAATCATCTGAAGTGCAGGAGCGATGTCAGTATCGTTGGTAACGATGACGGCATGGTCAACCTGCCCCGTGATCGAATCATGGTAAGCCTGGAGGGCCAGATTCACGTCGCTCTGTTTCTCCTCCACCTTCCAGGCCTGGATTTCCTGGCACTCACGCGGAGCCTTGTCCGGATTTTCAGGGTCGACGATCTTCACCTTCATTTTATTGACGGCGTAATAACCTTCGATGAGCTCTATTCGACCGTCATGCAGCTTGCGCAAAGCGGTGTGGTAGCGAGCTTGTGACGACACCGAATCGCCAGCACGGGCGACCGACTCGATGATCTTTGCCGTGAAATATTTGATCGAGGGGGATTCCAGGAGCCGCCATGCCCTGATCTGGCCATGGCTGTCCGTGACCAGTATGGAAGGCAAGATGTGCTTTTCAAAGAGAGGTAGCAGGTCGAGCCACTTGTACGGTGTGCCGCGCAAGCAGCCGTAGTAGAAGTTGTAGCCGTCGATATAGATACGAGTGCGCAGAGGCTCAGAATCAAGCTTTCTCTGCATTTTTTGCACTCCAGAAACGAAAAAACCGGCTTAAGCCGGCTTTTTCCCCCTCCAACCAGATGGTCATGCCACGCCGGTCGTGAGGGTTAGTTGTTGTCGGCAGTATTGCGCAATGAGGGAGCTGATGCAAGGTGGTAGGCTGGCATCCTCGTCCTCCGAAACACAACGTTCGTGAGAGGGCCATTCTCTGCTCAGGCATGGCTATCTAGACAGCGATAAATCGTTAGATTTTGTGAGCCCTATCCCACCCTGGACCGCACCTCGACCTGCCGCACCAATCGAGCAGTTCTGCCATTGCGCCCGATGCTTACATGCCGGCGCGGCGGCTGTAGGAGCGGCCTTGTGTCGCGAAAGGGCCACAAAGCGGCCCCGGAATTTCGGCACTGAGCAAATATTGCTGGGGCTGCTGCGCAGCCCTTTCGCGACACAAGGCCGCTCCCACAAGGGACCGCGTCAGCGTGGCCAGCTGTGACTGCCCTTGCTCTGGCCAGCACTGGCTGGCTAGGCTAGCGGGCCAACCGTAGAGACTCGCCATGTCGGATTCCCGCTCCATCACGCTGGATGAAATCGATCGCCAGCTGATCGCCCTGCTGCAGATAAACGCCCGCGAAAGCGTCGCCACCCTCGCCCGCCAGTTGGGTATCGCCCGCACCACCGTCAACTCGCGCCTGGAGCGGTTGGAGAAGAACAAGGTCATCTCCGGCTATGGCGTGCGCCTGGGCCAGCGGGTGATGGGGGGTGGGCTGCAGGCGTATGTGGGGATCAAGGTGCAGCCGCGCTCGGGCAAGGAGGTGGTGCGGCGCCTGAGTGCCATGGGCCAGGTACAGCAGCTGTGCGCAGTGAGCGGCGAGTTCGACTATGTGGCCTGGCTGCGTACGGATTCGCCCGAGCAACTGGACCAGTTGCTCGACCAGATCGGCAGTGTCGACGGGGTGGAGAAGACCACCACGTCGATCATTCTCAGCAGCAAGGTGGACCGCGGGCAGCCGTTCTGAACCTGGCTGGCGGTCAGGCTTCCTGACCGTCGAGCAGGCCTTCCAGAATCGCCGAAAGGCTTTCGGCGGAATGCTGCATCGACCAGACAATGTCACGGCTGCGCTCGGGGGCGTGATGCTGGGCGTAGTCGGTGGCGATCTGATTGAGGCCACGGGCCAGCAGGCAGGCGTGGACCAAGGCGTCTGCGGCGTCGATGTCGGGGCGTATGGCGAATAATGGCGGATGGCTGGATTCGCAGTTGCAGAAGGTTTTTTCTGCGGTGGGTTTCAGTTTTTCGGGTTGGTCGGGTAAGCGTTTGGTCATGGTATAGCCTCCAAATCACAAGGGTGATCGGCGGCCAATCGCATCCTTCTCACGGGAATTGGGTGGCAGCCATGCACGAGGTGAGAACCGGCGAACTTGGAGGCGCGTACCCGGCCAGGCAAAGCCTGCCCGCGCACAGCTGCCATAGCAGTGCGCCTCCAGAATGGTCCGCGGGTTCTCACGCCCGATCGCCGAATTTCCGGCGACCCAGTGAAGTTAACGATGAAGCGATTCCCGCGATGCCAGACCGAGGCGATAGGGGGCGTAGGGTAATTCTTTATTTCCCGGTATGGGTGTAGGAACTATCTGATCACACCCTGGTAAGCCCGCCGCAGACCCTGTGGGAGCGGGCGTGCCCGCGAACACGGGCGCAGCCCGTGCCATACACCGCGGGGGCTTCTTCGCGGGCTCGCCCGCTCCCACAGGGGGCCGATGCTGTGCTTGAGATTGGTAGGTCTCCTGCTCGTCATAAAGCTATCTTGCTTATACATTTCGACGATACAAGCTACATTCAGACAACAATCTGCACCTTAATAACGAACACCCTACTCCCTAAAATGGCCCCCAGGCATCTCCTATACTCAGGCTCCGCCCGCTGCGCAGCCTCTCTGGCAAGGTCACTTCATGAACAAGAAAAACCGCCACCCCGCCGATGGTAAAAAACCCGTCACCATCTTCGGCCCGGATTTCCCCTTCGCCTTCGACGATTGGCTGGAACACCCCGCAGGCCTGGGCAGCATCCCGGCCGAGCGCCATGGTGAGGAAGTGGCAATCGTGGGCGCCGGTATCGCCGGCCTGGTGGCGGCCTACGAGCTGATGAAGCTGGGCCTCAAGCCGGTGGTGTACGAAGCATCCAAGCTGGGTGGCCGGCTGCGCTCGCAAACCTTCAACGGCACTGACGGGATCATCGCCGAACTGGGTGGCATGCGCTTCCCGGTGTCGTCCACTGCCTTCTACCACTACGTGGACAAGCTGGGCCTGGAGACCAAACCGTTCCCCAACCCGCTGACCCCGGCCTCGGGCAGCACTGTGATCGACCTGGAAGGCCAGACCTACTACGCCGAATCACCTACCGACCTGCCCAAGTTGTTCCACGAAGTGGCCGATGCCTGGGCCGACGCGCTGGAAAGCGGTGCCCAGTTCGCCGACATCCAGCAGGCCATCCGCGACCGTGACGTACCGCGCCTGAAAGAGCTTTGGAACAAGCTGGTACCGCTGTGGGACGACCGCACGTTCTACGACTTCGTCGCCACCTCGCGCTCGTTCGCCCAGCTGAGCTTCCAGCACCGCGAAGTGTTCGGCCAGGTCGGCTTCGGCACCGGCGGCTGGGACTCGGACTTCCCCAACTCGATGCTGGAAATCTTCCGCGTGGTGATGACCAACTGCGACGACCACCAGCACCTGGTAGTCGGCGGTGTGGAGCAGGTACCGCAAGGCATCTGGCGCCATGTACCGGAGCGCTGCGTGCATTGGCCGGAAGGCACCAGCCTGAGCGGGCTGCATGGCGGCGCACCGCGTACCGGAGTCAAGCGCATCGCCCGCGCCGCCGATGGCCGCCTGGCGGTCACCGATAACTGGGGCGACACCCGTCACTACAGTGCCGTGCTCGCCACCTGCCAGACCTGGCTGCTGACCACCCAGATCGACTGCGAGGAATCGCTGTTCTCGCAAAAGATGTGGATGGCCCTGGACCGCACCCGCTACATGCAGTCGTCGAAGACCTTCGTCATGGTCGACCGGCCGTTCTGGAAAGACAAAGACCCGGAAACCGGCCGCGACCTGATGAGCATGACCCTCACCGATCGCCTCACCCGCGGCACTTACCTGTTCGACAACGGTGACGACAAGCCGGGGGTGATCTGCCTGTCGTACTCGTGGATGAGCGATGCGCTGAAGATGCTGCCGCACCCGGTGGAAAAACGCGTGCAACTGGCCCTGGACGCACTGAAGAAGATCTACCCGAAGACCGACATCGCCGGGCACATCATCGGCGACCCGATTACCGTTTCCTGGGAGGCCGACCCGCACTTCCTCGGCGCCTTCAAGGGCGCGCTGCCTGGGCACTACCGCTACAACCAGCGCATGTACGCGCACTTCATGCAGCAGGACATGCCTGCCGAACAGCGCGGCATGTTCATCGCTGGTGACGACGTGTCGTGGACGCCGGCCTGGGTGGAAGGCGCGGTACAGACATCGCTGAATGCGGTGTGGGGTATCATGAACCACTTCGGTGGCCGCACCCACCCGGACAACCCCGGTCCAGGCGACGTGTTCGACGAAATCGGCCCGATCGCCCTGCCGGACTGAGACAAGGAGGCAGCATGCGTATCGCTCTGTTCCAGGGCTCGCCCAAGCCACTCGACGTGCCCGGCAACCTGCAACGGTTGCGCCACCAGGCGCAACTGGCGGCCGAACGCGGCGCCAGTTTGCTGGTGTGCCCGGAGATGTTCCTGACCGGCTACAACATCGGCCTGGCCCAGGTCGAGCGCCTGGCCGAGGCCGCCGATGGCCCGGCGGCCATGGAGGTGGTGGAAATCGCCCAGGCGCACCGCATCGCCATCGTCTACGGGTATCCGGAGCGTGGCGATGATGGCGCGATCTACAACAGCGTGCAGTTGATCGATAGTCACGGCCGCAGCGTGAGCAACTATCGCAAGACCCACCTGTTCGGCGAGCTGGACCGCTCGATGTTCAGCGCAGGTGCCGTTCACTTCCCGGTGGTGGAGCTGGATGGCTGGAAGGTCGGCCTGCTGATCTGCTACGACATCGAGTTCCCGGAGAATGCCCGGCGCCTGGCGCTGGACGGTGCCGAGCTGATCCTGGTGCCGACGGCGAACATGTCGCCGTACGACTTCATCTGCCAGGTGACCGTGAGGGCGCGGGCGCAGGAGAATCAGTGCTACCTGGTGTATGCCAACTACTGCGGCTCGGAAGGCGAGATCCAGTATTGCGGGCAGAGCAGCATCATCGACCCGGATGGCAGCCTGCTGGCCATGGCCGGGCGGGACGAATGCCAGTTGTTGGCGGAGCTGGAGCATGAGCGGGTGGTGCAGGGGCGGGCGGCGTTTCCTTACCTGAGCGATCTGCGTCAGGAGCTGCACCTGCGTAAGGGCTGACAGGGGCCGCTGTGCGGCCCAATCGCCGGCAAGCCAGCTCCCACCTTGACCGCACCGGTTCCAAGCCATGTGCAGTCCCTGTGGGAGCCGGCTTGCCAGATCCCCCCTCGACCGCACCGGTTTCAAGGCATGTGCAGTCCCTGTGGGAGCCGGCTTGCCGGCGATAGGGCCAAGCCTGCCAACACAAATGGGTTAGCATGAACACCTGCCCCGGAGTTTCCATGCCTGACGCCACCCGCCACCTCACCCTCGCCAACGGCCTGCAACTGACCCTGCGCCACGCCCCGCGCCTGAAGCGCTCGGCCGCGGCCCTGCGGGTGCACGCGGGTAGCCACGACGCGCCGACCAGATGGCCCGGCCTGGCCCACTTCCTGGAGCACCTGTTCTTCCTCGGCACCTCGCGCTTCCCTCTGGACGACGGCCTGATGCGCTACGTGCAGGCCCTCGGCGGCCAGGTCAATGCCAGCACTCGCGAACGCACCACCGACTTCTTCTTCGAGGTCCCGCCCAGCTCCCTGGCCGGGGGGCTGGAGCGTCTGTGCCAGATGTTGGCCGAGCCAGACCTGGGTATCGAGCGCCAACGCCGCGAACGCGAAGTAATCCATGCCGAGTTCATTGCCTGGTCGCGCAGCCCGCAGGCCCAGCAGCAGTTCGCCTTGCTGCAATCGGCAGCGCCCGGCCATCCATTGGGCGCTTTTCATGCCGGTAACCGGCACACCCTGGCCTTGCAGGATCCTGCCTTCCAGCAAGCGCTCGGTGGCTTTCACCAGCGCTTCTACCAAGGCGGCCAGGTCACCCTGAGCCTGTGCGGCCCGCAATCGCTGGATGAACTGGAATTACTGGGCCGGCAGCATGCCAAGCTGTTCGCAACAGGTGAACGGGTGCCACAAGCTCTGCCACCGCCTTTATCGGCGACCGACACGCACCTGCTGTTCAGCCACGAAAACCTGCCGGCAGGTGCCGAGCAGGCCCTTGAGTTGCTCATCGCCTGCCTCGGCGATAGCCGCCCGGGCGCCTGGCTGCATGCGCTTCGCCAGCGTGGTTGGCTGCAACGCTTCAAGGCCGAGGCGCTGTATGCCTTCGCCGGGCAGTTGCTGTGGCACATTGACCTGAAGCTGAGCGAGGACGCCTGCCCAGAGGAAGCCGATGCCCTGTTGCAGGGCTGGTTCGGCTTCATCCGCCAGGCCGCCCCTGAGCAATTGAGTGCCGAGTTCGAGCTGCTGCAGCAAAGCCGCGAACGCAGTGCCAGTGCGCTTGAGCTGGCCCGCCGGGACAGCGCCGGCCAGCCGTTCAGCGGTTTGGACACACAAGGCTTGCAGGCGCTCCGTGCCCTGCTGGAAGGCCTGCCGGGCCGCGCACATGGGCATTGGCAAATGCCCGCAGTCGACCCCTTGCTCCTGGCCGACTTGCCTGATGCCAGGCCGCACCCGCTGCCAGCGGCACTGAAAGTCAGCGACCAGCTGCCTGGTGCTCGTCAGTACGCGGCGCTGTACCTGCGCTGGCATGTCCCTTCGCCGTTGCGCCAGCGCCTGCATGTGCTGCTCGAACGCGCCTTGCACCCCCTGCAGGAGCGCTGCGAGCGCGTATCGGTGCAGCTGCAGTTCAGTACCGCTGGCGAATATTGGCAACTGCGCTGCGCCGGGCTGCCGGCAGCGGTATTGCGCACTGTGGAACAGGCCTTGGCACTGATGCTCAAGCCCCCGGCAGGAAGCTGGCTGCCGAGTTCGACGCAGCCTCCGGCACTGATTCCCATCCGGGCCCTGCTCAAGCAGCTGCCCGACGCCGTGCTGGGCGCCACGCCTGCACCTGCTGCGGCCTGCACCCTGGCACAGACGCATCTCGACAAACTGTGGCAGCAAGCACGCTGGCACGGCCTGGCTGCCGGCTTCGACGATGGCGCCCTGAACGCATTGGGCACCGTGCTGCAGCACTGCCCTGGGCAAGGCTCAGCGCCTGGCCCTCTGCCCGCCTTAGCCAACCACCGTTGGCAACATGCCGAAGTACCCGGCAGTGAGCATGCCCTGCTGCTGTTCTGCCCACTGCCAGCGGCCATGGAAGCCGCTGGCCGTCTGCTCGCGCAGTTGCTGCAAGGGCCGGTTTACCAACGGCTACGGGTAGAACTGCAACTCGGCTATGCGGTGTTCAGTACCTTTCGTCAGGTCGAGGGGGTCGGCGGCTTGCTGTTCGGGGTCCAGTCGCCTCATGCCAGCCAGGTACAGATCCTCGACCACCTGCTCACCTTGCTGCGCCAGGGCGTTACCCTGGCCCCTGCCGCTGGTCAGGCCCTGGCCGCGCAATTCGATGAACCGGCGATGGGCAACGCGGAAGTCGCCGAATGGGCGTGGCAGACATTCCTGGCCACACAACCCGGCAGGCTGGATGCACTGCGCAGGTCTATCCTGAAAACGCGGCAGACGGATCTGGACCAGTTGCTGAACCACTTGCTCGATAAAGATTCCACTTGGCTATGCCTTGCCAACGCAGTCGCACCAGATACTTCCTGGCTGGGTACAAACCCATGATTGTTACGAAAACCGCAACGGAGTTTTCGAATAATTAACCTTTCGGTACAAATTTTTCTTGTAAGATAGCGCAATCCCAACCTTGGGAACCTCCAGCCAATGGCGGTACCCAAGTAGTAGCTGACAAACCCACCCCCTCATCCGGAAGGAGTAATTCCATGTGGACCAAACCTGCATACACTGATCTGCGCATCGGCTTCGAAGTCACCATGTACTTCGCCAACCGCTAAGCCCGGCTTACGGTTCAACGCCTCGGCCTGCCGGGGCGTTTTCGTTTTTTCGCTACGGTTTCTGCAGAGAGAGTGGCCATGTACATCCAGGTTCTCGGTTCCGCCGCCGGCGGCGGGTTCCCACAGTGGAACTGCAACTGCGTCAACTGCAAGGGCTTGCGTGACGGCACCCTGCGGGCCACGCCACGCACCCAGTCGTCCATCGCCCTGTCCGACGACGGCGTGCACTGGGTGCTGTGCAATGCCTCGCCCGATATCCGCGCCCAGCTCCAGGCCTTTGCGCCGATGCAGCCGGCCCGCGCCCTGCGCGACACCGGCATCAACGCCATCATCCTGCTGGACAGCCAGATCGACCACACCACCGGCCTGCTCAGCCTGCGCGAAGGTTGCCCGCACCAGGTGTGGTGCACCGACATGGTTCACCAGGACCTGACCACCGGCTTCCCGCTGTTCAACATGCTCAGCCACTGGAACGGCGGCCTGCAGTGGAACCGCATCGAGCTGGAAGGCAGCTTCGTCATCGACGCCTGCCCCAACCTGCGCTTCACCCCGTTCCCCCTGCGCAGCGCCGCGCCGCCCTACTCGCCGCACCGCTTCGACCCGCACCCGGGCGACAACCTTGGCCTGCTGGTCGAGGACACCCGCACCGGCGGCAAGCTGTTCTACGCCCCGGGCCTGGGCCAGGTGGACGACAAGCTGCTGACGATGATGCACGGCGCCGACTGCCTGCTGGTCGACGGCACCCTGTGGGAAGATGATGAAATGCAGCGCCGTGGCGTGGGCACCCGCACCGGCCGCGAGATGGGCCACCTGGCGCAGAACGGCCCCGGCGGCATGCTGGAGGTGCTGGATGGCTTCCCGCGCCAGCGCAAGGTACTTATCCACATCAACAACACCAACCCGATTCTCGACGAAGATTCACCCGAGCGTGCCGAAGTGCTGCGCCGGGGTGTGGAAGTGGCCTTTGATGGCATGAGTATCGAGTTGTAAAAAGGTCTGCGAGTTACACAACCCCCTGTGGGAGCGGGCATGCCCGCGAAAAATCCAACACGGTGTATGGCACCGGCTTCGCCGGTGTTCGCGGGCACGCCCGCTCCCACAGGGGGCGAGGTGAGCCGAGACTCAGCTATACAGGAGCCAGCCGAATGAGCGACGCACTGCCAATGTCCCCTGCCGAATTCGAGCAGGCCCTGCGCGCCAAGGGCGCCTACTACCACATCCATCACCCGTACCACGTGGCGATGTACCAGGGTCGCGCCACCCGCGAACAGATCCAGGGCTGGGTAGCCAACCGCTTCTACTACCAGGTCAACATCCCGATGAAGGATGCCGCGATCCTGGCCAACTGCCCGGACCGCGAAGTACGCCGCGAGTGGATCCAGCGCCTGCTCGACCACGATGGCGCGCCCGGCGAGGACGGTGGTATCGAAGCCTGGCTGCGCCTGGGCCAGGCCGTGGGCCTGGACCCGGACCAGCTGCGCTCCCAGGAGCTGGTACTGCCCGGTGTACGCTTTGCCGTGGACGCCTACGTCAACTTCGCCCGCCGGGCCAGTTGGCAGGAAGCGGCCAGCAGCTCGCTGACCGAGCTGTTCGCCCCGCAGATCCACCAGTCGCGCCTGGACAGCTGGCCGCAGCACTACCCGTGGATCGACCCGACCGGCTATGAATACTTCCGCACCCGCCTGGGCCAGGCCCGGCGTGACGTGGAGCATGGCCTGGCGATTACCTTGCAGCACTACACCACCCGCGCGGGCCAGGAGCGTATGCTGGAGATACTGCAGTTCAAGCTGGATATTCTCTGGAGCATGCTCGACGCCATGAGCATGGCTTACGAGCTGAACCGCCCGCCCTATCACTCCGTCACCCAGGAACGGGTGTGGCACAAAGGGATCACCCTATGAGTTTCGACCGTAATCAAGTGCCAGCCTGGCGCCCCGGCTACCGCTTCCAGTACGAGCCGGCGCAAAAGGGCCATGTGCTGCTGTACCCCGAGGGCATGATCAAGCTCAACGACAGCGCGGCCCTGATCGGTGGCCTGATCGACGGCCAACGCGACGTTGCCGCGATCATCAGCGAACTCGAACAACAGTTCCCCGGTGTCCCGGAAGTGGCCGATGACATCGAGCAGTTCATGGAGGTGGCCCGTGCCGAACACTGGATCGTCCTCGCCTGAGTTACCGCCCACGCCCGCAGTCGGCCTGCCGCTGTGGCTGCTGGCCGAGCTGACCTACCGTTGCCCGCTGCAGTGCCCGTACTGCTCCAACCCACTGGACTTCGCAGCCCAGGGCCAGGAGCTGAGTACCGCACAGTGGTTCAAGGTGATGGCCGAAGCCCGGGAAATGGGTGCCGCGCAAATCGGTTTCTCCGGCGGAGAACCGCTGGTACGTCAGGACCTCGCCGAACTGATCGGCGAGGCCCGCCGGCTGGGCTACTACACCAACCTGATCACCTCGGGCATCGGCCTGACCGAGGCGCGCATCGCCGACTTCAAGAAGGCCGGCCTGGACCATATCCAGATCAGCTTCCAGGCCAGTGACGAGCAGGTCAACAACCTACTGGCCGGCTCGAAGAAGGCCTTTGCGCAAAAGCTGGAAATGGCCCGTGCGGTGAAGGCCCATGGCTACCCGATGGTGCTCAACTTCGTCACTCACCGGCACAACATCGACAAGATCGACCGCATCATCGAGCTGTGCATCGCCCTGGAAGCCGACTTCGTCGAGCTTGCCACTTGCCAGTTCTACGGCTGGGCCCACCTCAACCGGCTGGGCCTGCTGCCAACCCGCGCGCAGCTGGAACGGGCCGAACGCATCACCAACGAGTATCGGGAAAAGCTCAAGGCCGAGGGCAACCCGTGCAAGCTGATCTTCGTCACCCCGGACTACTACGAGGAGCGCCCCAAGGCCTGCATGAATGGCTGGGGCAGCCTGTTCCTCACCATCACCCCGGACGGCACCGCCCTGCCCTGCCACGGCGCGCGCCAGCTGCCGGTGCAGTTCCCCAACGTGCGCGACCACGACCTGCACCACATCTGGTACGACTCGTTCGGCTTCAACCGCTTCCGTGGCTATGAGTGGATGCCCGAACCCTGCCGTTCCTGCGACGAGAAGGAAAAGGACTTCGGCGGCTGCCGCTGCCAGGCCTTCATGCTCACCGGCGATGCCAGCAACGCCGACCCGGTGTGCGCCAAGTCGGCCGACCACGGCATCATCCTCAAGGCCCGCGAGGAGGCGGAAAGCGCCCAGCTCACCATTGAACAGATGACCTTCCGCAATGAACGAAACTCCCGTGTCATCGTCCGCGGCTGAGTTCAGCGCGGCCCAGGCTGTTGCGGCCGGCACCGACTTCGCCGAACTCAAGGTCAGCGCTGCGGGGCTGTTCTGGAACGAGTTTCGCCCGGCCGATGGTGCCTGTCGCATCTGGCACTGGCAGCACCAGCAGGCCCGCTGCCTGACCCCCGATGGCTTCAGCGTGCGTAGCCGGGTGTACGAATACGGCGGTGGCAGCTTTTGCCTGGGTGGCGATGGGCTGCTGTTCGTCAACGAAAAGGACCAGCAGGTCTATACCCAGGCCCTGGAAGGCGCAGCACCGCGCGCCCTGACCGATGATGCCAGCTGCCGCTACGGCGATGTGCAGTGGCACGACGGCCTGGTGCTGGCGGTCGAGGAGCAGCATGGCGAACGGGTCGAGCATCGCTTGGTCGCCCTGGGTGAACAAGCCCGCGAAGTGCTCGCCGAGGGAGCCGACTTCTATGCATCGCCTACGGTAAGTTCCGACGGCCAGCGCCTGGCGTGGGTCGAATGGGACCGACCGGCACAACCCTGGACCGTCACCAGGCTGATGTGCCGCACACGTGATGCAAGTGGCCACTGGGGGCCCGCGCAATGTGTGGCCGGCGCTGACGAATCGCTGCAGCAGCCGCGCTTCGATAGCGAAGGCCGACTCTACTGCCTGTCTGACCGCAATGGCTTCTGGCAACCCTGGGGCGAGGTCGATGGCCGTTGGCAGGCCCTGCCTGCCGAACCGGCGGACCACGCCGCAGCCCCCTGGCAACTGGGCGCCAGTACCTGGTTGGCGCTGGGGCCGCGAAGCTATCTGGCCAGCTGGTTCGAAGAGGGCTTCGGGCAACTGGGGCTGCGTACAGCCGATGGCCGCCTGGAGCGTTTCGCCAGCGCCTACACGCGCTTTCGCAGCCTGGCCATGGATGCAGAACACCTGTACGCGATAGCCGCCTCGCCGATCAGCCCGCCGGCGGTCATCGCCATCGCCCGCAGCAACCACGAGGTCAGCGTATTGGCTGGTGGCGCCGAAGTGCTGCCGGCAAGGCATATCAGCCTGCCGCAGTCGATCCACTACGGCAGTGACGGCCACCGCGCCCATGGCTTCTTCTACCCGGCAGCCCGCTCGCCTGGGGCCGCGCCGCTAGTGGTGTTCATCCATGGCGGGCCGACCTCGGCCTGTTATCCCGTGCTCGACCCGCGCATCCAGTACTGGACCCAACGCGGCTTCGCCGTCGCCGACCTCAACTACCGGGGCAGCTCCGGATATGGCCGGGAATACCGCCAGGCCTTGCACCTGCGCTGGGGCGAAAGCGATGTGGCCGATGCCTGCGCAGCGGTGGAATACCTGGCCGGACGCGGGCTGATCGATGGCCGCAAGGCGTTCATCCGTGGCGGTAGTGCGGGCGGCTACACCACCCTATGCGCCCTGGCGTTCCATGATGTGTTCCGCGCCGGTGCCAGCCTGTACGGGGTCAGCGACCCGGTTGCCCTGGGCCGGGCCACCCACAAGTTCGAAGGGGACTACCTGGACTGGCTGATTGGCGACCCGCTGCAGGATGCCGAGCGCTATCGCCAGCGTACGCCGCTGCTGCATGCGGGGCAGATCAAGGTACCGGTGATTTTCTTCCAGGGCGAACTGGATGCGGTGGTGGTGCCGGAGCAGACGCGGTCGATGCTGGCGGCACTGCAGGCTAACGGGATAGAAGCCGAAGGGCACTTCTATGCGGGGGAGCGTCATGGGTTCCGCAAGGCGGAGAACCTGGCGCATGCGCTGGAAGAAGAATGGAAATTCTATTGCCGGGTGTTGGGGGGCTGAGCATCTTGGGGCTGCTTTGCAGCCCAATCGCCGGCAAGCCAGCTCCCACAGGTATTACACAGGCCTTGAGCGCTGCGCAGTCCTGTGGGAGCCCGGCTTGCCGGCGATGAGGCCCTGTTAGGCTAACGCTTGGCGATGATGTACACCGCATGCACGATCCCCGGAATGTACCCCAGCAAGGTCAGCAAGATATTCAGCCAGAACGCCCCGCCAAAACCCACCTGCAGGAAAACGCCCAGCGGCGGCAGGATGATGGCGATGATGATGCGTATAAAGTCCATGCGAGTCTCTCCTGAAGGGGTTACATCAGAGACTAGCCGTCCGCCACAGAGGTTCAACAGGCAAAAAAAACGCCCCGGGCCGAATGAGACAGGCCAAGGGCGATGCGCAGGAACGCCAGACGGTTCGTAGAATTCTCGATGTCACCAAGCCGCTAGGCTGGCATTTCGCGGCGGGCCTGCTGCTGGGCATGCAGACGGGCAAAGGCACGGGCCAGGCGCAGCAGCATTTCGTCGATGTTGCCCTTGCTCACGGTCAGCGCTGGCGAAAAACGCACCACATCCGCCTGCGGTGCGTTGAGCAATAGGCCTTCGTGCAAGGCAGCCGCCACCAGTTCGCGGGCCAGGTTTTCTTTCATCTGCAGGGCCCACAGCAGGCCTTGCCCGCGCACTTCGCCCTGGCCATAGCGCCCGGCCAGCCGGCTCAGGCCTTCACGCAAGTGGCGGCCGTTGTCCTGCACCTGGGTGAAGAAGCCAGGCTCCAGCACGGTATCCAGCACGGCCAGGCCGGCGGCGCACATCAGCGCGTTGCCATGGTGGCTGCCTTCCAGTTCGCCAGGCTCGGCGCAGCACGCCGTGCCCCGGGCCAGCAAGGCCGCCAGCGGCACGCCACCGCCCAAACCCTTGCCCAGCGTGATGATATCGGCGCGCACGCCGTAGGTTTCCTCGGCCAGCAGCGCGCCACAGCGGCCAATGCCGGTCTGCACCTCGTCGAGGATCAGCAGGATGCCCAGTTCGCGGCACAGCGTTTCCACACCCTTTAGGTATTCCTGCGTGGCCGGGATGACACCCGCCTCACCTTGGATCGGCTCGAGCATGATCGCCACGGTGCGCGAGTCCACCTCGGCGTGCAGCGCCGCCAAGTCGTTGAATGGCACCTTGCTGAAGCCAGGCAGGCCCGGCTCGCAGCGGTTGCACGGCAGCGGGTCGGACGCCGACAACGCGCCCAGGCTGCGGCCATGGCAGGCCTGGGTGGCGGTGATGATGTGATAGGCGCCGTTGCGGTGCAGCTGGCCCCACTTGCGCGCCAGCTTGATCGCACCTTCGCAGGCTTCGGCGCCGCTGTTGAGCAGGTAGGCCTGGTCGCTGCCGGTGCTCTGGCACAGGCGGTTGACCAGCCCCAGCAGGCCACGGCTGTGGAAGCCCGAGCCCGGGTTGATCAACGCCTGGGCCTGGCTGCCCAGCGCCTTCACCAGCACACTGGGGCTGTGGCCCAGGCTGTTGACCGCACCACCCTGGGTGAAGTCCAGGTAGGCATGCCCTTCGTTGTCCCACAACCAGGAGCCCTGGCCACGCACGAATACCTGCGCTGCGCGTTCGGTGCTGGGCATCAGGCGCTCACGCGACAGCTGTGGCGCTTCCGGCACGATCACCGGCGCACGCTTGGGCTCGGCGACTGCGGCAGGGGCCGGGCGGCGCAGGTTGAACAGGTTCATCAGGGCTCCAACCAATCACGACAGGGGCGGTCACGGTGCGGTCTTGGTGCGGCACTCGATATTTTGCCTTGCCTATCAAAAGTGTTTTTCATCCGGAGTAACAATCGATCGATTCATCGCTGTAACCCGTTGGAATACGGCGATAGACTAGGCCTCGCGAGGGGTTTCGACCATTTCGTTTTTCCAGCATTTTCGATAAGTATCACTTATGGATTTTCGCCAACTGCGTTATTTCGTCGCGGTGTATGAAGAAGGCCACGTGGGCCGCGCCGCCGAGCGCCTGTCGCTGTCCCAGCCAGCGCTTTCCCAGCAGATCCGCCAGCTGGAGCACAGCCTCGACCTGAGCCTGTTCGAACGCAGCAACAAGCGCCTGCTGCCGACTCTGGCCGCCCACACCCTGTACAACCACGCCCTGCCGTTGCTCGATGGCCTGCAGCGCGCCCACGAGGCCATGCGCAACTTCAAGGGCCAGTCGCTGCGTACCTTGGCCATCGGCGTGCTGCAGACCGTGCGGCCGAGCCTGGTGCCGCAGCTGCTCGAACGCCTGCGCAGGGCACAGCCGCACCTGGTGGTGCAGATCTACGAATTGTCAGGGCTGGAGATCGAACGGCGCTTGCTCAATGGCAGCCTGGACATCGGTATCAGTTACCTGCCGCCACGCCAGCCGGGGCTGCATGGTCTGCTGCTCTATGAAGATGAACTGCAACTGGTCATCCCGGCTACCCACCCGCTAAAGGACTTCAAGAAGGTGTCCATTCGCCAGGCCGCCGAGCTGCCCATGCTGATGCTGGGCGAGGAATTCCAGATCCGCCAGATCTGGCAGGCGCAACTGGCCAGCCAGGGGCGTCGGCCGCAGGTGCAGGCAGAGATGAACAACATGGCGGGGATTCTCGACAGCCTGGCCCATACCGCGCTGGCCACCATCCTGCCGGGGCGGGCCAAGGAGGCCGCCGAGGATGACCAGGGGCTGCTGTGGAAGCCATTGAGCGAACCACGGGTACCGCTGAAGGTTGGCTTGGTGTTCCGCGATGCCCAACGCCAGCAGGCATCTGTGGAGCTGCTGCGCACGCTGCTGGAGGAAGAGACGGACGCCCGCCTGTTGGGTGCATCACCGCTGGATGTGCTGGGCTGAAAAAACACGCGCACAAAGAAAACCCCGCCGAAGCGGGGTTTTCCAGACTGTTTCCCTGTGACATCCGTATCGCCCCGCCATCCTGGCAGGTGGTCCTTCGTCGTCGTCCTTGATCTGTCCTTTGCGCTTCCTGCGCAACGTCCATGTGGTAAAGAATAGCCGTGGATCCAATCTGAGAACAGTGGTGAAAAGTCACCGCGTCGTGTAGGAAAAAGCTTACAAAGGGGATTCATTCCCAAATTTGGCAAATCTGTCGCCTGTACCGGCCCTTTCGCCGGCAAGCCAGCTCCCACAGGTACTGCACATGACTTGAAGCCAATGCGGTCGAGGTGGGAGCCGGCTTGCCGGCGAAAGGGCTGCGTAGCAGCCCCAAAAATGTCAGAACTGCTCGGCATCCAGCAGGTACAACGACTCACTCCCCGCCTTCACCGAAGCCACCAGCGAATCCACCCGCGGCAGCAACCGCGCAAAGTAGAACCGCGCCGTACCCAGCTTGCCCCTATAGAACGCCTCATCCCCTTCACCCGCCTTCGCCGCCCGCGCCATCAATGCCCACATGTAGGCATAGGCGACATAACCAAAGGCATGCAGGTACTCGACCGAAGCCGCTCCGATTTCGTTCGGGTTGCCCTTGGCCTGTTCCAGCACCCACTCGGTCAGCCCGTCGAGTTGATCGAGACCGGCAGCCAACGGCTTGGCAAATTCATCCAGCTCGCTACCCGCGCTGGCAATGAACTGGCGAATCTCGTCGGAGAACAGCCGGTAGTACGCCCCACCACTGGCCACCACCTTGCGCCCCATCAGGTCGAGGGCCTGGATGCCGTTGGTGCCTTCGTAGATCTGCGTGATACGCACATCGCGCACCAGTTGCTCCTGCCCCCATTCGCGAATGTAGCCATGCCCGCCGAACACCTGCTGGCCGTGCACCGCGCACTCCAGGCCCAGGTCGGTGAGGAAGGCCTTGGCAACCGGCGTCAGCAGTGCCACCAGTTCTTCGCTGCGCTTGCGCACGGCGGTGTCTTCGCTGAACTTGGCACTGTCCAGCTGCATGGCCACGTAGCTGGAGAAGGCACGGCCACCCTCGATCAGCGCCTTCATGGTCAACAGCATGCGGCGCACGTCCGGGTGGACGATGATCGGGTCAGCGGCCTTGTCCTTGGCTTGTGGCCCGGTCGGGGCGCGGCTCTGCAGGCGGTCGCGGGCGTACTCCACGGCATTCTGGTAGGAGCGCTCGGCCGACGCCAGGCCCTGGATACCAACGCCAAGGCGCTCGTAGTTCATCATGGTGAACATGGCCGCCAGGCCCTTGTTCGGCTCACCGACGATATAGCCGACCGCTTCATCGAAGTTCATCACGCAGGTGGCCGAGGCCTGGATACCCATCTTGTGCTCGATCGAGCCGCAGGTGGCCGGATTGCGCGCCCCCAGGCTGCCATCTTCATTGACCAGGAACTTCGGCACCAGGAACAGCGAAATGCCTTTAGGCCCCGCCGGTGCGTCCGGCAGCTTGGCCAGCACCAGGTGGATGATGTTCTCCGTCAGGTCGTGCTCGCCGCCGGTGATAAAGATCTTGGTGCCGCTGACCTTGTAGCTGCCGTCGGCCTGGGGCTCGGCCTTGGTGCGGATGATGCCCAGGTCGGTACCGGCGTGCGGCTCGGTCAGGCACATGGAACCGGCCCACACGCCGGCGTACATGTTTGGCAGGTACTGTTCCTTCAGCGCTTCACTGGCGTGGGCATTGATCGACAGACAGGCGCCAGCAGTCAGCATCGGGTACAGGCCGAAGGACAGGCTTGAGGCGTTGACCATTTCCTCGACCTGGGCCGAGATGACCTTGGGCATGCCCATGCCGCCGAACAGCGGGTCGCCACCCACACCCACCCAACCGCCTTCGGCGTAGGTTTTGTACGCCTCGATGAAACCGGCTGGGGTACTTACCGCGCCGTTTTCCCAGTGACAGCCCTCTTCGTCGGCGGCACGGCTGAGCGGTGCGATGGACTTGGCGGTAACCTTGCCGGCTTCTTCCAGCACGGCCATGGCTGTGTCGGCATCGACAACCTCGGCCAACCCGGGCAACTGCGCCCACTGCTCGGCCGCGTTGAAGACTTCATTCAGTACGAAGCGCATGTCGCGCAGGGGCGCTTTATATTCAGCCATGACAACCTCTCGCTAGTCGGGTCGGAGCGGTCTCGGGGAACCGCGACACTGGGTTGCAGGCAGTGTAACCGAACAACTTTTACGAGACATAGGGTCATCAATAGACCGTACAGTCTAATTCGGTCACGCCGTGCGCACCGCCCCTCGCTGCGCTTGTTGCCCATGTACCATGACACAATTGCGCCCTGCGCCCTTGGCGCTGTACAGCGCCTGGTCAGCGGATTTCAGCACCGCTTCGGGGTTACGATGATCGGCATGGCGCTCCGCCACACCGATGCTGATGGTGACCGACACCGTACCCCCACTGCTGCCCGCCCGCCGCTGGCGCCCGGCGGTATCATCCTGCGGGCGGTTGTGCTGGTCGCGCAGGTGCATCACATAGTTGGCGATCATTTCGCGCACGGCTTCCACATGGGGCACGCATTCCTCGGCGGTCTTGCCGGCAAACACCAGGGCGAACTCCTCGCCGCCATAGCGGTAGGCACGGCCACCCCCGGTTACCTTGGATAGACGGCTGGCGACCAGGCGCAGCACCTGGTCGCCGACGTCGTGGCCGTGGGTGTCGTTGAATTTCTTGAAGTGGTCGACATCAGTCATGGCGATCACATAGTTGCGTCCCAGGCGGTGCATGCGCTCGTTCAGCGCACGGCGCCCCGGCAGGCCGGTCAGTTCGTCGCGGAAAGCCATCTGGTAGGCCTCGTGCGCCACCGCTGCGGCGATCATCAGCATGACCTGGCTGCACATGATGTTCAGGGTAAACGGCAGGATGAAGGTTTGCGGCAACATCCAGAAGATGCCCAGCAGGCCCATCACCTGCGCAGCGTGCAGCGGCCGTGGTGCACGCAGGTATTGCACCACCAGCAGGATGAACACGCCGAGGAACAACGGATAGACCATCTGGATCAGGCTCATCCATTGGCCATGCAAGGTTGGCCAGCGGATTTCCGCCAACCAGGTCAGTAGTGCTTGGGGGTAGCTTTGCTCCAGGGCCACCGCCACGCTACCCACGGCGAACAGCACGGCGCCACGGGCGACCAGGTCCTGCAGCAGGTGGGTGCGCTCCTGCCAGGCACCATACAGCCCGAACAGGGCGGGTAGCAGCAGGCACACGAGGTGGAAGATCACCGCCGCGTCCTCGCGAACGCGGCCATGGTCACGGTAGAAGTCGGTCTGGGTGTCGAGCAGGTAGTAGGCGATGTACACCGTGAGCATCAGGAACAGCTCGCGCTGGCGACGGTACACCGCACAGTAGGCGCCACCCAGCAGCAGGACCAAGGTGGGCAGGACGTTGAACAGCGATGTGAAAAAGACACTGAGGTCTCTCACATAGGCCGCGGCGAGTCCTGCCAGCAAAAGAATCAGCGAAGGCAGGAAGTGACTCGCGCGAACAGCGTTAAAACGAAACAAGGGTAATCTCCAACCCGGCAGATCAATGGTGGCATTGTGCCCTTACTTCATCGGCAGTGCACATGAACAGTTGAGTTTCAGGAGGGAAGAACAGGAAGTTTCGGCCTGCACGCTATCGCTTGTGGGAGCGGGCATGCCCGCGAAACAGGCGACGCGGTGGCTGGCACCGGCTTTGCCGGTGTTCGCGGGCACGCCCGCTCCCACAGGGATCGCGTGCAGCCCCAAAATGCAAAAACCCGCCTGCCGGTGAAGGCAGGCGGGTTCGTTTTACAGCGGCAGGATCAGTACGACAGGCCGAAGTGTTCTTCGTCCATCGCCATCAGGTTGTTGGCACCCGACAGCATGGTCGCCACATGGGTACGGGTACGCGGCAGGATGCGCTGGAAGTAGAAGCGCGCGGTCTGCAACTTGGCGGTGTAGAACGCTTCTTCGCTGGTGCCGGCAGCCAGTTTCTCGGCCGCCAGGCGGGCGATGTCGGCCCAGAAGTAGGCCAGGCAGGCGTAGCCGGAATACATCAGGTAATCGACCGAGGCCGCACCCACTTCTTCGCGGTCCTTCATGGCGGCCATACCCACTTTCATGGTCAGCTCGCCCCATTCCTTGTTCAGCGCCGCCAGCGGTTCGACGAATTCCTTGACCGCTTCGTTGCCTTCCTGCGCCTGGCAGAACTTGTGCACGATCTTGGTGAAGCCCTTCAGCGCTTCGCCCTGAGTCATCAGCACCTTGCGGCCGAGCAGGTCCAGGGCCTGGATGCCGGTGGTGCCTTCGTACAGCATGGAAATGCGGCTGTCCCGTACGTTCTGCTCCATGCCCCATTCGGCGATGAAGCCGTGGCCACCGTAGATCTGCACGCCATGGTTGGCTGCTTCGAAGCCGACCTCGGTCATGAACGCCTTGGCGATCGGGGTCAGGAACGCCAGCAGGGCATCGGCCTTCTTGCGCTCTTCTTCATCCTGGCTGTACTTGACGATGTCCACCTGCTTGGCAGTGAAATACACCATCGCGCGGTTACCTTCGGCAAAGGCCTTCATGGTCAGCAGCATGCGACGCACGTCCGGGTGGACGATGATCGGGTCAGCAGCCTTGTCCGGTGCTTTCGGGCCAGTCAGGGAGCGCATCTGCAGGCGCTCACGGGCGTACTTCAGGCCACCCTGGAACGCGACTTCGGCGTGGGCCAGGCCTTGCAGCGCGGTACCCAGGCGAGCGGTGTTCATGAAGGTGAACATGCAGTTCAGGCCTTTGTTAGCCGGGCCGATCAGGTAGCCGGTAGCGCCGTCGAAGTTCATCACGCAGGTGGCGTTGCCGTGGATACCCATCTTGTGTTCGATCGAGCCGCAGCTCACGCCGTTGCGCTCGCCCACACCGCCTTCGGCGTTGGGCAGGAACTTCGGCACGATGAACAGCGAGATGCCCTTGGTGCCAGCCGGTGCGTCCGGCAGGCGGGCCAGGACGATATGGACGATGTTGTCGGCCATGTCGTGCTCACCGGCCGAAATGAAGATCTTGGTACCCGACACCTTGTAGCTACCGTCGGCCTGTGGCTCGGCCTTGGTGCGCAGCATGCCCAGGTCGGTACCGCAGTGCGGCTCGGTCAGGCACATGGTGCCGGTCCACTCGCCGGATACCAGCTTGGTCAGGTAGGTGTGCTGCTGCTCGGGGGTGCCGTGCGCAGAGATGGTGTTCATCGCGCCATGGGACAGGCCCGGGTACATGCCCCACGACCAGTTCGCACCGCCGACCATTTCGCTCAGCGCCAGGCCCAGCGACTCCGGCAGGCCCTGGCCGCCGTGCTCGACGTCATGCGCCAGGCTCGGCCAGCCGCCTTCTACGAACTGTTCGTAGGCCGCTTTGAAGCCGGTCGGGGTTTTAACGCCCGACTCGCTCCAGGTGCAGCCTTCCTGGTCACCCACGCGGTTCAGCGGCGACAGCACCTGCTCACAGAACTTCGCGCCTTCTTCGAGGATCGCGTCGACCATGTCGGGCGTGGCGTCCTGGCAACCCGGCAGGCTCTGATAGTGCGCCTCATAGCCGAGCAGCTCGTCGCGAACGAAGCGGATATCACGCAAGGGGGCTTTGTAATCAGGCATTGCGATGAACCTCTAGGTGAGTTCTGTGGGGTGACCAGCACGTGGCGGCCGTCGATCAAACAGTTGTTTGAAACTTACGTTTAGCTCCGCCTTATGTCAAGGATGGACTATGGTGCCATTTGCGCCACGAAAAATGGCATTCATGCCAAGCCTTGAAAAATAAAGACGCCCCTGTGGGAGCGGGGGGGGGGGGGGGAAGGGAGGGGGAGGGGGGAAAGGGGGGTTCTGTTGTCTGTTCTCTTGAGC
>NZ_JBKGFP010000045.1:0-45452 GCF_046557535.1 Pseudomonas sp. S1(2024)
ATCGGGGTGACTAGTAGAAAGGTCCGAGCAGGCGGCCCCCCCCCCTCCCCCCCCCCCCCCCCCCCCCCCCCCCCGCTCCCACAGGGGCTGCGTGTAAATCGGGTGAGCGCCCTGTCAGGCGTAGGTGTCGATGATCCGGCCGAGCATTTCGTCGGATGCCTTGGCGACCTTTGCGCCAAGCTCGACTTCGAGTTTGCCCACGGCCAGCTGCACGGTGCTGGTGGCCAGGTCCATCTGCTGGCTGCGGTCGACCGCGCGCAGGCGTTCGGCCTGAAAATCGCTGGACTGGCTGGTGGCGCTACGCTCGGCGGTGGTGCTGGCGATCTGGCTGGCAGCCTGATCGACGCGGTTCTGGCCGGTCTGGATTGCGCTCAGGCCCGCGTAATAGGCGGAGCTACCGGTGATTTCCATGTCAGGACTCCATTGACGCTGGATGACGAACAGGCCCAATTAAAGCAGGCCAGGGGTGAAAAGGCCCGTTTAAATCCCTAATGGCCTGGTGCCATTTGATAGGCCTTGGATATTCCTGTACCGGCCTCTTCGCGGGCTTGCCCGCTCCCACAGGGTCCGCACAATATCTGGACCCTGCGCTGTACCTGTGGGAGCGGGCAAGCCCGCGAAAGGGCCGGGCCTGGAAACGGCTAATCCAGCAGATCCAGCTGCAGGTGTTCAGCCACCATGTCGGCACTGGCCTGCTTCAATTTGGGCACCCGCCCCAGGCATGGCGCCGGCAAACGCTCGGCCAGGCTGGCCAGGTTCTCTTCCAGGCGCGAAGTACGCGGCTCGATGATGTTCGCCACCCATCCGGCCAATTGCAGCCCGTCGCGCTCGATTGCCTCAGCGCTTAGCAAGGCATGGCTGATACAGCCGAGCCGCACACCGACCACCAGAATCACCGGCAACCGCAGGGCCACCGCAAGGTCGGACAGATTTTCCAGCCCCGACAACGGCACGCGCCAGCCACCGGCCCCCTCGATCAGGGTGAAATCGGCATTTTGTTGCAGCACATTGCGCATCGCCGCCAACAGTTCCGGCACGGCAAGCGTTACTCCCGCCTCGCGCGCTGCCACATGGGGTGCGATGGCCGGTTCGAAGGCAAACGGGTTGACCTGCTCGTAGGGCAGCTTGATCGTGCTTTCATCGATCAGCGCCTGTGCGTCGCTGTTGCGCAAGCCTTTGGGCGTCATCGTGCAACCGGAGGCCACCGGCTTGGCCCCCAGCGTGCTCATGCCCTGCAACCGTGCCGCATGCAACAGGCCGGCTGCGATGGTGGTCTTGCCAACATCGGTATCGGTACCGGCAATAAAATAGGCCTGGCTCATCTCGCTCCCCTTAAGCCTGTGGCTTGCGCAACACACCATAGACCACCTGGTAGGTGGCTGGCAGCCCCTCGGGCTGGCGAAATGCCTCATAAGCCTGCAGCAGGCCCTGCATGCGGGCCCGGCCGGTAAGCCCGGAAGGCCGGCCAGGGTTCAGGTTGTGGGCACCGAGTGCCTTGAGCTCATGGGTCAGGCTGCGTACATCCGGGTAGTGCAGCACGTGCGGGCAGCGCTGCAGCCCAAGCTGTTCGAAGCCGCTGGCTGCGCACAGGCGCTGATAGTCCTCGAAACGGCGGAAGCGGTTCACATGCACCAGGCCATCCACCGCCTGCCAACTGGCGCGCAGTTCATCAAGGGTACCCACACACAGGCTGCTGAAGGCCAGCACGCCGCCCGGGCGCAGCACTCGCAGCGCTTCTGCCAGCACGCTGGCGAACTGGTCGCACCACTGCACGGCCAGGCTGGTGAACACCAGGTCGACGCTGGCATCACGCAGCGGCAAACGCTCGGCGTCACCGGCCACGTGATAGAGCGCCCCGCCCTGTTCGTTGCGGGCATGGCACAACATGCCTTCGGCGATATCCACCGCAACGCCGCTGGCCTGGGTGAACCGCTCGGCCAACGCCCTGCTGAAATGACCGGTGCCGCTGCCCAGGTCCAGCCAGCGTGACGGCTGCAGGCCTTCCGGCAACTGCTCCAGCAAGCTCGAACCCACCGCACGCTGCAAGGCTGCCACGCTGTCGTAGCTGGCTGCGGCGCGGGAGAACGAGGCCGCTACCTGGCGCTTGTCGGGCAGCGCGCCGGGCAGGGTCGGACGGGAAAGGTCAGTCATCGCCACTCTCATGCAGGAAACTCTTGATGCCCGCCGCCAGTTCCTGCGGGTATTCCAGCAGGAACGCGTGGGAGCTTTCTTCGACCAGGCCCACTTCTACATCGGGCAGCAGCTCGCTCAGCGCTTTTGCCGCCTCTGCCGGCACCAGCGCATCGCTGCCGGCGAACAGGTGCAGCTGCGGGCCACCATAGGCCTGCAGTGCTTCGCGGGTATCCAGCTTGGCCAGCACCTCAAGGCCCGTGGCCAGGTACAACGGGTCGGTGTCCGGCACGCCGACACCCAGCTGACGCAGCAGGGTGCGCGGTTGCAGGGCACCGTCGCTGCACAAGGTACGGAAGCGCTTCAGGGTGACCTGGGTATGGCTGCGGCAGCCGTCGAGGAAGGTGCCGAAAGTGTCTTCGGCCATGCCGTGGGGCCAGTCGGGGCGAGCCACGAAACTGGGGTTGCTGGCCAGAGTCAGCAGGCCGCAGCAATGGTCGCCGCGCTTGTGCGCCAGCGCGCTGGCCAGCATGCCGCCTAACGACCAGCCACCCAGCCAGACATCGCTCGGCAGCTTGCGGTCGAGGTGGTCGACCCAGGCCTGCACATCGCTATGGGCCAGTTCCGGCAAGGGCATCAGCTCTACCTGCAGGCGGGCGTCCTGGGCACGCAGGCTGGCGGCCAGCGGCTCCAGGGAAGCAGTGCCCAAGCCCCAGCCAGGCAACAGAACAAGTCGATTACGCATCGGCGCTCTCCAACTGTGGATAACACTCGGCCAATGCATTCAACAATAGCTGCACCTGCGCCCCGCTGTGCGCGGCGCTCAATGTCACCCGCAGGCGTGCGCTGCCCGCTGGCACGGTGGGCGGGCGGATGGCCGTCACCAGCAAACCGCGCTCGCGCAGCATGCGTGACAGGCGCAGGGCCTTTGCGCTGTCGCCGATGACGATGGGCTGGATCGGCGTCGGACTGTCCATCAATTCCAGGCCGATCTGCTGCGCACCTTCACGGAACTGGCGGATCAGCGCGGCCAGGTGCTCGCGGCGCCAGGTTTCGCGGCGCAGCAATTCCAGGCTCTTGAGGGTGGCGCAGGCCAGCGCCGGTGGCTGGCTGGTTGTATAGATGTACGGGCGGGCGAACTGCACCAGCGCCTCGATCAGCTCTTCGCTGCCGGCCACAAAGGCACCGGCGGTACCACAAGCCTTGCCCAGCGTACCGATCAACACCGGCACATCCTCAACGCCCAGGCCGAAGTGCTCGACGATACCGCCGCCCCGGGTGCCGAGGGTGCCCAAGCCATGGGCATCGTCAACCATCAGCCAGGCACCGCGAGCGCGGGCGACATCGGCCAGCGCCGGCAGGTCGGCAAGGTCGCCGTCCATGCTGAACACGCCATCGGTCACTACCAGGGTATTGCCTACGGCCTTGTCCAGGCGGCTGGCCAGGCTGGCCGGGTCGTTGTGCAGGTAGCGGTTGAAACGGGCACCACTGAGCAACCCGCCATCCAGCAGCGAAGCGTGGTTCAGGCGGTCCTGCAGCACCGTGTCGCCCTGCCCCACCAGCGCGGTGATGGCGCCCAGGTTGGCCATGTAGCCGTTGGAGAACAGCAGCGCGCGCGGGCGCCCGGTGAGTTCGGCCAGGGCCTCTTCCACCTGGTGGTGCGGCGTACTGTGGCCGATCACCAGGTGCGAGGCACCGCCACCGACACCCCAGCGCTCGGCGCCGGCCTGCCAGGCGGCAATCACCTCGGGGTGGTTGGCCAAGCCCAGGTAGTCATTGCTGCAGAAGGCCAGCAAACACTGGCCATCGACCACCACTTCCGGCCCCTGCGGGCTTTCCAGCAGTGGCCGCTGCCGATACAGGTCTGCGGCGCGCCGTTCGGCCAGGCGCGCTGCCAAGTCGAAGGCCATTTCAGGCTGTCGCGGCGTTGTAGAACATCTCGCTGCTGCGCTGCTCGACCAGCGCCTGCTCGATGGCCGCCTGGTGCACTTCGTCGGCGTGCTCTTCACGCGCTTCGGGCTTGATGCCCAGGCGTGCGAACAGCTGCATGTCCTTGTCGGCCTGCGGGTTGGCGGTGGTCAGCAGTTTTTCGCCGTAGAAGATCGAGTTGGCACCAGCCATGAAGGCCAGGGCCTGCATCTGCTCGTTCATCTGCTCGCGGCCGGCGGACAGGCGCACGTGCGACTTGGGCATGAGGATACGGGCCACGGCCAGCATGCGGATGAAGTCGAACGGGTCGACGTCTTCTTCCTCGGCCAGCGGCGTACCGGCCACCTTGACCAGCATGTTGATCGGTACCGACTCCGGGTGCTCGGGCAGGTTGGCCAGCTGGATCAGCAGGCCGGCGCGGTCGTCCAGCGACTCGCCCATGCCGAGGATACCGCCGGAGCAGATCTTCATCCCGGCATCGCGCACGTAGGCCAGGGTCTGCAGGCGCTCGCTGTAGGTGCGGGTGGTGATGATGCTGCCGTAGAACTCAGGCGAGGTGTCGAGGTTGTGGTTGTAATAGTCCAGGCCGGCCTGGGCCAGGGCCTTGGTCTGCTCCTGGTCGAGCTTGCCGAGGGTCATGCAGGTTTCCAGGCCCATGGCCTTCACGCCTTTGACCATCTCCAGCACGTAGGGCATGTCTTTGGCCGACGGGTGCTTCCACGCCGCGCCCATGCAGAAGCGTGTAGAACCGATGGCTTTGGCGCGGGCGGCTTCTTCCAGCACCTTCTGCACTTCCATCAGCTTCTGTTTTTCCAGCCCGGTGTTGTAGTGGCCGGACTGTGGACAATATTTGCAATCTTCCGGGCAGGCGCCGGTCTTGATCGACAACAGGGTCGAAACCTGCACGCGGTTCGGGTCGAAATGCGCGCGGTGCACGGTCTGCGCCTGGAACAGCAGGTCATTGAACGGTTGCTGGAACAGCGCCTTGACCTCGGCCAGGGACCAGTCGTGACGTGTTGTTGCAGTTGTGCTGGCGCTCATTGGCGTTTCCTTGTTTAGGCTGAAGCAGGCGCCGGGACAGGAAAGCCCGCCAGCGCATCACGGATAGCTCGCATAGTCATGGAAGGCCTATGAACTGTCAACCATACTGGAAAAGGCTGGTTTACAAGTGCTCACTTATTAACCAATCGTGTTTGCTGTGCGATGAACCTGCCGAGCAGGCCTACCCGCTGTGCGTCGCCTGCGAGCAGGAACTGCCCTGGCTGGGCGATCATTGCCTGCGCTGCGCCCTGCCATTGCCGATAGCCGGCCTGACTTGCGCTCAATGCCAGCGCCGCGCACCGGCCTTCGAGCAGGTGCTTGCACTGTGGCATTTCGGCTTTCCGGTGGACACGCTGATCAGCCGTTTCAAGCACAACCGCCAGTGGCCCTTGGGGCGCCTGATGGCCGAATTGCTCGCGCATGGGCTGCTGCACCGCTTTACCGAAGGGCTACCGCGCCCCGACCTGTTGTTGCCTGTACCCTTGGCCAAACGTCGACTACGGGAGCGGGGGTTCAACCAGGCGGGGATGCTCGGGCGCTGGCTGTCGTCGCACGTGGGGGTACGTTGCGACGAGCGGTTGCTACTGCGCACACGGGAGACACCTGCGCAGCAACAACTGGACGCCAAGGCCAGGCGACGCAACTTGCGCCAGGCGTTTACCGTCAGGGGCAAGCTGACGGGCGAGCATGTCGCCATTATCGATGACGTGTTGACCACCGGTGCGACCGCGCAAGCGGTTGCCGAAGTGCTGCGCAAGGCCGGTGCGCGGCGGGTGGATGTGTATTGCCTGGCGCGTACGGCCAAGCCGGGGTATGTATGAGCAAGCGCGGATCGCCCGGTGTAGGAGCGGCCTTGTGTCGCGATCGGGCTGCGCAGCAGCCCCAGCGATATTTGCCAAGGCATGAATCCGTGGGGCCGCTTCGCGCCCCTTTCGCGACACAAGGCCGCTCCTACACACTATCCATCCTCAGGCCCCCACAAGACCAAATGCCCATGCCCCTGCCCCCCCACCTCACCCAGCACATCGCCCGCCGCCCCCAGCGCATCGCGCTGCTGCAGCACATTGCCGAAGAAGGTTCGATCACCCGCGCCGCCAAGGCTGCGGGCATCAGCTACAAGGCCGCCTGGGACGCCATCGACGAACTCAACAACCTGGCCAGCCAGCCCCTCGTCGAGCGCAGTACCGGCGGGCGTGGTGGCGGTGGTGCCCGTCTGTCGCCGGAAGGCCAGCGGGTGCTGCGCCTGTACCAGAGGCTGCAGGCCCTTCAGGCGCAAATCCTCGAAGCGGCCGAGGAGTCCAGCGACCTCGACCTGCTCGGCCGGCTGATGCTGCGTACCAGCGCGCGCAACCAGTTGCAGGGCCAGGTCAGCGGCCTGCGCCGCGAAGGACGGCATGATCGCGTCAGCCTGGCGTTGGGTGGAGGGTTGGAGGTCGAAGCGTTGATCACCCACGACAGCACCGCACGGCTAGAACTGACGCTGGGGACGACGGTAGTGGCGCTGCTCAAGGCGGGGTGGGTGAGGTTGCTGGCCGACGAGGAACAGGCCGAAGCGGATAGCAATTGCCTACGGGCGACGGTGGAGGAGGTGCTGGCGGAGGCTGATGGGCCTGGTGAGGTCCGGTTGGCGTTGGGGAATGGGCAGACGTTGTGTGCGTTTGCCGAGACGGATTGGTTGGCTGGGCAGCGGGTGGCAGCAGGCAGTTCGGTGCGGGTTCAATTTCATCCCTCTTATGTATTGCTTGGGATTCCTGCATAGCCTGGCCGCGCTTTGCGCGGTTCGCGGGTTTACCCGCGAAGAGGCCAGTACAGGCATAACGCGCTACCATGGCCCCCACGCCGCCTACCCCCGGAGCCACCATGTCCCACCCTTTCGATACCCTCACCCCCGACCTGGTCCTGGACGCCGTGGAAAGCCTGGGCTTTCTCAGCGATGCCCGGGTGCTGGCGCTGAACAGCTACGAAAACCGCGTCTACCAGGTGGGCATCGAGGGCGCGCAACCGCTGATCGCCAAGTTCTACCGCCCAGGCCGCTGGAGCGACGCGGCCATCCTCGAAGAACACAGCTTCACCGCCGAACTGGCCGACTGCGAAGTGCCGGTGGTCGCCCCGCTGCAGCACGACGGCCGCACCCTGTTCGAACACCAGGGCTTCCGCTTCACCCTGTTCCCCCGCCGCGGCGGCCACGCGCCAGAGCCGGGTAACCTCGACCAGCTCTACCGTCTTGGCCAGTTGCTCGGCCGCCTGCATGCCGTGGGTGCCAGCAAACCGTTCGAGCACCGCGAAGCGCTGGCTGTGGACAACTTCGGCCACGCCTCGCTGAATACCCTGCTGGAAGGCGATTTCGTCCCTCGCGAACTGCTGCCGGCGTTCGAATCGGTGGCCCGCGACCTGCTCAAGCGAGTGGAGGACATCTATGCCCGCACCCCGCACAAGCTCATCCGCCTGCATGGCGACCTGCACCCCGGCAACCTGATGCACCGCGACGAGGTGTACCACGTGGTCGACCTCGACGACTGCCGCATGGGCCCGGCGGTACAGGACCTGTGGATGATGCTGGCAGGCAGCCGCGAGGAGCGCCTGGGGCAACTGGCCGAACTGATCGACGGCTACAACGAGTTCCACGACTTCGACCCACGCGAGCTGGCCCTGATCGAGCCCCTGCGCGCCCTGCGCCAGCTGCACTACAGCGCCTGGCTGGCGCGGCGCTGGGACGACCCGGCATTCCCGCCGAGCTTCCCCTGGTTCGGCCTGCCACGCTACTGGGGAGACCAGATTCTCGCCCTGCGCGAGCAAATGGCCGCACTGGATGAAGCGCCGCTGAAATTGTTCTAGAAGCACGCCCGCCTCTGTCTACAATAGGCGTCGCTTTATTTAGCTACCTAAGCAAGGATTCTGCATGCACGCCGCAAACCCGCGTCGCGGGTACCTACTAGGCCTCAGCGCCTACATCATCTGGGGTCTTTTCCCCCTGTACTTCAAGGCAATCCAGAGCGTTCCGGCGGTGGAGATCATTGTCCACCGGGTGCTCTGGTCGGCTTTGTTCGGCTCGTTGCTGCTACTGGTATGGAAACACCCAGGCTGGTGGCGTGAACTGCGTGACAACCCGCGCCGGCTGGGCATCCTGGCCCTGAGCGGGGCGCTGATCGCCGGCAACTGGCTGACCTACGTATGGTCGGTGAACAACGGGCGCATGCTTGAGGCCAGCCTGGGTTACTACATCAACCCGCTGATCAATGTGCTGCTGGGCATGCTGATCCTTGGCGAGCGCCTGCGTCGGCTGCAATGGCTGGCCGTGGCCATGGCCGCCGTGGGTGTGGCTCAGCAGGTGTGGCAGGTGGGCAGCCTGCCGTGGGTGTCGCTGGTACTGGCGCTGAGCTTCGGCTTCTATGGGCTGATTCGCAAACAGGCACCGGTAGCGGCGCTGCCGGGCCTGGTGGTGGAAACCTGGATGCTGGTACCGCTGGCCCTTGGTTGGCTGTTACTGCATCCGGCGGCGACAAGTGCCCAGGGCGCGTTCTACACCAGCAGCGAAGCGTTGTGGTTGATGGCTGCGGGTCCGGTGACACTGGTGCCGCTGGTGTGCTTCAACGCTGCCGCGCGGCACTTGCCGTACACCACGCTGAGCTTCCTGCAGTACTTGGCGCCGACCTTGGTGCTGCTGCAGGCGGTGCTGCTGTTTGATGAGCACTTGTCGTCGAGCAACTTGGTGGCGTTCATGTTCATCTGGGCAGGTTTGGCGATTTACAGCGTCGATGCGTGGGTCAGTTTGCGCAAGCGTAGTTGATCAGAAAATGATCACAACTCTGCAGGCCTTGTGATTCGTGGCCTGCAGAGACATCTCCAAAGGTTATCCACACCCTCGTCCCCGTGCTTTGTGCACAAGCTGCTGATTTTTGGGTGTTTTTTGATCAAGGCCGTGCAAGGCGCGCGAGGCCTGGGCTGGAGAGGGGAACCCCCAGGTTATCCACAGGGCCTTCCCCGTGATATCGGGATAACCGCAGGGGGCTGCTTTGCAGCCCATCGGGAAACAAAGACACCCCTCCCAGGGAAAGAGTAAACCCTGTGGGAGCGGACTTTTGTTGCGATGGGCCGCGAAGCGGCCCCGGCAATCTCGGATCAATCCTCCGGCCGCAGCTTCAACTCCACCATCAAGTCATCCGCCAGGCTCTCCAGTCGCTGCTGCAGTTCTTCGAGCGGTAGAGTCAACGGCAAAGCCAACAACGCATCTGCATGAAACAACGGCTCGCTGCTCATCGGCGCCGGCCGCACTTCTGTTGAAAACCGCTCGACGTTCACCTGCAATTCAGCCAGCAAGCGGGTGATATCACGCACGATCCCCGGCCGGTCATTCCCTACCAGCTCCATGGCAATCGGCTTCCAGGTGCACGACGGCTCGATGCCGCTCTCGGCGATCAGCACACGAATGTCATATCGGGCCAACCCCTGCAGCGAAGCCACCAGTTCGTCGTAGTTTTCCGCCGGCACCGCCACCCGCAGGATGCCGGCAAACTGCCCGGCCATGCGCGACATGCGGCTCTCCAGCCAGTTGCCACTGTGGTCGGCGATGCACTGGGCAATGCGCTCGACCTGGCCGGCCTTGTCAGGGGCAATCACAGTCAGTACAAGATGATCCACAAGCCCTTCCTCGTGTCGGACCGCGCCGTGCGGCAGAAAATCGGGGGATCGACTCAGTATAGGCAAGGCGCGGCAACCTGCCGCAGGGCAATCCGCACAACGAATCGTGTACTGTTTCAAGATTTATCTGGAACAATCCACCTGTTTTTTGCGAACATACTCACTCCCAGCGTGACCATACGCGACCAACGGGTCGCATAACGGCGCTTTTAGTCTGATTTTGCCCCGCCTACTGCTTCATGTAGTATCCCGTGGCGCGGACTACAAAACGTCGTTTGGATGTCTGCCAAGGCGCCTGTGAAAATACGCACACTGTCTGCCAGCCGGTCTGGCAGGCCGCACCCAGCCCCGCTCGGGGCTTTACTCGGGGGCATGCACTGGTGCCGTGTTTAGAGAAGCGCTACAGGCTTAATACAGAAGAGCGAAATAGCTGAGCAGAGTGAGGCAAGCAATGACTGGATACGTTCAAGTCGGTGGCCTTCAGGTCGCCAAGGTCCTGTACGACTTCGTGAACAACGAAGCCATCCCAGGGACCGGCATCGTCGCCGAGCAGTTCTGGGCCGGTGCAGAGAAGATCATCAATGACCTCGCTCCAAAGAACAAAGCCCTGCTCGCCAAGCGCGACGAGCTGCAAGCCAAGATCGACGCCTGGCACCAGGCACGCAAAGGCCAGGCCCACGACGCCGTAGCCTACAAAGCATTCCTCCAGGAAATCGGCTACCTGCTGCCACAAGCCGACGATTTCCAGGCCACCACCCAGAACGTGGACGAAGAAATCGCCCACATGGCCGGCCCACAGCTGGTCGTACCGGTGATGAACGCCCGCTTCGCCCTGAACGCCGCCAACGCCCGTTGGGGTTCGCTGTACGACGCGCTGTATGGCACCGATGCCATCAGCGATGAAGGCGGCGCCGAGAAAGGCCAAGGCTACAACAAGGTACGTGGCGACAAGGTCATCGCCTTCGCCCGCGCCTTCCTCGACGAGGCCGCGCCACTGGCGGCCGGCTCGCACGTCGACTCCACCGGCTACCGCATCGAAGGCGGCAAGCTGGTAGTTGCCCTGAAAGGCGGCAGCAACAGCGGCCTGCGTGACGATGCCCAACTGATCGGCTTCCATGGCGATGCCGCCGCGCCGACTGCCGTGCTGCTCAAGCACAACGGCCTGCACTTCGAAATCCAGGTAGACGCCAGCACCCCGGTCGGCAGCACCGACGCCGCCGGCGTGAAAGACATCCTGATGGAATCGGCGCTGACCACCATCATGGACTGCGAAGACTCGGTTGCCGCCGTCGACGCCGACGACAAGGTGATCGTCTACCGCAACTGGCTGGGCCTGATGAAAGGCGACCTGGCCGAAAGCGTGAGCAAGGGTGGCAAGACCTTCACCCGCACCATGAACCCGGACCGCGAGTACGCCGCGCCCAACGGCGGCAGCGTGACCCTGCACGGCCGTTCGCTGCTGTTCGTGCGCAACGTTGGCCACCTGATGACCAACCCGGCGATCCTCGACGCCCAGGGCAACGAAATCCCCGAAGGCATCCAGGACGGCCTGTTCACCAACCTGATCGCCCTGCACAACCTCAATGGCAACACCAGCCGCAAGAACACCCGCACCGGCAGCGTGTACATCGTCAAGCCGAAGATGCACGGCCCGGAGGAAGTAGCCTTCGCCGCCGAAATCTTCAGCCAGGTCGAAGACCTGCTGGGCATGAAGCGCAATACCGTCAAGGTCGGCATCATGGACGAGGAGCGCCGTACCACGGTCAACCTCAAGTCGTGCATCAAGGCCGCAGCCGAGCGCGTGGTGTTCATCAACACCGGCTTCCTCGATCGCACCGGCGATGAAATCCACACCTCGATGGAAGCCGGCGCCGTGGTGCGCAAGGGCGCCATGAAAAACGAGAAGTGGATCGGTGCCTACGAGAACAACAACGTCGACGTTGGCCTGGCCACCGGCCTGCAAGGCCGTGCGCAGATCGGCAAAGGCATGTGGGCCATGCCCGACCTGATGGCAGCCATGCTCGAGCAGAAGATCGCCCACCCCCTGGCCGGTGCCAACACCGCCTGGGTGCCGTCGCCGACTGCAGCCACCCTGCATGCCCTGCACTACCACAAGGTGGACGTACAGGCGCGTCAGCGTGAACTGGCTTCGCGCACACCCGCGTCGGTGGATGACATCCTCACCATCCCGCTGGCCGCCGACACCAACTGGTCGGCCGAAGAGATCCGCAACGAACTGGACAACAACGCTCAGGGCATCCTCGGCTACGTGGTGCGCTGGATCGACCAGGGCGTAGGTTGCTCGAAGGTGCCGGACATCAACAACGTCGGCCTGATGGAAGACCGCGCCACCCTGCGCATCTCGGCCCAGCTGCTGGCCAACTGGCTGCGCCATGGCGTGGTCAGCCAGGAGCAGGTGCTGGAAAGCCTCAAGCGCATGGCCGTGGTGGTGGACCAGCAGAACGCCAGCGACCCTCTGTACCGCCCGATGGCACCGAACTTCGACGACAACGTCGCGTTCCAGGCGGCGGTAGAACTGGTGGTGGAAGGTGGCAAGCAGCCGAACGGCTATACCGAGCCGGTACTGCACCGCCGTCGCCGCGAGTTCAAGGCGCGTAACGGGCTGTAAGCGACATCTGCGACAGGGGGCCGCTTTGCGGCCCAATCGCCGGCAAGCCAGCTCCCACAGGGACTGCACAGGCCCCAAACGCTGTGCGGTCCCTGTGGGAGCTGGCTTGCCGGCGATGAGGCCGGAACAGGCTCCTCAGCTAACCGATCTGCAGTTCTTTCTTCACCAGCTCCAGCAGCCTGTCCAGATCGACCGGCTTCAGCAAAAAATCCACCACCCCCAGGTGCATAACGTCCACCGCCTCTTTGACGTCGGTATCTCCCGACACCACGATGATCGACAACGCCGCCCGTTCCGACTCGCGAATCTGCCGGATCAGGTCCAGGCCATCCTCGGGCTGCATGCGCAAATCCGTGATCATCAAGCCGATTCTTTGCTGGTAGTGCAGGTACAGCCTGGCCTCCTCGGCCCCATCCGCCCCGACACAGTCAATCCCCCGGCTTTTCAGGTACAGGATCAGGGCCTCACGATTCACCGCATTGTCATCCACCACCAGCACCAAGGGCTTGGCAACCACGGGCGCACTTACGAGGGCCAATGCCTCGCGCTCGGCGTCACTCAGGATGTCGTGTTGCTCAGGCATGCTCATCTCGTCAAAAAAATTCCGCTTCAGCATTAGGACCGCAGAACTTGCGTAACCCGGTTGGCCTTTCGTCGGGTCTTTGACAGGGGCGCTCATAGACTTACGTCCAATGGGCACCATCCCGCCGCAAGCCGACCATGGAGGCAGAGAACAACATGGCCGGCACCTATATATATAGATATATAGTTCGGCATAGCGATACGGTCAGTTTCATGAGCAAAAAGGACGCCTACACCCAGGCGGGCAGGACAGCAGTGCTGCAGAACATCCAGGGCACCTTGCAGTTCCTGCAGCGTTTTCCGCCGTTCAACCAGATGGAACACAGCCACCTGGCCTACCTGGTCGAACAGTGCCAGCTGCGCTTCTATGCCAGCGGCGAAAGCATCGTCAAACCTGCCGACGGGCCGGTCGAGCACTTCTACATCGTCAAGCAGGGCCGCGTGGTCGGCGAACGCCAGCATCTGGTCAAACCTGGTGTGGAGACTACCTTCGAGATCACCAGTGGCGAATGCTTCCCGCTGGCTGCCCTGCTCGGCGAGCGGGCGACACGCACCGAGCATCTGGCAGGTGAGGACACCTTCTGCCTGCAGCTGAACAAGGCCGCGTTCATCCGCGTGTTCTCGATGTCGGAAGTGTTTCGGGATTTTGCCCTGCGCGGGGTCAGCAGCCTGCTCGACCAGGTCAACCAGCAGGTACGCCAGCGCGCGGTGGAAACCCTTGGCACCCAGTATTCGCTGAACACGCCACTGGGTGAACTGGCCATGCGCCACCCGGTGGTGTGCAGCCCCGAAACGCCTCTGCGAGACGCCGTGCGACTGATGCACGAGCAGCAGGTTGGCAGCATCGTGGTGGTCGACCCGCAGCGCTACCCCACCGGTATCTTCACCCTGCGCGACCTGCGCCAGGTGGTGGCGGCGGCCGATGCCGACCTGGGCGCGCCCATCGCGCGGCATATGACCGCCCAGCCGTTCTACCTCAGCCCCCAGGCCAGCGCCTTCGACGCAGCCATGGCCATGACCGAGCGGCATATCGCCCACGTATGCCTGGTGGAAAACCGACGCCTGTGCGGTGTGGTTTCGGAGCGCGACCTGTTCTCCCTGCAACGGGTCGACCTGGTGCACCTGGCACGCACCATCCGCCATGCGCCACGCCTGGATACCCTGGTCTCGCTGCGCGGCGAAATCAGCCAACTGGTCGAGCGCATGCTGGCCCATGGCGCGTCATCCACGCAGATCACCCAGATCATCACCCTGCTCAACGACCACACCGTGTGCCGGGTGATCGAACTGGCGCTGGCCGAGCGCGGTGACCCGGGCGTGCCGTTCAGCTGGCTGTGCTTTGGCAGCGAAGGGCGACGTGAACAAACCCTGCACACCGACCAGGACAACGGCATCCTCTTCGAAGCCGCCGACGGCGCCGAAGCCGACGCCATCCGCGCACGCCTGCTGCCGCTGGCGCAATACATCAACCAGTGCCTGGCCCAGTGCGGCTTCACCCTGTGCAAGGGCAACGTCATGGCCGGCAACCCCGAGCTGTGCCTGTCGCGCAGTGAATGGGCGCGGCGTTTTGCCGGTTTTGTCCGCGAAGCCAGCCCGGAGAACCTGCTGGGCTCGAGCATCTATTTCGACCTGCGCGTGGTGTGGGGCGACGAGCAAGGTTGCGAGCAGCTGCGCCAGGGCCTGCTGGAGCAGGTGGCCGATAACCGCATTTTCCAGCGCATGATGGCTGACAACGCCCTGCGTCAGCGCCCGCCGGTGGGCCGCCTGCGTGAGTTCGTTCTGACCCGCCAGGGCAACGACAAGGCCGCCACCCTCGACCTCAAGGTCCAGGGCCTGACGCCCTTCGTCGATGCTGCGCGGCTGCTGGCCCTGGCCAACGGCATCGGTGCCTGCAATACCCTGGAGCGCCTTCGCCAGCTCGTGGCCAAGGGCGTGATCGAGGTACTGGATGGCGCAGCGTATGAAGAGGCCTACCACTTCATCCAGCAAACGCGCATGCAGCAGCACCAGCGCCAGACCCGCGACAACCTGCCCTATTCCAACCGCCTGGACCCGGACAGCCTCAACCACCTGGACCGGCGCATCCTGCGCGAGTCCCTGCGCCAGGCCCAGCGCCTGCAAAGCAGCCTGGCCTTGCGGTACCAGCTATGAGCCTGTTCGCCTGGCTGCGCCCCAGTGCGCCGGAACTGGACCACGCCACGCGCCAGCGCCTGGCCCGGCTGCCCAAGCCAGCGCCATTGGGGGTGTGTACCCTGCGCGAGCAGCGCTGGGTGGTGCTTGACCTGGAGACCAGTGGCCTGAACACCAACCGTGACCAGGTGTTATCGGTTGGTGCCGTCGCCATCGAAGACGGCGCCATCGACTTTGCCCAGCAATTCGAACGCACCTTGCACCGGCCTTTGCAGAAGACCAACGCCAGCGTGCTGATCCATGGCCTGGGCCCGAGTGCCCTGGCTGCCGGTTGCGACCCGGCCGAGGCCTTGCTCGACCTGCTCGACTTCATTGGCAACAGCCCGGTGTTGGCATTCCATGCGCCGTTCGACCAGCGCATGCTCGCCCGCGCGCTGAAGGAAAGCCTGGGCTATCGCTTGCAGTCACCTTTCCTGGATGTTGCCGAGCTGGCGCCGATGCTCAACCCCGACACAGTGCTGCGCGAGGCCGGGCTGGATGACTGGGTGGCGCGGTTTGGCCTGCAGGTAGAGGAGCGCCATCATGCCAGCGCCGATGCCCTGGTCACCGCCGAGCTGGCGCTGATCCTGTTCAGCCAGGCCCGGCGCCAGCAGCTGGACAGCCCGCTGCAGTTGGAGCAGCGCTTGCGCGGGTGGCGCAGGCGCAAGGTGCACAACCACGGCCTGTAGATTTGTATTGACCTGACAGGGCCAATCGCCGGCAAGCCAGCTCCCACAGGTACTGCACAAGTTCCAGAATCAACGCGTTTCCTGTGGGAGCTGGCTTGCCGGGGATGGGCCACCTGCCCTTTCCATGATGGCCATCCGATAAGCGTCCATTGCACCCACCCCCTCCCCTCTGCAACAATCGCGAATAATTATCGTTAGTTAATGCATTCGTTCCGGGGGGACGCTGCTTGTCTTCTGCACAGAGCCCACACGCCGATCTGGTCGGTGCGCTGTACCGCGACCATCGCGGCTGGCTGCTCGCCTGGCTGCAACGCAGCATGGCCTGCCGCCAACGTGCCGAAGACCTGAGCCAGGACACCTTCGTGCGCCTGCTCGGCCGTGCGCAACTGGATACGCCCCGCGAACCCCGCGCGTTCCTGGCCGCCGTGGCCAAGGGCCTGATGTTCGACCACTTCCGCCGCGCCGCGCTAGAACAAGCCTACCTGGCCGAACTGGCCCTGATGCCGGAAGCCGAACAACCTTCCCCGGAAGTGCAACACCTGATCCTCGAGGACCTCAAGGCCATCGACCGCCTGCTAGGCAAGCTGTCGAGCAAGGCCCGCGCAGCATTCCTGCACAATCGCCTGGACGGTATGAGCCATGCCGAAATCGCCGAGCGCATGGGGGTTTCGGTTTCGCGGGTGCGCCAGTACATCGCCCAGGGCATGCGCCAGTGCTACGTGGCCCTGTACGGGGAGCCGACGTGAGCAGTTCACCGGTTTCGTCCCGGGTGCTGGAAGCCGCCATTGCCTGGAAGCTCAGCCTCGACAACGGCAGCGGCACACCTGACGAGCGCAGCGAATTCATGCGCTGGCATGCCGCCAGCGAGGAGCATGCCCGCGCCTGGCGCCAACTCGGTGCCATGGACCAGCGCGTGAGCGCCGCTGCCGGCCCGGCACGCCAGGCCCTGCTGCAATCGCGCGCCGGGCTGCGCCGACGTATCGGCAAGGTCGGCGGCGGGCTGGCCGGCATGTTTCTGCTGAGCTCGCTACTGGCCTGGGTCGGCGCACCATCGCTGGCACCGAGCTACTGGCTGGCCGATCAGCGTACCGCCACCGGCGAACTGCGTACCCTGCGCCTGGAAGACGGCACCTTGTTGAGCCTGAACAGCCACACGGCCGTGGATATCGACTACGCCGGCAAGCAACGGGTGATTGTGCTGCACCAAGGCGAGATTTCGGTCGAAACCGGCCATCAGGACCGGCGCCCGCTGCTGGTGCGCACCGACGATGGCCGCCTGCGCCCGTTGGGCACACGCTTCCTGGTGCGCCGCGAGGACGACGGCACGCGCCTGGAAGTACTGCAAGCCTCGGTCGCTGCCATGCCGCTGAACAGCGGCGACGAACAGGTGCTGCGCGAAGGCCAGCAGGTTCTGATGAACGCCAACGGCCTTGGCCGGATCGGCACGGTGCCAGCCGGTGCCGACGCCTGGACCCGCGGCATGCTGGTGGTGGACAACGTGCGCCTGGCTGACCTGCTGGCCACGCTTGGCCAGTACCGCAGCGGTTACCTCGGGGTAGACGACCAGGTCGCCGACCTGCGGGTGACCGGCAGCTTCCCGCTGACCGATACCGACCTGGCGCTGTCGTCGCTGGTGCCGGCACTGCCGGTGAAGGTCGAGCGGCATACGCCGTGGTGGGTGACCGTCGGTCCCCAATAAACCTGTACCGGCCTCTTCGCGGGCTCGCCCGCTCCCACAAGTACCCCACCGTGCTTGAAACCTGTGTGGTACCTGTGGGAGCGGGCAAGCCCGCGAAAGGGCCGGTACAGGCAAAAACCAACTTCAAATAATTCTCAATTTTTTTCAGATTCGCCCTGTCACTTTTCAAATCTCGCTCGGCAAGGAAGCAGAAAGCACTTATCCGTCGAGGAGCCTCTGCATGTCCCGTGCTGTTGATCGTATCCTGCGCCCCAGCCTGATGGCCCTGGCCATCGCCGTGACCGCACCATTGGCCAGCCCTGCCCTGTTCGCCGCCGAGCAATCCGCTCAGCGCGCCTACGACCTGCCCAGCGCCCCGCTGGCCACCACTCTCAACCAGATCGCCAGCCAGGCCGGCATCACCCTGGCCATCGACCCGGCATTGGTAAGCGGCCGCACCTCGGCCCCGGTGAGCGGGCAGTACGATGGCCTTGGTGCCCTGCAGGCAGCCCTGCGCGGCACCGGCCTGCAACTGCAGCAAAGCAGCGTGGGCAGCTACAGCCTGGTGGCTACGCCGGAAGGGACACTGGCGTTGCCGGAGACTGCGATCAATGCGACTTCCAGCTATGAAAGCGCCTGGGGACCGGTAGAGGGTTACACCGCGACCCGGACAGCAGCTGGCACCAAGACCGACACCGCCATCGCCGAACTTCCCCGCTCGGTAAGCGTGATCACCCGCCAGCAGATGGAAGACCGGCCGGTGCTCAGCCTGAACGACGCCCTTCGCTACACCGCTGGCGTGCAGAGCAGCGGCTATGGATCCGACTCGCGCAGCGACTGGTTGCTGGTACGGGGTTTTGTGCCTACCCAGTTCCTCGATGGCCTGCCATTGCCCAAGGGCAACTACGCCACCCCCAAGATCGAGCCCTGGAACCTGGAGCGCATCGCCGTGCTGCGTGGCCCGGCCTCTTCGGTCTACGGCCAGACTCCACCAGGTGGCCTGCTTGACATGACCAGCCGTCGGCCGCAATTGGAAAGCAGCCACGAAGTCGAAGCCCAGGTTGGCAGCAACAACCACAAGCAGATCAACTTCGACAGCACTGGCAAGCTCGACGATGCAGGCCAGTTCCTGTACCGAGTGAGCGGCACCGTGCGTGACAGCGGTTCGCCGGTAGACCACATCCCGGACAAGCGCTACAACATCGCGCCCAGTCTGACCTGGAACATCAACGACGACACCAAGCTGACTTTCATCAGCCAGTACACCCGCGATGACACCGGCATCACCGGCCAGTTCCTGCCACTGCAAGGCACCAAGCTGGATAGCCCCGCAGGCAAGATTTCGCACCACAAGAACCTGGGCGACCCGGATTGGGAATCCTACGACCGCACCTACTACCACCTGGGCTATGCGTTCGAGACCCGTCTGAACGATACCTGGCAGTTCCGTCAGAACCTGCGCTACGCGCGTAACGAACTGGACTTCAAGGGCATTACCGCCGGTGGTTCGATCTGGCCAGCCGGACCGGACGAAGCTGTCAGCGCAGATGGCACCGTGCAACGCACCGCCGGTATCGTCGAGGAGGACATCTCCCAGTTCGCCTTGGACAACAACTTCCAGGCCGACTTCCAGACCGGCCAGGTTGCCCATACCCTGCTGTTGGGTCTCGACCACCAGCGCTCGGACAGCAATGCCCGCTGGCGCTGGGGCTCGGCTGGTGTGCCACCGAGCAATATCCACAACCCAATCTACGGTCAGGATTTCTCGAACGTTCAGTACTTCGACATGTACGACTACGACCAGAAAACCCAGCAGACCGGCCTGTATATCCAGGACCAGATGGCCCTGGACAACTGGCGCCTGACCCTTGGAGGCCGTGAGGACTGGGTGCACACCGGCACTACCTTCCACAACCAAGGCGATGCCACCAACACCCAACGCGACAAGAAATTCAGTGGTAACGCAGCACTCAGCTATGTATTCGATAACGGCCTGACCCCTTACATCTCCTATGCCGAGTCGTTCCAGGCTGCCACCGGTTCCACCGTCAACAGCACCGATGCCTTCGAACCGACCGAAGGCAAGCAATACGAACTGGGCATCAAGTACCAGCCTCCAGGCAGCAATAGCCTGTTCACCGCTGCTGTGTTCGACCTGACGCAGGAGAACATGTCGGTGACCGAGGGTGGTGTAACCCGCCAGGTTGGCGAAGTGCGTGTCAAAGGCCTGGAGCTGGAGGCTACCTCGGATGTGACCGAGAACCTCAAACTGGTGGGCTCGTACACCTACAACGACAGCGAAATCATCAAAGGCACCAGTGACGAGAAAGGCAAGCGCATGGCGCAGGTGCCGCGCAACCAGGCCACTGCCTGGGCTGACTACACCTGGCACAGCGGACCACTGGATGGGTTTGGGGTCGGCGTTGGCGTGCGCTACGTGGGCGATACCTACGGTAATACCACTAACACCGATTGGGGGCATGTGGGGTCCTACACCGTCTACGACGCATCGGTGCACTACGACCTGGGCCGCCTGAACAGCACTCTCAAGGGAGTGACCGTAGCCGTGGATGCGAAGAACTTGTTCAACAAGGACTACTTGTCTACCTGTGACGGGTACTACTGCTACTACGGCGACGAGCGCAACGTGGTGGCCAGTGTCAATTACAAGTTCTGAGTGAACGGGGGCCGCTTTGCGGCCCTTTCGCGACACAAGGCCGCTCCTACAGGAAAACGTGCTCACCTGTAGGAGCGGCCTTGTGTCGCGAAAGGGCTGCGCAGCTGCCCCAGCTTCCAACAGGCAAAAATCGGTACCGTGATGAAAAGCCCAACCATCCGCCGCTGGTCGGTGATCCACACCTGGAGCAGCCTGGTCTGCACCCTGTTCCTGCTGCTGCTGGCAGTCACCGGCCTGCCGCTGATCTTCCACCACGAACTCGAACACCTGCTCGGCGACGCCCCCGAACTGCGGGAAATGCCGGCCGATACGCCACACCTCGACCTGCAGCAGTTGGTGATCAAGGCCGAGCAGCACCGCCCCGGCGAGGTCATGCAGTACTTCGGCTACGACGAGGACGAAGCCAACGGCGTAGTGGCCATCACCGCCGCCACCGCCGGCACCGAACCCAATTCGTCGCACACCTTCATGCTCGACGCACGCACCGGTGAAGCCGTGGCCATGCCGGCCGCCAACGGCGGCTTCATGATGACCATGCTGCGCCTGCACGTTGACATGTTCGCCGGCCTGCCCGGCAAGCTGCTGCTCGCCTTCATGGGCGTGCTCTTCGTCGTGGCGATCATCTCCGGCACAGTGCTCTATGCACCATTCATGCGTCGCCTGGACTTCGGCACGGTGCGCCACGGCAAATCCCGTCGCCTGCGCTGGCTCGACCTGCACAACCTGATCGGCGTGGTCACCTTGGCCTGGGCACTGACGGTAGGCGTGACCGGTGTCATCAGCGCGCTGTCGGACCTGGTCATCGCCGCCTGGCGCAACGACAGCCTGGCCGCCATGGTTGCCCCATACCGTGATGCCCCTCCGCTCACCGAACGCGCCCCGGCAACCCACCTGCTGACCATCGCCGAACAGGCCGCCCCCGGCATGCGTCCGGACTTCATCGCCTTCCCGGGCACACGCTTTTCCAGCGAGCACCACTATGCGGTGTTCATGAAGGGCGCCACGCACCTGACCTCGCACCTGCTCACGCCCGTGCTGATCGATGCGCGAACACTGACAGTAACCGCCGTCGGCGAACGCCCCTGGTACATGGATGCCATGGGCCTGTCGCAACCGCTGCACTTCGGTGACTACGGTGGCCGGCCAATGCAAATCCTGTGGGCGTTACTCGATGTGCTGACCATCATCGTACTCTGCAGCGGCTTGTATCTGTGGTGGGGCAAACAGCGCACGAAGCGGGAGGCGCGGGCATGAGCCACAAATCACAGCCGACCTGGCGCATCTTCATCTGGCCGATGGTCGTGGCCTTGCTCACTGCCGTGGGGCTGTTTGCCGCCTTGCTGGGGGACGGGGCATGGGACAGCCTCGCCTGGCTCGGCCTGGGAGTGTCGGCTGCTCTGGGCCTGCAAGGTTTCTACCCTCGTTCACGGCAGTAATCGGGTAATACACGCACCCTCTTCTGCTGCGACATGGTTGGCTGCCATCTTCCCTGGAGCTTTACCATGACACCTTTGCAGCGCCTCGAAGCGCTCGATCAACAACTCATCGCCCTTGAGCAAGGCAAACCCGAACTGGCGAGCGAAACGGAACCGGCCGCCCTGCGCCAGCGTTTTTTTGGTGACCTGGCAGCGTTCTGGAACGACCCTGTCGAAACAGGCCACAGCCGCGTCCGGCAACTGCGCGAACTGCGTCATGAGCAACTTCTGGCCGAACTGGAACTGCGCCTCGCCGACCAGACCCTGGACTACAGCCACATCAGCCTGCTGCGCACCTCCCTGGAGCTGCCGCTACCCTGGCAGCGCAACCACCTGCCAGACACCCACCGGGCCCAGGTTTATCGGCCGGTATTCAACCGTTCAAGCCCCCATGGCCGGTTGCCGTTACCCGGCGTGCTGGTATTGGTGGCAGACGCACCGGAAGGGGCCGTTGCCGAGCCTGCAACAGCCACAGGCCAGGCACTGCTGTGCAGCGTTTCTCATGGCGTTGAAGGCTTCGCCAACCTGGCTGAACTGCATAGGGAGCTGTGCGAGCGCCTGGACGACCCCATGCAAAGCCGGCCAATGCTGCAACTGCTCCCCCGCCTGCAGGACCAGCAACTGGTCCGGTGTGCCGACCGGCTGCGCTACGAGTGGTTTACTGGCGACCTGGTCGAACAACAGGCCACTGACGTGATCGACGCGCAGCATCAACGGCTTACCATAGCCTGGCACGCCGCCTGGGCGCTTGACCAGAACCCGAATCTACCGGCACTGAAAAGCACCCTGGCCAAACAGCAGTCACTGACCGATCTCATGGGCAGCCAATATGCGTTGTCCACCCGTTATGCGCTGCTGCTGGAAAAACACCTGCCCGCCTGGCTGCGCCAGAGCTCCACGCAAAGCCTGACGCACATCATGCAAACGATCCAGGAGCTCGCCGGGGCCATCACCCAGGCTGCTGCACCCGGCCTTTTGACCCTGGAGGCGTTCGGCAATCGCCACCACCTGCTGGCATGGGTGCGCGAACGCCTTGGCAAGGCGCTGCGGCGCGAATTCTCCATCGAATTGCCTGCCGAAAAAGTCTGCATAACCGTCACGCTTGCACACCGCACCGGCCCGCTGATCAACCCGCTGGCACCTTCGGGTTACGTGGCCGTTGCCAACCGTCGCCATGTCGGTGGCACCATCGAACTGGTAACCACCACCTACCGCCTGGACGAGCTGGCCCTGCTGAACATCGGCTGGTTCGACGTCGATTACTGGCTGACTGCCCGAATACACCACGAAGACGGTTCCACGCTGGAATCAATATCCGCTGAAGGGGTAAAGCGCCTGGTGCGTGAGCTGGACGCCGGCAGTGGCTACATCCGCTACCTGCGAACCCACCTGCTGGAGTCTCCAGGTGCGCGCTGGCGCATGCAATGCCACGGCAACATGAACCGCGCCCGCATGCGCGCCGAGGCTGCCAAGGCCCGCTATGCCAGGCACTTTCTGAACGATACCCACGAGCGGGGCTATCGCTGGGTCAAGGCCGTCACCGACCACCCCGACAACAATTGGCGCCCTACCATCGACGAGCATCGTATCGCGGTGCGCCAACTGATCATCGACGGGCACACGCTGCAAGGGGTACTGCTGCTCAATGCCGAGAGCGACAACCAGCCGTCGCTGGTGCTGTATACACCGGACGCTCCCGACCGGCGCGCATGGCGTGAATACCCCGATACCCGGGCGCTGCTCAGAACCCTTCGCAGCACGCCTTCCTTGCGAAAGTACCTGATCCAGCGCGCGCCTCTGGCTGATGGCAAGCGGCTCGACAAGTTGGTGCGCAAAGGCCGCCTCGGGCCATATGTGCAAAGACCAATGATCAACGGCAACCTCTTCGATGCCCTTTACAAGGCCCAGGTCCACGCCATGATCGCCGAGGCCGATACCAACAGCCGCAGCAACCGCGAGCTGCTCGGCGAGTACGGGCTGTCGACGCTGCGCCTGGTTCTCGACATGATCAGCCTCGTGCTACCGGCCCCGACAATGTCAGCCCTGGCCTTCGGCCGTATGTCGATTTCGCTGTGGGACGGCTTCGAAGCCCTGGAAAAAGAGGATTACGCAGCAACCTTCCACCACGCCATGGCCGCTTTGAGCCACAGCGCCGACGGGTTGTCCAGTTTCGCTGGCTCACCCCTCATGCGCAGGGCGATGCGCGGCCTGCCACCGCAACCTCCGCGCCCACTGCCGAATACCCACGAAGCGGCCGTGGATGTGAGCAAGCTGCGCTACCGGATCGACGGCGTTCATGGCGAGGAAGTGTACGAACAGATCAACAGCGTGCCAGGTCCGGACCGGTACTTCGTCAAGGACAGCCAGGGGCGGTTGTACAACGTCCACTTCGACGGCTATCGCTGGCGGGTACTCGACCCCAGGCAGCCGGATGCCTACGCGCAACTGCCGATCAAACGGCTGCGCAACGGCAATTGGGTGGTCGATTCCATCGTGCTTTGGCATGACGGGTTGCCTGACATAGCCCACCTGTTGGAAGAGGTACGCCTGCAACAACCATTAGCGGGCGAACCGGTGGCAGGGGACGCCGACCTGCACGACGATGGGGGGCAACTCTATTTGCAGTTGGGTAACCATCAGTTGCCGGTTCGACGGCACCTGCTTGCCGGGCAATACCATTTGCTGCTGCCCGAGAAGGCGCTGGGCGCAGTCCACGCCTGGGCAGTATTGCGCCAACAGGGCGGCCAATGGCGCATTCGCGTGCGCCAGCCAGGCCGCAGCAGCGACTGGCTGGCACTGCCGGCGGATTACTCGGCCAGCTTGGGCAGCAGCCGGTCCAGCCGCTGATGCAAGGCACTGCCACTCGGCCAGTTGCGCAGCAGCCGCGCCCGATCACGGGCGTAGGCCGGGGCGAAGCTGAGCTGGGTGGCGTGCTGGCACATGGCGTCAAGGTCGATCAGCGACCATTGGCCGTTGTGCCAGAACAGGTTGTGGCCCTTGAAGTCACCATGGCTGATACGCTCGCGAATCAGCTGCTGCATCACATGCACCAGGGCATCCACCTGCTCCTCGGGCGCATCGCCGTTATCCACGTAGGGCGCGAAGCATTCGGCCAGGTCTGGGCCATCGATATACTCGGTGACCAGGTAGGCACGGCTTCGCAGCCCCATCACCCGTTGCTCCAGCACCGCGAGTGGACGCGGCGTGGCAATGTCGAGGAATTCCAGGCGATGGCCTTCAATCCAGGAATGCCAGGCCCGGCTCGGGCGCCAGAAGCGCTTGAACCAGTGTGCGGTGTTCTTGATGTTGTAGCGCTTGAGCACCAGCGTGCGGCCGCCAACCTCGATGCGCGCCACACTGGCCGCACCCCCGGTCTTGTACAGGTGACCCTGGTCGATCAACGCGTCAGCCTGCTCCAGTACCGGCAGCATGGCTTCGACCTCGTCGCGGCGGATTGCCCGCAAGCCCGAAAGGCTGCGCTCGACACTGAACAGGCTGCATTCACGACCAGCCTTTTCCAGGTAATCCTTCTGGCGCCAGCTGCGCACCTTGTCCACCTGCTTCTGCAAGGCTTCCAGCGGCAGCGCATGCTCGGCGTTGGCCAGCAGGTAGTGCACCAGCAGTTCTTCGATGAAAGGCTCCAGGCGCTTGGGGAGCTGAGCGAAGAACACCCCCAGGTTTTCCAGCACACGCGGGCGTGACAGCTGCTGGCCAGGCGTTTCGGCCTTGATGCCGGCGCCGTCGATCAGGTACAGCTTGCCGCCGTGGCGCAGCAGGTTGTCCAGGTGCAGGTCTTCCTGCCATAAACCCCGGGCGTGCATGTGCGCCACTGCAGTGAGCGCCTCGCCCAGCACCAGATGCTGCTCGTCTGCCAACACCGGCAAACTCTCCACTGCCGCCCAGGCATCGGCCAGGCTCTCGGCGCCGTCGAGGAATTCGAACAGCAGCCAGCCGCCCTCGCCTTCCTTGAGGCCGTCAGCCAGCAGCTTCGGCGTGGTCAGGCCCTGCTCGGCCAGCAGTTTCACGCCTTGCAGTTCGCGCTGGAAATGCCGTGCAGCGTTACCACCGACCAGCAGCTTGGCCAGCACGGGGGTACCGCGCCACACGCCGGCACCCACATAGCGCTGGCCCGGCAGCACGCGCAGCAGGCTGAGCAATTGCAGGTCGGCCGTGCCGGCGGCATCGGCCAGGGTGATGCTCAGGGGCAACGAGGGGCTGCGCCCGGCCTCTTTCAATTCAGACAAACGCATCAGCGGGCCTCTTTTTCACGACGGCGTTGCGTCAGGCGTTGCAGCCAGGTATCGACCAGCGTGCCATCGGCAGGCTGCGCCAGGTAGCTGGCCAGCAGGGTACGTACATCGCGCTCGCCCCAGACCGGTGCGCGGCGCAGCAACGGCTCCAGGTCCTTGAGGCGGTCACGCATGCCGAACAGCAGGGGTCGGGTCTTCTCCAGGTCGATCAGTTGCGCGTCCCAGCCTTCGCGGCGCTGGCGCAGGAAGATGTGCTTGGGGTAGAAGCAACCATGCACCTGGCCGGCGCTGTGCAGGGTGCGCGCCAGCTGGCCGCAGGCCTGCAGGACGCCATTGCGTTCAGCATCGCTCAGTTGTGGCCACCGGGCCAGCAAGCTGTCGAGGTCGGCCCATTCGTCCAGAGCACGAGTCATCAGGATCGCCCGGTGCGTGCCGCCTTTCTTGCGCTCGCCGTAGAACACCGCCTGCAAGGCCGGAATCTGCAGTTTCTGGTAACGGCTGATGTTGCGGAATTCGCGGGCGAAGGTCGGCTCGCCGAATGGCCGGTGCAGGGTACGGGTCAGGTAGTCGCTCTGGCGCTTGAGGTAGTAGCCCTTGCCCTCGAGCTCCAGGCGGTACACGCTGCTCCAGCCACCGCGGCCGGTGTTCGGTTCGTCCACGGCATCCAGTTGCAGCGCCCACAGTGCCTCGAAGTCGTCCAGGCCATGGCGCTTGAGCAGCGCGAGGTCCGCGCTGGCCAGGTAATCGGTCATTCCCTTCCCTCGAAAAAGCTCACCACCTGGCGAATGCGCTTCTTGTCACGCACATTCAGCCGGTCGCGGCCACGATATTGCAGGTAGAAACGCAGGCGCTGGGTCGCCGACAGGTGGTATTTGGCCACTTTGTCCAGGCATGCCAGGTCCTTGATCATCCGGTGCCGCCACATGAAGCCGCGCCAGAAATCGCCGGTGGGGCAGTCGATGAAGAATAGCGTGCCCTGGTCGTCGACCAGCAAGTTGCGCCATTTCAGGTCGTTATGGGCGAAGTGGTGCTGGTGCATGACCCGGGTGTGGCGCGCCAGCTGGCTGCTGACATGCCCGACCCAGGCGCGATCGGCCAGGCGTGCATCGTTGCGCTCGGCCAGCGCCGACAAGTCTTCGGTACGCGGCAGTTCGCGGGTGATCATGGCCCCCCGGCCAAAGGCCAGGCCATTGCGCTCCAGGCCCCACGCCACCACTTCGGCAGTGGGGATGCCCCACTTGGCGAACTGCTTGAGGTTCTGCCATTCGGCCTTGATCCGCGGCCGGCCCAGGTAACGGCGCATGTGCTTGCCGGCCCCGGTGTAGCGCTTGACGTAATAATTGACCCCGTCACGCGTGATACGCACCACCTCACTGAGCGGGTCGCGGGTCAGGCGCTCGCCTTGCAGGGCAAATACCGCTTCCAGGCTGCCGAAGTCCGCCGCCAGGTGTTGGTAGCCTGGCGCCAGTGTCCACCCCGCCATCAGAGTGCATCCCCATAACGTTGCTTGCGGTCATAGAGTTTCTGCGCCTTGCGCTCCAGCCAGGCGAGCAGCGCGGCTTCATCCTTAAGGACCTGCCGCAGCGGGCGCTGAAAGTAACCGCGCAGGAAACGCAGCTTGTCGCGCTGGGTCAGGCCGATGTCCAGCGCCGAGAAGTACAGCGCGGCCAGGTCCTTGTCGCGCCAGCGGCGGCTGATTTTCGCCCGGGTCTGCGCGCGGTGCAGGTCGATTACCGACAGTTTGAAGTCTTCCGCCGTCACCGGGCGGTCGGTGTGCAGCAGGAAGTGGCAGATGTAGCAGTCGCGGTGGTTGACCCCGGCGCGGTGCATGCCGCCGGTCATCTTCGCCACTTCGGCGATCAGCGCGCGCTTCAGGCGCGGCTCGGGCGGCTGCCTGACCCAGTCGATGCTGAAGTCTTCCAGGCTGATGGTCGGCGCCAGCTCTTCGGTGATGATGAACGAGTGCTGCGCGGCCGGGTTGCTGCCACGCTCGCCATAGGCGACGGCAGTCATGGTCGGCACGCCAACCTGGTGCAGGCGCTGGATGGCCTGCCATTCCTGGCCGGCGCCGAGTACCGGCAGCTTGGCGGTAAGCAGGTTCTTGAAGATCTCGCCCCAGCCGATGCCGCGGTGGATCTTGACGAAGAAGCCCTCGCCAGCGACTTCGGTGCGCAGCGTGCGGCGCCCTTCCAGTTCGCGATAGACCTCGCCTTGCAGCGCCTCCACGGCATCGAAGGCATCACGCCCGGCCCACAGGCGCTTGAACGGTTCGGCCAGTATCAGCTTCATGCGGACTCCTGCCCCAGGATCACGTCGGCGGCATGCTGCGGCATGCTGTACAGATCGGCGGTTTCAGCAAACGCCAGGCCGTTGCGCGACCAGCTGGCGCGGGCCTGCTGGTCTTCGAGCATGCGCTGCAGGTAGCCATTGAGCTGTTCCTGCTCGAACGGCTCGTCCAGCACCAGGCCACTGTCGGCCTCGGCGATATAGTGGGCGTAGCCGCATACTTTGGAGACCAGCACCGGCAGGCCGGCCACCAGTGCCTCGAGCAGCACCGTGCCGGTGTTCTCGTTGTACGCCGGGTGGATCAGCAGGTCGGCGCCAAGCAGAAAGCGCGGGATGTCGCTGCGGCCCTTGAGGAACTGCACCTGCTCGCCCAGGCCCAAGGTAGCGCTTTGCAGCTGGAACACCTTGGGGTCATCCTGGCCTATCACCATCAGCCTGGTACGTTTGCGCAAGGCCGATGGCAGCGCGGCCAGGGCCTTGAGGCTGCGGTCAACGCCCTTGGTCTTGAAGCCTGAGCCAATCTGCACCAGCAGCAGGTCGTCATCGCCCAGGTTGAATTCCTTGCGGAACTCGGCGCGGATTTCGCCGGCATTGGCCGGCGCGCGGCGGTCCTGGGAAATGCCCGGCGGCAGCAGGTGGAAACGCTCCACCGGGGTGCCGTAGTGCTTGATGAACAGCGGCTGCTGCACTTCGGAAATCATCAGCACTTCGGTACGGGCGTCCTTGGCGAACACCGCGCGTTCGTATTCGGCAAAGTGCCGGTAACGACCCCAGCGGCGGTACAGGCCGCCACGCAGGGTCTGCGCCTTGTCCTCGAAGCAGCCGTCGGCGGCGTAGTACACATCCAGCCCAGGCATCTTGTTGAAGCCGATCAGGCGGTCGACCGGGCGCTTGGCCAGGTCGGCGGCCATCCAGGCGCTGAGCTTCTCATTGCGGCGGTGATTGAAAATCGCCTTCACCGGCGCCACCAGCACTTCGAAGCCCGGCGGAATGTCACCCTCCCAGATCAGCGTGTACACACGGATCTGGTGGCCCCGCTTCTGGCATTCCAGGGCAATGCGCATGAAGTCGCGCTGCAGCCCGCCGAAGGGGAAATATTTGTAAAGCACGAAAGCCAGTTGCATCAACGGACATCCTCAGCCAGCAGCAACGCGCTCAAGCGGCTCGCCACATGCTCGGGATTCAGGCGAGTGAAGCACAGCGGCCACTCGCGTTTCAGATCGAACCGGCGCAGGTCGTCGGCGCTCGGTTTGTAGGTGCACTTCTTCTGCAGGCAGGGCGCGCAGGGCCAGTCACTGGCCTGGTGAATCTGGGTCCGTCCGTAGGCGCCAGTCAGGCCCGGGTTGGTCGGGCCGAACAGCGAAATGGTGGGCACATCGAGTGCCGCCGCCAGGTGGCCGAGGCCGGTATCGACCGCCACACAGGCTTTTGCCGCCGCCAACACGCGTGCGACGCCGGCAAGGTTCAATTTGGGGAGCACCTGGCAGTTGTTCAAGCCCTGGGCGATGCGCTCGGCCCGCGCCTTCTCGGCCGGGTTGCCCCACGGCAGGCGCACTTCCAGCTTGCGCCGGCCCATGCGCTCGGCCAGTTCGCGCCAGTAGGCTTCGGGCCAGTGCTTGGTCGCCCAGGTGGTACCGTGCAGGAACACCACATAGGGGGCGGCCGGCGGCAGTTGCAGGCGCTCGAGGTCGAGGCCGTAGTTGCCGATGCCTTCCGGCAGGTCGTAGGCCAGGGCCATGGCGAACAGCTGGCGCACCCGCTCCACCGCATGCTGGCCGGTGGCAACCGACAGGCGCCGGTCATAGAAGCGGCTGGCCCAGCCCTCCCGGGCCGAGTAGCGGTCCAGGCCAGCCACAGGCGCCTTCACATAGCGGGTCAGCCAGGCCGACTTGACCAGGCCCTGGGCGTCGATCACCAGGTCGTACTTGCGCTCGCGTACACGCTGCTTGAATGCCTTCCACTCACCGCTCTTGATGGTTTGCCAGAGGTTCTTGCGCCAGCGGCGAATGGCCACCGGGATCACCTGGTCGACCGCCGGGTGCCAGCTGGGGATTTCGGCGAAGCCTTCTTCCACCACCCAGTCGAAGCGGATGCCCGGGATGGCGTGGGCGGCATCGGTAAGCGCCGGCAAGGTGTGAATCACATCACCCAGCGACGAAGTCTTGATGATCAGTACCCGCACTTAGTCGACCTCGGCCACGGTATCGATCAGGTCCGGCCCGGTCAGGCTGTGCAGGGCAGCGATGACTTTGCCCGGTTCCAGCAGGCGCAGGCAGTTGTAGTGGCCGAAGCGGCAGGTGCGGTCGAAGCACGGGCTGCACTCGATGCCGGTGCGCACCACTTCCACGTGCTCGGCCAGCGGCGGGGTGAAGCCCGGCGAGGTCGAACCGTACACCGCCACCAGCGGGCGGTTCAGCGCGGCGGCCACGTGCATCAGGCCCGAGTCGTTGGACACCACGGCATGGGCGCAGGACATCAGGTCGATGGCCTCGGCCAGCGAGGTTTCGCCGGCCAGGTTGGACGACTCTTCACGCAAGCCCGGGATCAGCCGATCGCGAATCTGCTCACCGACCGGGTGATCGTTCTTCGAGCCGAACAGCCACACCTGCCAGCCCTGGCGGATCATCGCATCGGCCACGGTGGCGTAGTGCTCGGCCGGCCAGCGCTTGGCCTCGCCGAACTCGGCACCGGGGCACAGCGCCAGCACCGGGCGGTCAAGCTCCAGGCCGAACTTGGCCAGGGCGGCGTCGCGGCTTTGCGCTTCGATCTGCAGGCTGGGGCGCGGGTACGGCTGCGGCAGCTCGGCGCCGGGTGCGTAGGCCAGGGCCATGAAGCGCTCGATCATCAGCGGGTAACGGGCCTTGTCCAGCTTGCGCACGTCGTTGAGCAGGCCGAAGCGCATTTCGCCGCGCCAGCCGGTGCGCTTGGGGATACCGGCAAAGAACGGCACCAGCGCCGACTTCAGCGAGTTGGGCAGCAGGATGGCCTGGTCGTACTGGCCGGCCAAGGACTTGCCGATGCGTCGCCGCGTGGCCAGTTCCAGTGCGCCGTGGCCGAGCGGGAAGCTCAGGGCCTGACGGACCTCGGGCATGCGTTCGAGGATCGGCCGGCTCCACTCGGGGGCCAGCACATCGATCACGCAGTCGGGATGCTGCTGTTTCAGGCACTGGAACAGGGTCTGCGCCATCACCATGTCGCCGACCCAGCTGGGGCCAATGATCAGTATTCTCATGCTTAGTCCAGAAACGCTCGGGGAGGCTACAGGCTGCGGTACAGCCTGGCCTCCCCTCTTTATATTCAGGCTATGTGGCGGACAGTGTACCACTCACATGGCCCATTCGCGGGCACGCCCGCTCCCACAGGTATTGCACGGTCCTCTAGGTCTGCGCTTTCCCTGTGGGAGCGGGCATGCCCGCGAATGAAGCCAACTCGGTATCAGGTCAAACCCAATTCACCCCAGATCCGCCGTACCTCGCGGCGTTCATCGGCAAACTGCGCCGCATCGATAACCCCGGCCTGCTTCTGCAGGGCCTGGCGGTGCGAGGCCGAGCGGAACGCCTTGTACACTTCACGCAACAGCACCGCGTCACTGGCCGGCATCAAACCCGCCTGCTCCAGCTCTTCCAGAATGCGGATGTTATCGGTCCATCGGAGTATGGCCGGGTGGTCGTGGGACCAGGCCAAAGCGGCGTATTGCACCATAAATTCGATATCGACGATACCGCCGGCATCCTGCTTGATATCGAACGGTACACCGGCCTCGAAGGCGTTGGCCGCGGTACCGGCAGCGGTGGCCTTGGTGCCAAGGTTGTCGCGCATCTTGGCGCGCATTTCGCTCACTTCGCTGCGCAGTTTTTCCAGGTCGCGGGCCTGGCCCAACACCTTGGCGCGCACACCTTCGAACGCCGTGCCCACCTGCTTGCAGCCCACCAGCACCCGGGCCCGCACAAGGGCCTGGTGCTCCCAGGTCCAGGCCTCGTTCTGCTGATAGCGCTCGAACGCTCCCAGCGAGCTCACCAGCAGACCCGAGGCACCCGACGGGCGCAGGCGCATGTCCACGTCATACAGCTGGCCCGAGTTGGTCTGGGTGGTCAGCAGGTGAATGATGCGCTGGCCGAGGCGCGTGAAGAACTGCGCACTGTCGATCGGCTTGGCGCCGTCGGTTTCCGCCTGCGGGTCGCCATCATGGATGAATACCAGGTCCAGGTCCGAGCCGTGGCCCAGCTCCAGGCCACCTACCTTGCCGTAGCCGATGATGATGAAGCCCGGGTCGCACAAGCTGCCGTCGCTGCGCTTGGGCTGGCCGTGGCGGGCCACGGTCTGGCGCCAGGCCAGGGCCAGTACCTGGTCGAGGATGGCCTCGGCCAGCCAGGTCAGGTAGTCGCTGACTTTCATCAGCGGCAGGTTGCCGCTGATTTCCGAAGCGGCCACGCGCAGGCTGTGGGCCAGCTTGAAGTGGCGCAGCGCCTCCATTTGCTGTTCCAGGTCGTCCTCGGGAATGCGTGTCAGGCGTTCGCGCAGTTCGCTGGCCAGCTCCGGCGCCAGTGGCGGGCTGAACAGTCGGCCTTCGTTAAGTAGCTCGTCGAGCAGCAGCGGGTAGCGGGCAATCTGCTCGGCAATCCACGGGCTGGCGGCGCACAGTGTCAGCAAGCGGCGCAAGGCCCCGGGGTTTTCGGTGAGCAGCACCAGGTAGGCGGAACGCCGTGCCACGGCCTCGACCAGCGGCAGCACGCGCTCGAGCACCAGGTCGGGGTTGTCATGCTCCACAGCCTGGGCCAGCAACCGTGGGATAAAGGCGTCCAGGCGCTCACGGCCAATCCGCTGCATCGAACGCAGCTGCGGGCTGGAGCGCAGCGCGGCCAGGCGCCGCAGGGCTTCGGCAGGCTGCTGGAAACCGGCCTCTTGCAGCTGACGGCCAGCCGCATCTTCATCCTGTGCCTGCTCCCACAGCGGTGACCATTCCCCCCCCACCACCAGCTCGCCCTCGCCGTCTTCATCATCCGGGTCGGCGATCACTTGGCGGAAGTGCCAGTCAATACGGCCACGCCAGTGCGTCAGCTGGTCATGGAAGCTTTGCCAGTCGGCATAGCCAAGCATGTAGGCCACCCGCGCCTGATCGATCTCGTTGTCCGGCAGCATCTGCGTCTGGCGGTCGGCGATGGCCTGGATGGCGTGTTCGGTATAACGCAGGAACTCATAACCCTCGCGCAGCTCGGCGACCACGGCTGGCGGTAGGTAGCCCTGGCCCTCGAGGGTGGCCAGCACTTTAAGCAGCGGCCGCTGTTGCAGACTGAGGTCGCGCCCGCCGTGGATCAGCTGGAAAGCCTGAGCGATGAATTCCACCTCACGAATACCCCCGGCACCCAGCTTTATGTTGTCAGCCATGCCCTTGCGCCGCACTTCCTGCTGGATCAGCTGCTTCATGGTGCGCAGCGCTTCGATCGCGGAAAAATCCAGGTAGCGGCGGTACACGAACGGCCGCAGCATCTCCTGCAACTGTGCCCCGGTCGCCTGGTCGCCGGCCACAACCCGCGCCTTGATCATCGCGTAGCGTTCCCAGTCACGGCCCTGGTCCTGGTAGTACTGCTCCAGGGCATTGAAGCTGAGCACCAGCGCGCCGGCCGAACCATACGGGCGCAGGCGCATGTCGACGCGGAAAACGAAACCGTCGACGGTGACCGGGTCCAGCGCCTTGATCAGGCGCTGGCCCAGGCGGGTGAAGAACTCCTGGTTGTCCAGTGAGCGCTTCACCCCCTCGGTTTCACCGCCTTCGGGGAAAGCGAAGATCAGGTCGATGTCCGACGACAGGTTCAGCTCCACTGCACCCAGCTTGCCCATGCCCAGCACCACCATGTGCTGCGGCTGGCCGCTGCGGTTGCCGACAGGCGTGCCGAACTGCTGGCAGTGGCGCGGGTACAGCCATTGGTAGGCTTCGTCGATGGCGGCGTCGGCCAGGTCGGACAGGTCGCGGCAGGTTTCGCCCAGCGCGGCCTGGCGGGTGATGTCGCGCCAGATGATGCGCAGCTGTTGGCGGTTGCGCTCGCGCCGCAGGTTGCGCGCCAGCTCGTCCTCGCTCTGCGCCGCCTGGGCGGCTGCAGCGATGTGCCCGCGCAGTTCACCCGCGGCGTAACGCCGATCCAGCTCGCCACTGGCCAGCAGGCCGAACAGCATCGCTGGCTCGCGTCGGACCAGGCCGAGCACGAAGTCGCTGGCGGCGGCTACCTGATCGAACTGTTGCCGGTGCAGAGTGCTCCAGGCCTGGGGGTCGAGTTCCGGGTGGGCAGCCACGGCATCGCTGATGAATTGCTGATTGCGAGCGACCAGTGGCTGCAGGGAAGCGGGCAGATCGGACGGCAAAGGTAGGCGCATGGTCTATCCTTGATCGGCGTGAAATAGAGGGGAAGAAGCGGCCAAGGGGAAGCCGGACCACGGTTGGACTGTCGTACAAAAGTTGGAAATAGCTGAAAGAAGCGAAAAAATGGCAACAAACATCAAAAATTACCCGTTCGCGACACAATGCCAACCAACATGAACGTTTTTCCTCACAAGCCAGCATGCGACGAAACGTCGCACAAATGTAGTTTTACTACTACTCGCGTCATGTAAAAGCATGAAATGCGAAAGCAAATGTAGTAAAACTACACGGCGCCGGAGGACACCCCGGTAATCCAAGAATTCACGACGTCTGCCCATAAGGCCAGTCGCAATCTCAGGCAATCGATTCTGGTTGCCTTTCCGCCCTGGAGCAAGCCATGCAAGACCTCGATCCAATCGAAACCCAGGAATGGCTGGATGCCCTGGAGTCGGTCCTCGACAAAGAAGGCGAAGACCGCGCTCATTACCTGATGACCCGTATGGGCGAGCTGGCCACCCGTAGTGGCTCCCAGCTGCCGTATGCGATCACCACGCCATACCGCAACACCATCCCTGTCACCCACGAAGCACGCATGCCTGGCGACCTGTTCATGGAACGCCGCATTCGCTCGATGGTGCGTTGGAACGCCCTGGCCATGGTCATGCGTACCAACCTGAAAGACTCGGACCTGGGCGGACACATCTCCAGCTTCGCCTCCAGCGCCACCCTGTACGACATCGGCTTCAACTACTTCTTCCAGGCCCCGACCGAAGAACACGGCGGCGACCTGATCTTCTTCCAGGGCCATGCTTCGCCAGGCATCTACGCCCGTGCGTTCATGGAAGGCCGCATCAGCGAAGACCAGATGAACAACTTCCGTCAGGAAGTGGACGGCAACGGCCTGTCTTCGTACCCGCACCCATGGTTGATGCCTGATTTCTGGCAGTTCCCGACCGTTTCGATGGGTCTGGGCCCGATCCAGGCCATCTACCAGGCACGTTTCATGAAGTACCTGGAAGCCCGCGGCTTCATCCCGGCCGGCAAGCAGAAGGTCTGGTGCTTCATGGGTGACGGCGAGTGCGACGAGCCGGAATCCCTGGGCGCAATCGCCCTGGCCGGCCGCGAGAAGCTGGACAACCTGATCTTCGTCATCAACTGCAACCTGCAGCGCCTCGACGGCCCGGTTCGCGGCAACGGCAAGATCATCCAGGAACTCGAAGGCGTGTTCCGTGGCGGTGGCTGGAACGTCAACAAGGTCGTGTGGGGCCGCTTCTGGGACCCACTGTTCGCCAAGGACACCAACGGTGCCCTGCAGCGCCGCATGGACGAAGTCATCGACGGCGAGTACCAGAACTACAAAGCCAAAGACGGCGCGTACGTTCGTGAAAACTTCTTCAACACCCCAGAGCTCAAGGCCATGGTCGAAGACCTGTCCGACGAAGAGATCTGGAAGCTCAACCGTGGCGGCCACGACCCGTACAAGGTCTACGCGGCGTACCACCAGGCGGTCAACCACAAGGACCAGCCTACCGTCATCCTGGCCAAGACCATCAAGGGTTACGGTACCGGTGCCGGCGAAGCCAAGAACACCGCGCACAACACCAAGAAGGTCGATGTCGACAGCCTGCGTCACTTCCGTGACCGCTTCGACATCCCGGTCAAGGATGCCGACCTGGAGAACCTGCCGTTCTTCAAGCCGGAAGAAGGTTCTGCCGAAGCCAAGTACCTGGCCGAGCGCCGTGCTGCCCTGGGCGGTTTCGTGCCACAGCGCCGCGCCAAGAGCTTCAGCGTACCGACCCCGCCACTGGAAACGCTGAAAGCGATCCTGGACGGCTCGGGCGACCGCGAAATCTCCACCACCATGGCCTTCGTGCGTATTCTGGCGCAGCTGGTCAAGGACAAGGAAATCGGCCAGCGCATCGTCCCGATCATCCCGGACGAAGCCCGTACCTTCGGTATGGAAGGCATGTTCCGCCAGCTGGGCATCTACTCGTCGGTCGGCCAGCTCTACGAGCCAGTCGATAAAGACCAGGTGATGTTCTACCGCGAAGACAAGAAGGGCCAGATCCTCGAGGAAGGCATCAACGAAGCCGGCGCCATGTCGTCGTTCATCGCTGCCGGTACCTCGTACAGCTGCCACAACCAGCCGATGCTGCCGTTCTACATCTTCTACTCGATGTTCGGCTTCCAGCGTATTGGCGACCTGGCCTGGGCCGCTGGCGACAGCCGCACCCGTGGCTTCCTGATCGGCGGTACCGCCGGCCGTACCACCCTGAACGGTGAAGGCCTGCAGCACGAAGACGGTCACAGCCACATGATGGCGGGTACCATCCCGAACTGCCGCACCTATGATCCGACCTACGGCTACGAGCTGGCGGTGATCATCCAGGACGGCATGAAGAAGATGACCGAAGAGCAACAGGACATCTTCTACTACATCACCGTGATGAACGAATCCTACCAGCAGCCAGCCATGCCGGCCGGTGTCGAGGAAGGCATCATCAAAGGTATGTACCTGCTGGAAGAAGACACCCGCGAAGCCGCGCACCACGTACAGCTGATGGGCTCCGGCACCATCCTGCGCGAAGTCCGCGAAGCAGCGAAAATCCTGCGTGAAGAGTTCAACGTCGGTGCCGACGTGTGGAGCGTCACCAGCTTCAACGAACTGCGTCGCGACGGCCTGGCCGTGGAACGCGCCAACCGCCTGAAGCCTGGCCAGAAGCCACAGCAGACCTATGTCGAGCAGTGCCTGAACGGTCGCAAGGGCCCGGTCATCGCCTCCACCGACTACATGAAGCTGTTCGCCGAGCAGATTCGCCAGTGGGTACCGAGCAAAGAGTTCAAGGTCCTGGGTACCGACGGTTACGGTCGCAGCGACAGCCGCAAGAAGCTGCGTCACTTCTTCGAAGTCGACCGCCACTTCGTGGTGCTGGCTGCCCTGGAAGCCCTGGCTGACCGCGGCGAGATCGAACCAAAGGTTGTTGCAGACGCTATCGTCAAGTTCGGTATCGACCCGGACAAGCGCAACCCACTGGACTGCTGAGGAGTATTTTTAAGTGAGCGAACTCATTCGCGTACCTGACATCGGCAGCGGTGAAGGTGAAATCATCGAGCTGTTCGTCAAGGTCGGTGATCGTATCGAGGCTGACCAGAGCCTGCTGACCCTGGAGTCCGACAAGGCCTCCATGGAGATCCCGGCTCCGAAAGCCGGCGTCATCAAGGAACTGAAGGTCAAGCTGGGCGACCGCCTGAAAGAAGGCGACGAGCTGCTGGTCCTGGAAGCCGAGGGCGCCGCTGCAGCGGCCCCTGAGGCTCCGGCCGCCGCTCCGGCCCAGGCTGCTGCGCCGGCTCCGGCCGCCGAAGCCGCCCCTGCCCCAGCTCCGGCAGCAGCCCCGGCTGCCGCCAGCGTGCAGGACATCCACGTGCCGGACATCGGTTCGTCGGGCAAGGCCAAGATCATCGAAGTGCTGGTCAAGGTCGGCGACACCGTCGAAGCCGACCAGTCGCTGATTACCCTGGAGTCCGACAAGGCCTCCATGGAAATCCCGTCGCCGGCTGCCGGCGTGGTCGAAGAAGTCCTGTGCAAGCTGGAAGACGAAGTCGGCACTGGCGACCTGATCTTCAAGCTGAAAGTCGCGGGTGCTGCCCCGGCTGCTGCTCCGGCACCTGCCGCTGCTGCCCCGGCCAAGGCTGAAGCGGCTCCGGCCGCCGCACCTGCCGCTGCTGCCCCGGCTGCTGCCCCTGCACCGGTTGCTACCGCACCGGCTGCCGGTAGCAACGCCAAGGTTCACGCAGGCCCGGCGGTTCGTCAGCTGGCCCGTGAATTCGGCGTCGACCTGGGCGCGGTTGCCGCGACCGGTCCGCACGGCCGCATCCTGAAAGAAGACGTGCAGGTCTACGTCAAGGCGATGATGCAGAAGGCCAAGGAGGCACCGGCAGCCGCCGGCGCAACCGGTGGCGCCGGCATCCCGCCGATCCCTGCCGTGGACTTCAGCAAGTTCGGTGAAGTGGAAGAAGTGGCCCTGACCCGCCTGATGCAGGTCGGTGCTGCCAACCTGCACCGCAGCTGGCTGAACGTGCCGCACGTGACCCAGTTCGACTCCGCCGACATCACCGAGCTGGAAGCCTTCCGCGTTGCGCAGAAGGCCGTGGCCGAGAAGGCTGGCGTTAAGCTGACCGTGCTGCCCCTGCTGCTCAAGGCCTGCGCCTTCCTGCTCAAGGAACTGCCAGACTTCAACAGCTCGCTGGCGCCAAGCGGCAAGGCCATCATCCGCAAGAAGTACGTGCACATCGGCTTTGCCGTGGACACCCCGGACGGCCTGCTGGTCCCTGTGATCAAGAACGTCGACCAGAAGAGCCTGCTGCAACTGGCTGCCGAAGCGGCTGCGCTGGCCGAAAAAGCCCGCACCAAGAAGCTGTCGGCCGACGAGATGCAAGGCGCCTGCTTCACCATCTCCAGCCTCGGCCACATTGGCGGCACCGGCTTCACGCCGATCGTCAACGCGCCGGAAGTGGCGATCCTGGGCGTCTCCAAGGCGACCATGCAGCCAGTCTGGGATGGCAAGGCCTTCCAGCCGAAGCTGATGCTGCCGCTGTCGCTGTCCTACGATCACCGTGTGATCAACGGCGCTGCCGCCGCGCGCTTCACCAAGCGCCTGGGCGACGTGCTGGGCGATATCCGCACCATGCTGCTGTAAGGCAGCCCGCTGCCCCTCCCTGCGAGGGGCAGTATGCTTTTCGAGCTGCCACGCTCGTACCTCAACCCCGTCGATTGGCGGGGCTTTTTTTTGCCTTGAGAAAGCCGGGAGGGCTTTGCCCTCCTATCGCGACACAAGGCCGCTCCCACAAGGTACCGCGATCGCCTGTGGGAGCTGGCTTGCCTGCGATGGGCCGCAAAGCGGCCCCGGATATATCAGCCAGACTACAGATTCCCACCCACCAGCCGATAACCCGTCCACAGCATCACGCATGGCTGCTTGCCAGCCCCCGGGACATGATGCAACCTTGCCAGACCTGCCGCCCCCAAAGGCCGCGTTTCCTCTTCAAGCGAGTCTTCGATGAAAAGCCAACCCGATGCCGCCAGCCGTGTGGCGGCCGAGGTCGTCACGCAGTTACCCGTGCCCTCGCGGCTCGGCATGCTGCGCTTCGAAAGGCTCAACGAAGCCACTTGGGCCATGCTTTACCTCGACCCGGCCTGCGAGCGCCAGTTCGGCCTGCACGCTGGCGAGCTCTGCGCCCTGGTAGACGCACCCTACGCCAGCCTGATGGAACCCGAGGCCCGCTACCGGCTGCACGACGAGATCCAGCTGCAACTGGCCCAGCGCGGCTACTACCGCGTGCGCTACACCTTGCACACGCCAACTGCTTCGCTACGCCTGCTGGAGGCTGGGGAAGCCTACAAGCAGCACAACCGCCATCTGTTGCGCGGCTACCTGAGCGTGCTCGACGACCTCGCCGAAGATACCAGCGAGGCCGGTGCCAGCGACCTGGAATCGCGCAACAACCGCCTGCAACTGGCACTGCAACTGAACCAGCGCGCGCAGCAGGAACAACTCGAGCACCTGGAGCGGGTACGTGGCCAGCAAGACCTGATCCTGCGCCTGGCCCGCCAGCGCTACAGCGCAGGCAACTCTCTGCGGGAAGCCGCCCAGCTGATTACCCAGAGCGCCTGCGAAATCTACAAGGTCGATATTGCGAGTATCTGGCACCTTGAAGACCAGCGCCTGGAGCCGATCATCGCCTGGTACCGGGACGCGCAAGAACACCGCCAGCCCGAAGCCATCGATGCCAGCCGCTTCCCCGACTACCTTGACGCGTTGCACGCCAGCCGCGCCATCGACGCCCACAATGCCAGCCACGACCCGCGGACCCGCGCCCTGACGCAAAGCCTGTGCCCGGATAACAAGGCCATGCTCGATGCCAGTATCCGTGTCGATGGCCAGGTTGTCGGCGTGCTGTGCCTGGAGCAGACCGGCCAGACACGGGCCTGGCAGTCGGACGAAATCGCTTTTGCCGGCGAACTGGCCGACCAGTTCGCCCAGGTCATCACCAACCACAACCGGCGCACCGCCGCCAGCGCCCTGCACCTGTTCCAGCGCGCAGTCGAGCAAAGCGCCAGCGCCTTCCTGCTGGTCAACCGCGACGGTGTGGTGGAATACGTCAACCCCAGCTTTACTGCCATCACCCAGTACAGCACCGAAGAAGTGCAAGGCCGCCACCTGGCCGAGCTGCCAGCGCTGGAGAACCTGAGCGAGCTGCTGTTCGACTCTCCGTCGAGCCTGGCCATGGGTAACAGCTGGCAGGGCGAGTTCAAGAGCCGGCGCAAGAACCTCGAACCCTACTGGGGCCAGCTTTCGATTTCCAAGGTATATGGCGACAACCGTGAGCTGACCCACTACATCGGCATCTACGAAGACGTCACCCAGACCAAGCTGGCCCAGCAGCGCATCGAGCGCCTGGCCTATACCGACAACCTGACCAACCTGGGCAACCGCCCGGCGTTCATTCGCAGCCTGGACGAGCGCTTTGCCCGTGATGGCGAATACTCGATGTGCCTGCTGCTGGTGGACATCGACAACTTCAAGCGCATCAACGACAGCCTCGGCCACCAGACCGGCGACAAGCTGCTGATCAGCCTGGCCCGGCGCCTGCGCAACAGCCTGCACTCGGGCGGTATCCTGGCGCGCTTTGCCAGTAACGAGTTCGCCGTACTGCTCGACGATACAAGCCTGGAAGATGGCCAGGGTGTCGCCCAGCAATTGCTGCGCACACTCGACAAACCGATGTTCGTCGACAACCAGCTGATCAACGTCACCGCCTCGGTGGGCCTGGCCTGCGCGCCACTGCATGGCGCCGACCCGGCCAGCCTGATGAAGAACGCCGGCCTGGCGCTGCACAAGGCCAAGGCCAACGGCAAGCATCAGGTGCAGGTGTTTACCGAAGTGCTCAATGCCGAAGCCAGCTACAAGCTGTTCGTCGAGAACAACCTGCGTCGTGCCCTGACCCAGAACGAGCTGGAGGTGTTCTACCAGCCCAAGCTGTGCCTGCGCAGCGGCCGCCTGTTGGGGCTGGAAGCGCTGCTGCGCTGGAACCACCCTGAGCGCGGGATGATCCGCCCGGACCAGTTCATCAGCGTGGCGGAAGAAACCGGCCTGATCATCCCCATCGGCAAATGGGTGGTGCGCCAGTCGTGCCGCATGAGCCAGCAACTGCGCGAAGCCGGCATGGGCAACCTGCATGTGGCCATCAACCTGTCCCCCAAGCAGTTCTCCGACCCGGACCTGGTGGCATCGATCAGCACGATCCTCGAGGAAGAAGCCCTGCCCCCGCACCTGCTGGAGCTGGAGCTGACCGAAGGCCTGCTGCTGGAAGCCACAGAAGATACCCACCGCCAGCTGGATGAACTGAAGGCCCTGGGCCTGACCCTGGCCATGGACGATTTCGGCACCGGTTATTCGTCGCTGAGCTACCTGAAGAAGTTTCCGATCGACATCCTCAAGATCGACCGCAGCTTCATCAACGAGATCCCGGACAACCAGGACGACATGGAAATCACCTCGGCGGTGGTAGCCATGGCTCACAACCTCAAGCTGAAGGTGGTGGCCGAGGGTATCGAGACACCGGAGCAGCTGGCGTTCCTGCGTCGGCACCGCTGCGACGTGGGCCAGGGCTACCTGTTCGACCGGCCGATTCCGGGGCGCGAGCTGGCTGAACGGCTGAAGCGCTATCCGCGTGGCCCAGCGGCCTGACAGCCGCGCAAACCTCGGGCACTATAGAACCCATTCGGGCCCTATCGCCGGCAAGCCAGCTCCCACAGGGACACCACAACGTTCGAAACTGGTGTTGTACCTGTGGCTCCCACAGTGGTCACCACAAACTTTGAAACCTGTGTTGTACCTGTGGGAGCGGGCATGCCCGCGAATGCCCAAGCACCTATCTACCTGACATACAGAGGAACGGCCATGGTCCTGCGTTCGGAAATCCTGGTGAACAAAAACGTCATGCCAACCGCGGAACAGGCCCTGCCTGGCCGCGAAACGCCAATGAGCCTGCCCGAGTTCCACTACGTGTTCAAAGACACGCCGCTGCTCGGCCCATTCTTCGAAGGCGCCATCGACTTCGCCATCTTCGGCCTGGGTTGCTTCTGGGGCGCCGAGCGCCGCTTCTGGCAGCGTGAAGGCGTGGTCAGCACAGTGGTCGGCTACGCAGGCGGCTTCACCCCCCACCCCACCTACGAGGAAGTGTGCTCGGGCCTGACCGGCCACACCGAAGTGGTGCTGGTGGTGTTCGACAAGGACAGAGTCAGCTACCGCGAGTTGCTGGCGATGTTCTGGGAACTGCACAACCCGACCCAGGGCATGCGCCAGGGCAACGACATCGGCACCCAGTACCGCTCGGCCATCTACTGCACCAGCCCTGAGCAGCTGGAACAGGCCAAGGCCAGCCGCGACGCCTTCCAGGCCGAACTGAACAAGGCCGGCTTCGGTGAGATCACCACCGAAATCGACCAGGCACCGACCGTGTACTTCGCCGAGGCATACCACCAGCAGTACCTGGCCAAGAACCCGGACGGCTACTGCGGTATCGGCGGTACCGGCGTGTGCCTGCCACCGAGCCTGCAGGGTAACTGAAGCATGAGCACGATGACTCTGTTCCACTCGCCGTTGTCGCCTTTCGTGCGCAAGGTCATGGTGGTGTTGCACGAGACCGGCCAACTTGAGCGCGTGCAGCTGCAGCCGGTGAACATCAGCCCGGTCAGCGGCGACCCACAGCTCAACCAGGACAACCCGATCGGCAAGATCCCGGCCCTGCGCCTGGAAGACGGCACCGTGCTGCATGACAGCCGGGTGATCTGCGAGTACCTCGACCTGCAGCACGTCGGCCTGCCGCTGCTGCCGCGCGAAGGCTCGGCACGCTGGCGGCGCATGACGCTGGTGTCGCAGGCCGATGCCATCATGGATGCGGCGGTGTCGAGCCGCTACGAGAGTTTCCTGCGCCCTGTAGACAAGCGCTGGGATGGTTGGCTGCAGGCACAGGGCGACAAGATCCGCCGTAGCCTGGCCAATCTGGAGCAGGAGCATTTGCCCGAGTTGATGTCCGGGTTCGACCTGGCAGCGATTGGCGTGGCCTGTGCGCTGGGGTATCTGGATTTGCGCCAGCCCGAGTTTGGCTGGCGTGAGCACCAGCCTGGCTTGGCTGCGTGGTATGCCGAGGTGGTCAAGCGGCCGTCGATGGTCGCAACCTCTCCGGTGGCCTGAAGGGCCTCTTCGCGGGCACGCCCGCTCCCACAGGATCCTCACAGTATTTCGAGCTGTGCAGTACCTGTGGGAGCGGGCGTGCCCGCGAAGGCCTCACCTCGGTATCAAAGGAAACAGCTGCCCGATTCTGAGAGCCAACCACCGCCCGATCTCTCTGTCCTCCCTCATGCCACCCTCCCCACCCGGGCCCAATCCAGCCGCCGGGTCAGCACCATGAATACCCCCAGCAGGCCAAAGCACAGCAACGAGCCCATCAACAGCGAATAGTCCTCGGCACTCAGCAGCCCGTAGAGCAGCGCATACAACGTCGCCAACCCCACCGCAAAGCCCACCCCACGCCCCAGGCTGCGCAGCACATGGCCCAGGTAGAAGCCGATCAGCAGCACACACGCCGAAGCTGACAACCCATACGCCAAACCAAAGCCGATGTGCTCGGACAACGACAGCAACAGCAGGTAGAAGAAAGCCAGCGCCACCCCCACCAGGATGTACTGCACCGGGTGTACGCTGAGGTTCTTAAGCACTTCGAACAGGAAGAAGCCGGCGAAGGTCAGGGCGATGAACAGCAAGGCGTACTTGATCGCCCGCTCGCTCTTCAGGTACTGGTCCACCGGGTCGACGAAGCTGACGCCGAAGCTGCGCTCGCTGAAGTCCGCACACTGCCCGGCGGTAGCGCACTGGCGCAGGGCGTCTTCGAGGTTGGTGGCAAAGAACGAGGTCTGCCAGTGGGCACTGAAGCCTTGGGCGTCGATATCGCGGCGACTGGGCAGGTAGTTGCCGACGAAGCTCGGGTGCGGCCAGTTGGCACGCAGGTCCACGGCACTGGTGCGGCCCACCGGCACTATGTGCAGCTGGCCGGTGCCTTGCAGTGCGAGATCGAAACCATAGCTGAATTCACGCGCCTGCAGGCCGTCCAGCCCCGGCAGGCTGGCGTGCACGCCGCCGCGCATCCAGTCGAGCCGGGTACCGGCTTCGAACGGTACTTTCTGCTCGCCGATGCTCAGCTCAAGGCCGTTCTCGATGCCGCGGATATCGCTGATACCCACCACCAGGAACGGCTTGTCGAAGCGGTAGTCGTCGAAATCCTTGTCGATGCCCCAGCGTTCCGGGAGCTTGAAGCGGCCACTGATACGGCCCTTGGCGTGGAACAGCCGGGCCTGGTAGATGCCACGGGCGCGCAGTTCGGTGTCCACGCCCAGGTCGGCGGCGAAGGTTTCCGGCAGGAAGTACAGGTGGCCGGCAATGGTGCTGGTTTCCTGGGTGCGCTCGCCGTCCTTTTCGATCCAGCGGCGCTGGTACTTGCGGTAGGGCACCACCAGCAGCGGGCCACTGAGTTGCTGATCGAAGCTGGCGCTCTGGGCGATATCGCGCAGCACACTGTCGCGCAGGGCCTGGCGTTCACCGATCAGGCCGCTGATCAGCAGTAGCGGGACGAGCAGCAGCAAGATCAATACGGCGATCATGCCGAGTTTGAAACCGAGGGTCTTGTTCATGGGGCCTCCTGTGGCAGTGGGCGCAGTGTCTGCGCCTTGCGTGGAGGCCTCGGGGAGATGGTGTGGAGATTGTGTGTTTTTGGGGCCGCTTTGCGGCCCATCGCGACACAAGGCCGCCCCCCCAAAAAGAAACCCACGCCTTTCCGGAAGGACTCTTGTTTCGCCTGGCTTCGC
>NZ_JBKGFP010000046.1:0-41138 GCF_046557535.1 Pseudomonas sp. S1(2024)
CGCAAAAAAAGGCCGCTCCGACAGGAGGACGCGCGCTTTTGTAGGAGCGGCCTTGTGCCGCGATGGGCTGCGCAGCAGCCCCGGCAATGTCAGCTGATACGCCGCACCGGCAGCCACAACCTCACCCGCACCCCTCCATCGACGTTATCCACAGCCAACGCCCCGCCATGCAGCTGCATCACCTCGGCCACAAAATTAAGCCCCAACCCAGTGCTCTTGCGCCCACTCCCCGGCCGCGGCAGCGAGTAGAACCGCTCGCTCACCCGCCCAATGGCGTAGGCAGGTATCGCCTGCCCCTGGTTGAACACACTCAGCGCCACCCGTTCGCCATCACGCTCCAGGTCGAACAACAGCGCGCCTCCCTCCGGGGTGAAGTCCAACGCGTTGTCGAGCAGGTTGGCCAGCGCCTGGCGCATCAGGAACGGGTCACACAACAAGCGCAAGCCAGCCGGCACCCGCTGGCGCACCTGCAAATCGGCACCTTCGATACGCGCCGCATGGGCCAACAGCAACTCGTCCACCAACGCCGCCAGCGCCACCTGCTGCTCATCCTCCAGCGCCTGCATCTGCTCGACCCGGGCCAGGTTGAGCAGGCGTTCGATCATCTGCTGCAAACGCTCGCTCTCGCGCTCGATGTTGCCGGCAAAGCGCGCCCGCTGGTCAGCCGGCATGTCATCGCCCTGCAACAGCTCAGACGCGCCACGAATGGCCGCCAGCGGGCTTTTCAGCTCGTGTGTCAGGGTATGCACATACCGCTCGACATAGGCCTTGCCTTCCAGTTGGGTGCGCATGCGCTCGACCGCCTGGGCCAGGTGCGCCAGTTCGCCACCCTTGTAATGCGGCAGGGCGGCGCGCTCGCCCTCGCTGACCGCCTGGGCGTAGCGGGCCAGCCGGCGCAGCGAGCGCGCCAGCCACCACGACAACGCGGCACCGATCAGCAGGCCCAGGCCGATCAGCCCCAGGCCCAGGGTAAGCAGGCGCCGTTCGGAGCGGTCGATGTACGGTTGCAGCGAGCTGTTGGGCTTGGCCACGGTGACCACGCCGATGATCTTGCCATCGTCGATGATCGGCGCGCCCACGTGCATCACCGAGGTGCTTTCATCGTCGGGGTCGCTGCGGGTGGAGCGGGCGCCGTACTGGCCACGCAAGGTCAGGTACACGTCATTCCACTTCGAGTAGTCCTTGCCCAGGTCCTCGCCGCTGGAGTCCAGCAGCACGGTGCCCTTGGCGTCGGTGACATAGATGCGGTGGCTGACCTGGTTCTTGGCCAGCCCCCAGATCTGCGCACCCGGGCTGCGCGAGCCGTAGGCCTTGAGCACTTCGGGCAAGCGGCTCTGGTTCAGGGTGCCGGCCTTGACGTCATCGTGCAGGATCTCGGCCAGCAGGTTGGCGGTGTCCACCAGCGTTTCTTCCGAGGACTGTCGCACTACCGGACGGATCTGTTCACGCACCGTGTTGAGCAGAAAGTAGCCCGCCAGCCCGACGAACAGGAAGTACACCAGGAAGATCCGGATGCCCAGGCGCATCAGGCATGGTCCGGGCTGTAGCTGTAGCCGAGGCCGCGGTGGGTCTGGATCGGTTCGGCGTCGCTGGCCACCTGGCGCAGCTTGGCGCGCAGGCTCTTGATATGGCTGTCGATGGTGCGCTCGTACCCCACGTCAGAGGCCACACCCACGGCGTCGAGCAGCTGTTCGCGGCTGAATACCCGGTGCGGTTGCTCGAGCAGGCATTGCAACAGGCGGAATTCGTGGCGGGTGAGGGGAAGAGGCTGGCCGCGGTAGGTGATCTGCATGCGTAAGGTATCGAGCTGGAACAGCGTGGTCTCGACAGCTGGCTCGACCCTGGGGCCCATGCGCTTGAGGATCGCCCGTACTCGCGCCGCCACTTCACGCGGGCTGAAGGGTTTGACCACATAGTCGTCTGCGCCGATTTCCAGTCCCACCACCCGGTCGATTTCGCCGTCGCGGGCGCTGAGGAACATTACCGGTACTTCGCTGAAGCGGCGCAGCTGACGGCAGGTTTCGAAGCCACTGATATCGGGCAAGCCGATATCGAGGATGACCAGGTCGGCCGGGCGCTGGCGCTGCTGGTCGAGGGCGGCGCTGCCCAGGGTTACCCATTCGGTGCTATGGCCGTCGGCCTGCAGGGCATAGACCAAGGTGTCGGCGATGGCGGCTTCGTCTTCGACAATGAGGATGTGGGGCATGGCGTCCGGGCCTGTGCAGATATCTATAGGCGACGCACTATTGTGTAGGAGCGGCCTTGTGTCGCGAAAGGGCCGCAGAGCGGCCCCGGCGATTTCTGCATCAGCGCTGAGATCGTGGGGCCGCTATGCGCCCCATCGCAGGCAAGCCAGCTCCCACAGGTACCGCGCAGCCCACAAGGACACGCGCCATCCCTGTGGGAGCGGGCGTGCCCGCGAAGAGGCCGGCACAGGTAGCTTGCGATCAGCAGTCAGGCTTGCCAGCGGTGAACTTCTTGGCCGGGTTGACCGCCGCCTTGAACTCGCGCAAAGCCTTGGAGCCCACCAGCAACGGGTAGTTGAAGCTGCTGCGGTCCACCAGGTTGACCTCGACGGTGCGCTTCACGTCCCCCAGGCACAGCTCCAGGTCGACCACCGGGCGCTTGGAGATTTCCGGCGCATCGCCTTCCTCTTCTTCATCGGCACGGCCCTTGATCTTGCTGATGCGCGAGACCTTGTGCTCATACACCTTGCCGTCCGAGTCCTTGGTGGCCAGGCGGAAGCGCACCCACTCGTCGCCATCACGGGTGAACAGCTCGATGTCCTTGGCCGACAGCGACGCGGTGAAGGCACCGGTATCCATCTTGGCTTTCAGGGTTTCGCCCAGTTCGGGCAGGGCTATGTTCTCGTAACGGCCATAGATTGTGGGCTCGGCGGCCATGACCGGCAGCGCCAACAACGACAACAGGGCAAGCAGAGGTTTCACAGGCAAGCTTCCTTGAGGAGGGTCAGTGCTTAGACTGCACTGGCAGGATAGGTTCGCTGTCACAAGCCTATCCAACATAATGTGAAACATTTGTCCTCGCCGCAGGGCACTGGAAATTTGGCGTAGGCCACTGCCCTGCTTATCATTGCCAACCGTTTATCTCCCACAACAAGAGTCTTTTTATGCGTCGCCTGCTGACCGGCATCCTCACTACCACCCTGCTGCTGCTCAACACCCTGGTGTTGATCTGCCCGCTGCTGGTCTTCGCCCTGCTCAAACTGGTGCTGCCGGGACGTGGGCGTGACTATGCCTCATGGGCGGTGATGTGGGTGGCCGAGACCTGGTCGGAGATCGACAAGGCCATCTTTGCCCTGTGCATTCCTACCCAGTGGGATATCCGCGGCGTCGAGAACCTGCGCAAGGACACTTCGTACCTGGCCGTCAGCAACCACCAGACCTGGGTCGATATCCCGGCGCTGATCGAGAGCCTCAACCGCCGTACACCGTTCTTCAAGTTCTTCCTGAAGAAGGAGCTGATCTGGGTACCACTGCTGGGCCTGGCCTGGTGGGGCCTGGACTACCCGTTCATGAAGCGCTACAGCAAGGCCTTCCTGGAGAAACACCCAGAGCTCAAGGGCAAGGATCTGGAGATCACCAAGGCGGCCTGCGAGCTGTTCAAGCGCCAGCCGGTGACCGTGGTGAACTACCTGGAAGGCACACGCTTTACCGAGGCCAAGCACCGCGAGCAGCAATCGCCCTATCGCTACCTGCTCAAGCCCAAGGCTGGTGGTGTGGCGTTCGTGCTGGCGGCATTGGGCGAGCAACTGGATGCCTTGCTGGACGTGACCATCGTGTACCCCGGCAACAAGGCGCCGGGGTTCTGGGATTTGCTCAATGGCAGCATCAGCCGGGTGATTATCGACATTCGTGTACGTGAACTGGACCCGATGCTGTGGGCGGGGGATTACGAGAATGATGCTGAGTTCAGGCAGACCGTGCAGGCCTGGGTGAACCAGTTGTGGGTGGAGAAGGACTTGCGGATCGAGCAGCTGCGGGTGGAGATGGGCTGAGATCTTTACTGCCTGATCCGGCCTCTTCGCGGGCATGCCCGCTCCCACAGGATCTCCACAGTTTTTTTATTCTTTTTCGGTCCCTTTGGGGCAGGCGAGCCCCCGAAAAAGAAGGGTCTTCCCTCCCCCAAGGGGATTTCTACGTTTTTGGATTTCTGTGCAGGTCCTGTGGGAGCGGGCGAGCCCGCGAAGAGGCAGGTACAGGCATTACAAGAATCCGATTAAAAACCTGGCTAATAATCAGCATTAGGATTACTTCTTTGTCACACCCCACCTAAGTGGATAAAAATCGACCAAAGCACAACTACAAAAAAGCTCTGGATCGAACGATGGCCAACCCACCCAGCTCCACCCCCGTCCAGCTCCGCCGTGTCCTCGGCCTGCCCGCCCTGGTGTTCTTCGGCCTGGTGTACATGGTCCCGCTGACCATCTTCACCACTTACGGCATCGTCACCGAACTTACTGGTGGCCGCACGGCCGGCGCCTATATCGTCACCTTGGTGGCCATGCTGTTCACCGCCACCTCCTACAGCTTCATGGTCAAACGCTTCCCGGTCGCGGGCTCGGCGTACTCCTACACCAACATGGCCTTCGGCCCGAACGTTGGCTTCCTGGCCGGCTGGTCGCTGCTGCTCGACTACCTGTTCCTGCCGATGATCAACTACCTGCTGATCGGCCTGTTCCTGAACATCGCCTTTCCGGCCATCCCTGCGTGGTCGATCGCGCTGGCTGCTATCGCCCTGGTCACGGTGCTCAACGTGGTCGGAATTCACTCTGTGGCCAAGACCAGCAACCTGATCGTCGGTGCACAGATCGTCTTCATCGTGGTGTTCGTCGCCCTGTCCTGCCAGTCCCTGGCCGGCCAACCGCTCGACCTGCTTTCACCACTGCTGGGCGACGGTTCGCAGCCGGGCTTCGGCGCGCTGATGGCTGGTGCGGCGGTGCTGTGCCTGTCGTTCCTCGGCTTTGACGCTGTCTCGACCTTGGCCGAAGAATGCCGCGATGCCCGCCGCGATGTGCCACGGGCAATCATCCTCACCACCCTGTTCGCCGGCGTGCTGTTCACCGTGCTGGCCTATGTCAGCCAACTGGTACTGCCCGGCACCACCTTTGCCAATGCCGATGCGGCGGCCAACGAGGTAATGTTCAAGGCGGGTGGGCAATTCCTGGCCAACTTCTTCACTGCGGCCTATGTAGCTGGGAGCCTGGGCTCGGCGCTGGCCTCGCAGGCGGCGGTGTCGCGCATTCTGTTCACCATGGGTCGTGACAAGGTGCTGCCGCAGCGAACGTTCGGCTACCTGTCACCGCGCTTTGGCACGCCGGTGTTCGCCATTCTGCTGGTTTCGGCGTTCTCGTTGCTGGCGTTGATAATCGACCTGGCGACCCTTGCCTCGCTGATCAGCTTTGGTGCGCTGGTGGCGTTTTCGGCAGTGAACCTGGCGGTGGTTAAGACCCACCTGGTGGACGATGGCTCGCAGCGCAGCCTCAAAGGGCTGCTGAGCTATGGCCTGGTGCCGCTGGTGGGGTTGGGGCTGACACTGTGGCTGTGGACCAGCCTGTCGGCGCTTACCTTGGTGATCGGCTTGTGCTGGTTTGCGCTGGGTCTTGCGTACCTGGCAGTACTGACCGCCGGCTTCCGCCGCCCGGTACGCCTAGTAGACTTTACCGAAGCGACCTGACATGACGCGATTCCGTGTTTGCGGGATACACCATTCTCATTGCCTGCGCTGGCCTTTGTAGGAGCGGCCTTGTGTCGCGAAGGGCCGCAAAGCGGCCCCAGGATTTCAGCGTCACCACACAGATTGCCGGGGCCGCTTCGCGCCCCTTCCGCGACACAAGGCCGCTCCTACAGGTACAGCGTCAGCCTTCAAGGCTGTGATGCTGGCAAAACCCTCAGACCGAAGGTCGGGTCAATGGAGCAGGAGTGGTCCACAAACTCCCCAGGTTCTGCAACAGCGACCCGGCAATCCCCTGCTGCCCCAGGTACTGCAGCAGCAACGGCGCAAACTGCCCGATCATCCCGGTATCCATGCCCAGCGCCTTGAACGCATTGTCCAGGTCGCTGCGGTTTTCCACATTGTTGCCCAGCGCATTGCTCAACGCCGACTGGCTCTCGCTGTTCTTGCCCAGCAACTCACCCAAGCCACTCAAGCCACCCAGTGCATTGGCCCCGGCAAGTAGGTCCAGCCCTGGCACGGCCTTGGTCAGCTGACCGTAGTCGTCGGAACTCAGGTTGTTGCGCGCCAGCCCCAGCATGGCCCCTGCCCCGCCCACGGCCTGCTCTGGGGTGATATTCAATTGGCTACCCAAGGTGTTGAGCAGGTTTGCCTGCGCCTCGGGTGCCTGCACCTGGCCTTGCTGGCTTTGATTCTGGTTCTGCATGGCCGACACGGCGTTAGCGGCGTCGCTGAGGTTGAAGGCGAACACCGGGCTTGCGGCCAGGGTCATCAGGGTTGCCAAGGTGAATGCTTTCATCGGGTGGGACCTCGTGGGCCGGGATGGCCTGGGAAACGCGACATCTGACTGGCTTTTTGCAGGTTTGTTCCGACCCGGCTGTCGACCACCTTTGCAATCCGCCACAGTGCTCACGACCTGTTAAAACTGCTAGTTGTGATGGTTTTACAGGACCCGCAAAGTAATCGACACAGCAATCACCACTCAGGTCACCATCATGCCTACCTCTTCCACAAGCAAGAACGATCAGGGTCTGGCTCCCCAGCGTAGCCTGCACTTCTACAAGAGTGAGAATCTGACAACTGAAATAGCCGCGCAGGGCAATCGTCGCTTGTTATGGGCAAATGACATGGCGCTAGCCCAACTGGATCAGGCACCATCGGCAAAGATGCTTCGAGTTGACCTTGCCAATTCAGTCCTCGGTATTGGTTCTTGGCCAATGGCGTATTCACCCTATGGATACTTGGCCACCGACAGATTGGAAGCGTTGCTGGGATTCACTGGGCAGAGGTATGACCGGGTTACTCAAGGGAACCCCCTGGGTGCGGGGCGTCGGTTTCACTCACCCGGACTTATGCGCTTGTGCACCGAAGACCCGTCGAGCCCATTCGGAAAAGGCGGTCTGAATTCATATGCCTACTGCGTGGGAGACCCTATCAATCGGGATGACCCAACGGGTGAATCTTCCCGGTTGCTGCTTTTCCGCGCTTTCAACTCGTTCAAGAAAGCATCGGTCAATTTTGCTATTAATGGGGGTCACGGATTCGTAGGAAAAGGCGCCAGCAGAAAAAAAGCAGGCTTTAATAACATTGCAAATAACGCCACCACGATAACTGCAAATCCCTCCACATTAGCAGGTACTGCTCCAGCATCTACACCGACTGGCTCCAAAGCTTTGACAATCGCCCCAGAAAAACCCGTTGAACCCATTTTTTCGAACATTAAAAAGATCCACACCCCTGTGGTCATAAAACCGACTCAACCCAGCAAAGTCAGAGTTAACCGTATCATTGGAGACAGACGCAGCTCCAATATGCTTGGAGGGATATTCGGGGTTCTTTTTGGCGGGATAATTGTCGGGCTGGCTGTTTGGGCAATAATGAGCAATGCTCGAAGAAATTAAGTATTGCATCACGTCTCGCCACCACCAAATCACCAGCACGGCCGCTACAGACAAGCTTAATGCGCTGGCGCACCCATGCAAAAAGCCCCTCAGTATGAGGGGCTTCTCGTTACATCATGGCATCACGCCGCACCCCACATCTTGTGCGGGTCGATCACGAACTTCTTCGGTACACCTGCATCGAACTCGCCATAACCTTCCGGCGCCTGATCCAGGTTGATCACCTGCACACCAACCACTTCAGCGATGTTGATTCGATCCCACATGATTGCCTGCATCAGCTGGCGGTTGTACTTCATGGTCGGGGTCTGGCCGGTGTGGAAGCTGTGCGACTTGGCCCAGCCCAGGCCAAAGCGAATGCTCAGCGCGCCGATCTTGGCGGCAGCATCCACCGCACCCGGGTCTTCGGTCACGTACAGGCCCGGGATACCGATGTTGCCGGCAACGCGGGTAACCTGCATCAGCGAGTTCAGCACGGTAGCTGGCGCTTCATGCTTGGCACCTTCGTGGCCATGGCCGCGGGCCTCGAAGCCAACGGCGTCGATGGCGCAGTCCACTTCCGGCTCACCGAGGATGTCGACGATCTGCTCGTGCAGCGGGGTGTCCTTGGACAGGTCGACCACTTCGAAGCCCTGGGACTTGGCGTGAGCCAGGCGGGCTGGGTTGAGGTCGCCAACGATGACGCAGGCAGCGCCCAGCAGACGTGCCGAGGCAGCGGCAGCCAAACCGACCGGGCCGGCGCCAGCAACGTAGACGGTGCTGCCTGGGCCTACACCGGCAGTCACGGCACCGTGGTAGCCGGTCGGCAGGATGTCGGACAGGCAGGTCAGGTCACGGATCTTTTCCATGGCCTTGTCGCGCTCGGGCAGTTTCAGCAGGTTGAAGTCGGCGTACGGCACCAGCACGTACTCGGCCTGGCCGCCGGTCCAGTCGCCCATGTCGACGTAACCATAGGCACCGCCAGCGCGGGCAGGGTTGACGGTGAGGCAGACACCGGTGTGCATTTCCTTGCAGGAGCGGCAGCGGCCACAGGCGACGTTGAATGGCACCGAGACCAGGTCGCCAATCTGCATGCGCTCGACGTCACGGCCCTTCTCGACGATCTCGCCGGTGATTTCGTGGCCCAGGACCAGGCCGACCTGGGCAGTGGTGCGACCGCGGACCATGTGCTGGTCGGAGCCGCAGATGTTGGTGGAGACCACCTTCAGGATCACGCCGTGCTCGATCTTCTTGCCGCGTGGGTCCTGCATTTTCGGGTAGTCGATCTTCTGCACCTCGACCTTGCCGGCGCCGAGATATACCACTCCACGATTGCCAGACATGCTCTTACCTCGCTTGATTTATATTTATGCAGCGGTGGTTGAACGCGCCGCCATCCGTGGGCGGCATGTGTTACTGGAATGCAGGGAATTGTGGGCCTGATGGGGACGGATGCGCTGACTGGAAACGACAGGCAAATACCTCTGAACGGCAATCGGCCAGGTGGTGGTCGCGCGCATGCCCGGGGCGATGAATATCTACCGCAATACGTTGGCGACCGAGTGATTCGATAGGGATGCAGTAACCCATCGTCTATCAAACCGGAGAACCACCATGACGGATACTGAGCGCCCCGAGGACGCCTTCTGGCCATACTGGGTCGAGGCTGCCAGGCAGCAGGGCTTCGACCCAAACATCGAAGCAGCATTGTTCGGCAAACAGCGGTACTTTCTGGACGCCGACAAGATCTTCTATTACGCGGCTTATGGTCCAGGCTACGACTTCGACGAAGAAGCCGAAGGCATGGATCTTCACGAGTTCAAAGCAGGCTGGGTGGACCGCGACGGCGATCCAATCCCAGGTAACAAACTGGGTGCGGACATGCGCCAGAGGTTCGTTACAGCCATCCGCGAAACCCTGAAAGCCCATGCCCGTGATAAAAGCTAGACGCGGTCAGAGCACCACAGTCCTGTTCGCATTGAGGAACACTCGTCGCTCGATGTGATACCCCACCGCTCGCGCCAGGGTCAGGCACTCGATGTCGCGCCCTTTGGCAATCAGGTCTTCGGGGTAATGACTGTGGTCGACCACCTCCACACCCTGGGCGATGATCGGGCCTTCGTCCAGGTCGTTGTTGATGTAGTGCGCGGTAGCGCCAACCATCTTCACGCCCTTGTTGTACGCCTGGTGATAAGGCTTGGCGCCTTTGAACCCTGGCAGCAAGGAGTGGTGAATGTTGATCGCCCAACCATCCAGGCGCCGGCACAGCTCTGGCGACAGCACCTGCATGTAGCGCGCAAGAATCACCAGTTCGGCGCCGGTTTCCTCGATCACCTCAAGTACCTTGCGCTCTTGCCCGGGCTTGTCCTTGGGGTCGAGGGCAAAGTGGTAGTAAGGAATCTTGTGCCAGTGTGCCAGGGGTTCGAGATCAGGGTGGTTGGATACCACCGCGACCACGTCCATGGCCAGCTGACCGATACGCTGGCGATACAGCAGGTCGTTAAGGCAGTGGTCGGCCTTGGACACCATGATCACCACCTTGGGGCGATGGTTAGGTGCGGTCAGCTCGAAGGTCATGCCGAACGCCTCGCTGCGCTCGGCAAGGCCGGCCCGGAAGCCGGCTTCATCGAAATCATCCGGCTGGCGGAACTCCACGCGAATGAAGAAACGCCCCGACAGCCGGTCATCGAAGGAGTGGTGCTCCGTCACGTAGCAGCGCTGCTCGAAGAGGTAACGCGTCACCACGTCGACGGTGCCGAGCATGCTCGGGCAGTCGGCGGTGAGAATCCAGGTATCCGGTGCCCGACTCATGTTCTGTTCTCCTTAAGCCTCGATGCTCAGGCCGTACTCGGCCGAAGCGTCCTGCAGCCACAGCCACCAGTAGTCGGCGAAGCTGCGGCGAATCACCAGCTCCCAGGTATCTTCGGCGGTGCGGCGGATCACCAGTTGCGACTTGGCGAAGACGGTGCCGACTGCCTTGCCCACCGGGAAGTTGTTCGGATGAACATCATAGCTGGTGGACTTCATCAGCACTTCGCGCACGTTCGGGCCGCGCAGTTCCAGCAGGCTCTGCCCGCCGCTGACATTGACCACCTGGATGTGCTGGCCTTCGAGGGCTGCGCGCAGCTTTTGCTCAACGGCAAACTCCTGGCCACCCGGGACGATCAGCAACCACTCGTCAGGGCCCATCCATTGCAGCGACATTTCGTTGTTGGCGACCACGGTCAGTGCCACTGGCAGCTCCAGGCCCAGGGCCTTGTGCACGCCGGCAGCGAACTCCGGGTCGTGGCCATCGCCACGAATGGTCAGGTGGCCGAGGAACTTGCGTTCACGCAGGGTCACGCCTGCGTTCTTGCGGCCTTTGCCAACCAGGCTGGCCAGGTCGGCGTGGTGCAGTGGCGACTGGGCCTTGGCCTCGGCGCCGGGGTTTTGCTGGAAGACGTTGATAGCGCTCATTTCTTACCTGCCTTGAATTCTTGTTCGTCGATGCGACGCAGCTTGTGTGTTGGGGCTACCGGCCTCATCGCCGGCAAGCCAGCTCCCACAGGGAGCTCGCCAACCTTCAAAGCTGCATCGATCCTGTGGGAGCTGGCTTGCCGGCGATTGGGCCTGGCCTGCCCCCACAGGGCCCGGAGTCAAACGTTCTGCCGCTCACCCTTCGGATCGAAGAACACCGAAGACACGATCTCCGCCTCGATCACGCTGCCATCCGCCTGCGGCGAGTAGACGCGCTCGCCCATGCGCTTGAGGCCGCCTTTGACCACACCCATGGCGAACGAGTAGCCCAGGGAGTTGGACGCGTAGCTGGAGGTGACGTGGCCAACCATATCCATCGGGATCGGCTGTTTCGGGTCGAACACCAGCTGGGCGCCTTCCGGCAGCCACTGGTTCGGGTCGACCGGCTTCAGGCCTACCAGTTGCTTGCGGTTGTCGCGCAGGCAGTCCTCGCGGTTCATGCCACGCAGGCCGATCCACGAGAACGGCTTGTTACGGCCCACGCACCAGCTCATGTTCAGGTCGTCCGGGTTCATCGAGCCATCGGTGTCCTGGCCAACGATGATGAAGCCCTTCTCGGCACGCAGTACGTGCATGGTCTCGGTACCGTACGGGGTCAGGTTGTACTTCTTGCCTGCCTCGATGATCTGTTCCAGCACGCCCATGGCGTAGTTGGCCTGCACGTTGACTTCGTACGACAGCTCGCCGGTGAACGAGATACGGAACACCCGGGCCGGTACGCCGCCGACGTTGCCTTCCTTCCAGGTCATGAACGGGAAGGCTTCCTTGTCCATGTCGATGTCGGTCAGCTCGCTCAGCAGCTTGCGGCTGTTGGGGCCGGACAGGGTCATGGTGGCCCAGTGGTCGGTGACCGAGGTGAAGTACACCTTCAGTTCCGGCCATTCGGTCTGGTGGTACAGCTCCATCCACTGCAGCACGCGGGCGGCGCCGCCAGTGGTGGTGGTCATGATGAAGTGGTTGTCGCCGACGCAGGCGGTTACGCCGTCGTCGAAGACCATGCCGTCTTCCTTGCACATCAGGCCATAGCGGGCCTTGCCCACGTCGAGCTTGGTCCAGGCGTTGGTGTAGATGCGGTTGAGGAACTCACGCGCATCCGGGCCCTGAATGTCGATCTTGCCCAGGGTCGAGGCGTCCAGCAGGCCCACGCTGTCGCGCACGGCCTTGCATTCACGGGTCACGGCGGCGTGGATGTCTTCACCGGCTTTCGGGAAGTACCACGGGCGTTTCCACTGGCCGACGTCTTCGAACTCGGCGCCGTTCTTCACGTGCCAGGCATGCAGGGCGGTGAAGCGTACGGGCTCGAACAGGTGACCACAGTGACGGCCCGCTACTGCACCGAAGGTAACCGGCGTGTAGTTGGGGCGGAACATGGTGGTGCCCATTTCAGGGATGGTAATGCCGATCGAACGGGCGGCGATGGCTAGGCCGTTGATGTTGCCCAGTTTGCCCTGGTCGGTACCAAAGCCCAGCGCGGTGTAGCGTTTTACGTGCTCGACCGACTCGAAGCCTTCGCGGGTGGCCAGTTCGATTGCGGCCGCGGTGACGTCGTTCTGCTGGTCGACGAACTGCTTGGGTGCGCGGGCAGTGCCCTTGTCGTGCGGCACCTGGAACAGTGCCACGGTGGCCTCTTCCTTGCGCGCAACGGTTTTCGGCAGGCTGCCGACGGTGGCCTTGAAGCCCGCTTCGGTGGCTGCGCGAACGCCGCCTTCGAAGCCATCGGCGATCACGTCGCCCAGGGCGTAGACGCCGTTGATGCCACCCACGCATTCGCGTTTCTGCGGAGCATCGCCCGGCACGAAGCCGAGGATATCTTCACGCCATACCGGGCGACCGCCCAGGTGCGAAGCCAGGTGCACGATCGGGCTGTAGCCGCCGGAGGTGGCGATCAGGTCGCACTCGAGAGTTTCGCCAGGGCTGGTGACCTTGTGTGCCTGCACATCGATGGCGGCCACACGGGCGCCGCTGACGTGCTTGCTGCCCTTCGCCTCGATCACGGCGCTGGAGGTAAGGATGCGGATGCCTTTGGCACGTGCTTCTTCAACCAGCGAGCCACGTGGGTTGTGGCGGGCGTCGGCAATGGCGACCACTTGCAGGCCGGCGTCGTGCCAGTCCAGCGCGGCGCGGTAGGCGTGGTCGTTGTTGGTCGACAGCACCAGCTTGCGGCCCGGGGCCACGCCGTAGCGGCGTACGTAGGTGGACACGGCACCGGCCAGCATGTTGCCCGGCAGGTCGTTGTTGCCGTACACCAGCGGGCGCTCGTGGGCGCCGGCAGCCAGCACCACGCGCTTGGCGCGGACGCGGTGCACGCGGTGGCGTACCTGGCCGATAGGGGCGCGATCGCCGAGGTGGTCGGTGAGGCGCTCGTGGATGGTCAGGAAGTTATGGTCGTGGTAGCCGTTGACCGTGGCACGTGGCAGCAGGGTCACTTCCGGCAGGCTTTCCAGCTCTTTGACCACAGCGCTGACCCAATCGGCAGCAGGCTTGCCGTCGAGGGTTTCGCGGGTGTCGAGCAGGCTGCCGCCGAACTCTTCCTGCTCGTCAGCCAGGATCACGCGGGCACCGCTGCGGCCAGCGGCCAGGGCAGCGGCCAGGCCGGCAGGGCCGGCGCCGACGATCAGCACGTCGCAGTGCTGGTTCATGTAGTCGTAGCTGTCCGGGTCGTTCTGCAGCGGCGCGCGGCCAAGGCCTGCGGCTTTGCGGATGTACTTCTCGTAAGTCATCCAGAACGATTTCGGGTACATGAAGGTTTTGTAGTAGAAGCCCGGCGGCATCATGCTGCCGCCAACCTTGCCCAGGATGCCCATGACGTCGTTGTTGACGTTCGGCCAGCCGTTGGTGCTGGTAGCTACAAGACCTGCGTACAGCGCCTGCTGGGTGGCACGCACGTTGGGGATCTGGGTGGCTTCGCTGGAGCCGATCTGCAGGATGGCGTTCGGCTCTTCGGTACCGGCGGCGATGATGCCGCGTGGGCGCGAATACTTGAAGCTGCGGCCGACGATGTCGACGCCGTTGGCCAGCAATGCGGCGGCCAGGCTGTCACCGGCATAACCCTGGTAGGTCTTGCCGTTGAAAGTGAAGTTCAGGACCTTGCTGCGGTCGATACGGCCGCCGCTGGCGAGGCGATAGGTCTGGCTCATACTTTTTCCCCTTGGCCTTTGACGGTCGACGCGGCGCTGTTCTGCTTGCCGCTGGCGGTCACTTGCGGCTTCTCGCCAATCTTGTAGGTTTCCAGAATCTCGTAGGTCACGGTGTCACGGGTGACGTTGAAATACTGGCGGCAGCCGGCAACGTGGTCCCACAGTTCGTGGTGAATACCGCGTGGGTTGTCACGGTAGAACATGTAGGTACCCCACTCCTCGTCGGAGCAGGCGTTAGGGTCCAGCGGGCGGGCGATGTGCGCCTGGCCAGAGGCGTGGAACTCTTCTTCGGAGCGCAGCTCGCCGCAGTGGGGACAGAAAATATGCAACATGACGGTGTCTCCGGTTAGTGGGCGACGGCGGCGGCGCCGTGTTCGTCGATCAGTGCGCCGTTGTAGAAACGGTCCATGGAGAACGGCGCGGCCAGTGGGTGCATTTCGCCCTTGGCCAGGCTCGCGGCGAAGACGTTGCCCGAACCCGGGGTCGCCTTGAAGCCGCCAGTACCCCAACCGCAGTTGAAGAACATGTTCTTGACCGGGGTCTTGGTGATGATCGGGCAAGCGTCCGGCGAGGTATCGACGATGCCGCCCCACTGGCGGTTCATGCGCACGCGCGAGAGGTTGGGGAACATCTCGACGATGGCCTGCAGGGTGTGCTCGATCACCGGGTACGAACCGCGCTGGCCGTAGCCGACCCAGCCGTCGATACCGGCACCGATCACCAGGTCGCCCTTGTCGGACTGGCTGATGTAGCCGTGCACGGCGTTGGACATGATCACGCTGTCGATGATCGGCTTGATCGGCTCGGATACCAGTGCTTGCAGCGGGTGCGATTCCAGCGGCAGGCGGAAGCCGGCCAGCTTGGCCATGTGCCCGGAATTACCGGCGGTGACCACGCCGACGCGCTTGGCGCCGATGAAGCCTTTGTTGGTTTCCACACCGATGACCGCGCCGTTTTCCTTTCGGAAGCCGATCACTTCGGTCTGCTGGATCAGGTCCACGCCCAGGGCGTCGGCGGCACGGGCGAAGCCCCAGGCCACGGCGTCGTGACGGGCCACGCCGCCACGGCGCTGCACGGTGGCACCGAGGATCGGGTAGCGGGTGTTCTTCGAGCAGTCCAGGTACGGGATCTCGGCCGCGACCTGGGCGGTGTTGAGCAGCTCGCCATCCACGCCGTTCAGGCGGTTGGCGCTGACCCGGCGCTCGGAGTCACGCATGTCCTGCAGGGTGTGGCACAGGTTGTACACACCGCGCTGGGAGAACATCACGTTGTAGTTGAGGTCCTGGGACAGGCCCTCCCACAGCTTCATGGCATGCTCGTACAGGTGCGCCGACTCGTCCCACAGGTAGTTGGAACGCACGATGGTGGTGTTACGGGCGGTGTTGCCGCCGCCCAGGTAGCCCTTCTCGATCACGGCAACGTTGGTGATGCCGTGTTCTTTGGCCAGGTAGTAGGCCGTGGCCAGGCCATGGCCGCCACCGCCGACGATAACCACGTCGTAGACCTTTTTAGGGGTTGGCGTGCGCCACATGCGCTGCCAGTTCTCGTGGTGGCTGAGGGAGTGCTTGAAAAGGCCGAAGCCCGAGTAACGTTGCATGGTGTGTGACTCCACTCAGCGGTAAACAGGGAAATCTGCGCACAGGGCCGCGACGTTCTTCGCCACATCGGCTTCGACGTCTGCGTCACCGAGGTTGTCGAGGATGTCGCAGATCCAGCCGGCCAGGGCCACGCACTGAGCGACCTTGAAGCCGCGGGTGGTGACGGCCGGGGTACCGATGCGCAGGCCCGAGGTGACGAATGGCGACTGCGGGTCATTCGGCACGGCGTTCTTGTTGACGGTGATGTGCGCGCGGCCCAGGGCGGCGTCGGCATCTTTGCCGGTGAGGCCCTGGCGGATCAGGCTGACCAGGAACAGGTGGTTGTCGGTGCCGCCGGAAACCACGTCGTAGCCGCGGTCGATGAACACCTGGGCCATGGCCTGGGCGTTCTCGATCACTTGTTGTTGGTAGGCCTTGAATTCAGGCTCCAGCGCTTCCTTGAAGCAAACGGCCTTGGCGGCGATCACGTGCATCAGCGGGCCGCCCTGGGCGCCTGGGAACACCGCGGCGTTCAGCTTCTTCTCGATCTCTTCGTTCGACTTGGCAAGGATCAGGCCGCCACGTGGGCCGCGCAGGGTCTTGTGAGTGGTGGTGGTAACCACATCGGCGAACGGGATCGGGTTCGGGTACAGGCCAGCGGCAACCAGGCCGGCTACGTGGGCCATGTCGACGAACAGCAGCGCACCGACCTTGTCGGCGATGGCGCGGAAGCGTGGGAAGTCGAGGGTCTTGGAGTAGGCCGAGAAGCCGGCAACGATCATTTTCGGCTTGTGCTCGACCGCCAGGCGCTCGACTTCGTCGTAGTCGATCAGGCCGGTGTTGGTGTCGATGCCGTATTGCACAGCGTTGTACAGCTTGCCCGAGGACGACACCTTGGCGCCGTGGGTCAGGTGGCCGCCGTGGGCCAGGCTCATGCCGAGGATGGTGTCACCAGCCTGCAGCAGGGCCAGGTAAACCGCAGCGTTGGCCGAGGAGCCGGAGTGCGGCTGGACGTTGGCGTAGTCGGCACCGAACAGCTGCTTGGCGCGCTCGATGGCCAGGGCTTCTACCTTGTCCACGTGCTCGCAGCCACCGTAGTAGCGCTTGCCCGGGTAGCCTTCGGCGTACTTGTTGGTCAGGCCGCTGCCTTGGGCCTGCATCACGCGCTTGGAGGTGTAGTTTTCCGAGGCGATCAGCTCGATGTGGTCTTCCTGGCGCTGTTCTTCGGCATTCATCGCCGCCAGCAGTGCATCGTCGTAACCCTGGATCTGGTCTTGCTTGCTGAACATCGTGTATCTCCCGGCAGCGATCGTTTTTTGTCGTGGGGCACTGTGGCCCTTTGTGGCGATGTTATGACTGGCCGGGGCGGGTCAGATGCCTGCGCACGCCTTGCAATGGCGCGTTTACGACATTCGTTTTGCACTGGCCTCTCTGGCCTCATCGCCGGCAAGCCGGCTCCCACAGGAATGACACTGTTCTCAAGCCCTGTGGAGTACCTGTGGGAGCCGGCTTGCCGGCGATAGGGCCAGTACAGGCACCGCTGAAGTCAGCCGATGCACCGCTTGTATAGGCAACTGCTGAATCGATGGTTTAGAGTGCTGTTCTGCGTCGTTCACAGGACAGTGTCATGACAGATAAGAGCCAACAATTCGCCAGCGACAACTATTCCGGTATCTGCCCCGAAGCCTGGGCAGCGATGGAAAAGGCCAACCATGGCCACGACCGCGCCTACGGCGACGACCAGTGGACCGAACGCGCCGCGGAATACTTCCGCAAGCTGTTCGAAACCGACTGCGAGGTGTTCTTCGCCTTCAACGGCACCGCCGCCAACTCCCTGGCCCTGGCCTCGCTGTGCCAGAGCTACCACAGCGTGATCTGCTCCGAGACCGCCCACGTCGAAACCGACGAGTGCGGTGCGCCGGAGTTCTTCTCCAACGGCTCCAAGCTGCTGACCGCGCCCAGCGTCAACGGCAAGCTGACACCACAGTCGATCCGCGAAGTGGCGCTGAAGCGTCAGGACATCCACTACCCCAAGCCACGGGTGGTGACCATTACCCAGGCCACCGAGGTGGGCACCGTCTATCGCCCCGACGAGCTGAAGGCGATCAGCGCCACCTGCAAGGAGCTGGGGCTGAACCTGCACATGGACGGCGCACGCTTCAGCAATGCCTGCTCGTTCCTGGGCTGCAGCCCGGCAGAGCTGACCTGGAAGGCCGGCGTCGATGTGCTGTGTTTTGGCGGCACCAAGAACGGCATGGCGGTGGGCGAGGCGATCCTGTTCTTCAACCGTCAGCTGGCCGAGGACTTCGACTACCGCTGCAAGCAGGCCGGGCAACTGGCATCGAAGATGCGCTTCCTGTCGGCGCCTTGGGTGGGCCTGCTGGAAGATGGCGCCTGGTTGCGCCATGGCGCGCATGCCAACCATTGCGCGCAGTTACTCGCCTCGCTGGTGAGTGACTTGCCGGGAGTGGATCTGATGTTCCCGGTTGAGGCCAACGGGGTGTTCCTGCAGATGCCGGAGCATGCGATCGAGGCACTGCGCGGCAGGGGATGGCGGTTCTATACCTTCATTGGTAGCGGCGGGGCGCGGTTCATGTGCTCGTGGGATACCGAGCAAGAGCGGGTGCGCGAGCTGGCGGAGGATATCCGCAGCATCATCGGCGCCTGACAGCCCGCATTCGCGGGCATGCCCGCTCCCACAGGAACATCGCAGCCGTCGAGAGCTGTGCAGTACCTGTGGGGAGCGGGCAAGCCCGCGAAGAAGCCGACACTGATCTAAAGCCTGAACCCACCCATCTGCCGCGTCAGGTCATCCGCCAAGCCACGCAGCGCCTGGCACTCTTCGCGACAGCCCTGCACCTCCGCCGCGGTCTCCCGCGCCAGGTCGGAAATCCCCTGCACCGTACGATTGATCTCCTCGGTCACCGCCGACTGCTCTTCGGTCGCAGTAGCCACCTGATGATTCATGTCGCTGATGTGCTCCACCTGGTCAGTGATCGCACCCAATGACGCCCCGGTGCGCTGGCTCGACTCTACCCCGCTACCCGTCGCCTGCTGCCCCGCCTGCATCGAACTCACAGCCGAACCCGCGCCCTGCTTCAAGCGCTGGATCATCTGCTGCACTTCGTCGGTGGACAGCTGCGTGCGCCGGGCCAAGGTACGCACCTCATCGGCCACCACGGCAAACCCACGGCCCATCTCCCCTGCCCTGGCCGCCTCGATGGCGGCATTCAGCGCCAGCAGGTTGGTTTGCTCGGAAATACTACGGATCACCGCCAGAACTTCGTCGATCGAAGCTACTTCCTCGGCCAGCTGGCTGACTGCATCGGCCGCCTTGCCGATATCACCCGACATCCCCTCGATACCACGGATCGAGCGTTGCACCACTTCACGCGCCTGCAGGGCTTCGTCCCTCGCCGATTGCGAGGCCTGGGCCGCATCACCGGCATTGCGGGCAATGTCCTGCACGGTCAAACCCATTTCGTGCACGGCGGTAGCGACCATTTCGGTCATTTCCTGCTGGCGCCCGGAACGCTCGGCGGTGTTGTCCACCACCTGTGTCACCTGCTCGACCGCCAGGTGCAGCCGCTCGGAAGTGTGCAATACCTCGCCGATCAACCGGCGCTGGCTGTCGAGGAAGCGGTTGAAACCACGCGCCAGGTCACCCAGTTCGTCCTGGCGTGAATCGTCCAGCCGATGGCTCAGGTCACCCGCGCCACTGCCAATCTGCACCAACGCCGCTGTCACGCGGCGGATCGGCCGCACCAGGCCACGCGCCAGCAGCACCATTAGCAACAGCGACACCAGGGCCACGGCACCACCGATCAGGCTGGTCAGCCATACCGCCTGGTGCATTGGCGCGTAGATTTCCTCCTCGGGCACCTCGGCCACCAGGGTCCAGTTGAGGTCGCGAAGGGGCAGGCCGAGCGCCAGGTAGCTTTCGCCGTCACGGCTGAAGCGGCTGCTGCGCAGGCCTTCGCCGCCAGTCATCAGCACCTTGGCAGCATCCGCGCCGAGCTGTTCGGTGAGCTGGCGTTTGCCGCTGAAGGCAGCGTCCGGATGAACCTGGATCAGGCCATCGTTACGCACCAGGAACACCTTCCCGTGTTCGCCAAATTTGAAGTCATGGATCAGCTTCGACAGTTCGGTCATGCGCAGGCCCATACCGGCCACACCGACCAGTTGGCCATTCTTTTCCACGCGATAATCGATGAACAGCGCGAGCTCGCCGGTGGCACCGTCGATGTCGATGTTGATCAGGCGTTCGGCACCGCTGTCGATGTAGCCGTAGAACCATTTGTCCTTGGGGTTGCTGCGGCTGAGGGTACGGTCCAGGCCATTCTCGTTGTAGTAGTGGCCGGTGTCGGTCGAGACGAACAAAGTGGTGAAGGCCTGGTTGCGCTGCTTGGCGGCGGTCAGGTATTCGATGAATGGAGCGGCATGGGCGGGGTCTTCACCGGCGGCAAGCCAGTCGCGCAGCAGGGTGTTGCCGGCAATATCCGCCGCCGCCACCAGCGGCTGGCCGAGCATGCGCTCGATGTCGTTGCGGATGGCCTCGATGCTGGCGGGCAGCGCGGTATCGACCAGATAGCGTTCGGTGAGACGGTTTAACGCCACCGTGAAAATGATGACCACCACCAGGATGCTCGCCAGCAGGGCTGCGCCCATGCTGGAGATCAACTGCCACTGGATGCTCTTACGCCAGATACGCATGCCCTACTCCCCGCATAATTATTGTTTTGCGGAAAGTGTATACACTTGCGTATCCAGTTAATCCAGTGACCTGAAGCAATCAGACACCCTGTGGGAGCGGGTTTACCCGCGAATGCGATGCTGAATGCACTGACGCATTCGCGGGTGAATCCGCTCCCACAGAGGTCGATGCAAGGCCTTATTGTTCGGCTATGGTCCGCACGATGGCGTCCACCGTGGCATCGATCTGCGCCTGGGTACGCTCCAGCGTCTTGCGGTGCTCATCCTGCAGCTCGATCTGCCGCGAACACAGGTTCAGTGCGGCCAGCACCAGCAGCTTGTCGCCGATCAGGGTCGGGTACTGACGCTTGGTCTGGGCCAGGGCGGTGTTGAGCATCTGCACCGCCTGGGCCAGGGTCGCTTCCTGGCCTTCAGGCGCCTTGATCGAATAGTCGTTGCCGAGGATCGACACGACATTGATCGGCTGCGCTCGAAGTGTCATGCGCCTACGACGCCGGCGTTGGCGCGCTCGAGCAGGGCCTGCAGGCGTGCGGCGGTGCTGCCGTTCTTCTCTTCCTGCTCCATCAGCGACAGCTGCAGGGTTTCGTTCTCTTCCTTGGCCTGGGCCAGTTCCTGACCTAGGGCGGCGTTCTGCTCGGTGAGTTGAGCGTTCTTCTGCATCAGGTCGCTGACCAGTTGCTCGATTTGATTCAGGGAAGCTTCCAGCATGGGTCTATCTCAGGTTGTTGCGAGGGGCGCACACGATAAAGAAAAGTGCGGCCCATCGCCATTAAATATCGGATTCACAAAGTGTCTAACCCGCAGATTGACAGAGTAGCCGGCCCCTTGTTCCGACCTGGGTCAACCGCCGGTCAGGAAAAGGACTGACGAAAGCGCCCGTGGCCAGCAGCAGAACAACGAAATCGAACAGGCGGCCAGCACCCTCATGGAGATGATCAGCGCTGTGGAAGAAGTGGCGCGGAAAGTGGACGCAACCTGGCGAACATCAATGACCTGTCGGTGCAGAGTGCTACCGGGGCGCAACAGGCCCGTGCGGTGACTGCAGAATTGTCACGCCTTGCCTTGGACTTTAATGGGTTGGCGAGATGCAGCCCTGATCTGTTCAGCAAGCTCCAAGGGGCTTGGAGACTCGCTGGCGGTGGTAGGGCCAACGAAGGGCGAAAATTCAGCCCCAGCCAAATCCATCATGAGAGGCCCAAAACTATTCTCAACCTGTTTCTTCAGCGACCTGCCGACCGAAAATCCTTTTAACCCGGCCTTAACAATACTCCCAGCAGTCGCCAACTCTTTACCACCAGGTACTCCGTAAAAAGCCAGGCTGCCTCCGATACCGGCCGTCCATTTAGCCGCTTCAGCCAACACCTTCAATCCAGCTGGACGAGCCCAAGCTGCTTTAATCCGCGAGCCTAGCCATATCGCGCTTTTGAGAAACGAGAGAATGCTGAATGCTCCGCTCGGATCTTGCCTGTTAACCGGATCTCCCAAGCAATAGGCATAAGCATTGATACCCCCCTTGGAAAATGGGCTCAGCTGGTCTGCAGACAAGAATCGCCTTGATGCGGAGCTATATGCTCTTCTGCCATTGCCGAGCAGATAAAAGCCTGTGAGGTTATCTCGGCGCTCGCCATTAAATGCGAGTACCCAAGCAGCATTGCCTGGATGTGCACCATAGGGGTCATATGCGCCGTGTGTTCTGCAGTGGCTGCCGTAAAACACTGAACCGCTCATATCCACAACTAGCAAATGGCAACGGTTCATGCTCAATACTCAAAGAGGACTGAGGCAATTCTATTTGGTACCTCGGGTAATCTGGAACTGTCGGAAATACCAGTTGTGAAACAGAACAGGGCCGCTTTGCGGCCCTGGGAACACCGGATCAGTAATCGATCCGCACATCCCCTTTCGGCACGCTGCAGCACGACAGGATGTAGCCCTCGGCTTCGTCCTCTTCGGTAATGCCGCCGTTGTGTTCCATCTCCACTTCGCCGCCCAGCTTGAGCACCTTGCAGGTGCCGCAAATGCCCATACCGCAGGCTTTCGGGATCATCAGGCCAACCTTGGCCGCCGCCGCGTGCACGGTCTCGCCCGGGGCGATGCGGATGCTCTTCTCGCTGCCGATGAACTCCACCAGGTTGAGGTCGGCCACATCCAGTTCCGGCGCGTCGGCAGCCTGCTCGGCATGCTCCACCGCATCGGCCTTGGCCTCGGGCGGCGTCGCACCGAACGATTCCTCGTGATAGTTCTTCATGTCGAAGCCGACCGCTTCGAGCATACGCTTGACCGCAGTCATGTATGGCGTCGGGCCGCAGCAGAACACCACACGGTCCATGTAGTCCGGCGCGATCAGCTCCATCAGGCGCTGGTTGAGGTAACCGCGATAACCCGCCCACGGCTCACCCAGGCCATGCTTTTCACAAATGATGTGCAGGCTGAAATTGGGGATGCGCGAGGCCATCTGCTCCAGTTCACGATGGTAGATGATGTCCTTCGGCGAACGGGCGCTGTGCACGAACACCATGTCGACATTGCCGTTGGTGTCGTAGAACCAGCGGGCCATCGACATGACCGGTGTGATCCCGACACCGCCGGAAAGGTACAGCACCTTCTGCGCCGGGAAATCGATGGCGTTGAACAGCCCCACCGGGCCATGCACTGGCAGCTCGGCGCCTTCGTGCATGGTGTCGTGAAGGAAGTTGGACACCAGGCCGCCCGGTACGCGCTTGACCGTGATCGAGAAGCTGTAGGGCACCGAGGGTGAACTGGAGATGGTGTAGGAGCGCATCACCGGCTTGCCTTCGATCTCCAGCTCCAGGGTGACGAACTGCCCCGGCTTGAAGAAGAACATGATCGGTTGATCGGCCATGAAGCAGAAGGTGCGCACGTCCCAGGTCTCCTGGATGACCTTGACGCAGCGCACGATGTGACGGCCGTTGGCCCAGGTCTGGGTAGTGACCGGATTGAGGAAGGTATCGGACATGTTCATCTCCAGCAGCCGACTATTGGCCGTTTTATGGCTTGGATAATGCGCAAGCTGAAGACGACGTACATTCCTGCCAGCGACATCGGCGTGCTTATCGCGACCAGCCCCGCACTGCAAGGGCTGGCGCGTCGTAATTCAAATCGGCCATGTCGCCCATGGATACGGTTCATGACGCCTTCGGACGCACACTCCACGGCAAAACAACTAGCTGTTTCTGATGAGCAGCCTTGCGGCACCACAACAACGATTAGCCACCTTTTGCCGGCCGCACACGGCCCCGAGGAATACACGATGGACGTCACCGCAACCCTGAGCCTGGGCGATCCACTGGAACCTGCACGCAAGGCCACCGCCGAGATGCTGCAGACCCGCGAGCGCACCTACTCGCTGCCCCAGCCTTTCTACACCGACGAGCGTCTGTTCCAGATCGACATGCAGGAGATCTTCCACAAGGAGTGGCTGATCGCCGGCATGACCTGCGAGATCCCGGCCAAGGGCAACTACATCACCCTGCAGATCGGCAAGAACCCGATCATCGTGGTGCGTGGCGCCGAAGGTAAGGTGCACGCCTTCCACAACGTCTGCCGCCACCGCGGTTCGCGCCTGTGCGTCAGCGACAAGGGCAAGGTGGCCAAGCTGGTCTGCCCGTACCACCAGTGGACCTACGAGCTGGACGGCCGCCTGCTGTTCGCCGGTACCGAAATGGGTGCCGACTTCGACATGAACCAGTATGGCCTGAAGCCTGTGAACGTGAAGGTCGCTGGCGGCTACATCTTCATCAGCCTGGCGGAAAACCCGCCCGCCATCGACGAGTTCCTGGCCACCCTGGACCACTACATGGAACCGTACGACATGGAAAACACCAAGGTGGCGGTACAAACCACCTTGATGGAAAAGGCCAACTGGAAACTGGTGCTGGAAAACAACCGCGAGTGCTACCACTGCAATGGGTCGCACCCTGAACTGCTGAAAACCCTGCTGGAGTGGGACGACACCAACGACCCTCGCGCCGACCAGGCCTTCAAGGACCACGTAGCCGCCTCCGCCGCTGCCTGGGAAGCCGAGAAGATCCCGTACCTGCACAAGAGCCATGGCCTGCGTAACCGTATCGTGCGCATGCCGCTGCTCAAGGGGACCGTGTCGATGACCATGGATGGCAAGCAGGCATGCAAGAAGCTGATGGGCCGCATCAAGAACCCGGACCTGGGCTCGATGCGCATCCTGCACCTGCCACACTCCTGGAACCACTGCATGGGCGACCACATGATCGTGTTCACCGTGTGGCCGATCAGCGCCCAGGAAACCATGGTCACCACCAAGTGGCTGGTGCACAAGGATGCCGTGGAAGGCGTGGACTACGACCCTGAGCAGATGCGCAAGGTCTGGGACGCAACCAACGATCAGGACCGTCGTTTGGCTGAAGAGAACCAGCGTGGGATCAACTCCACTGCGTATCAGCCTGGGCCTTACTCGAAGACCTACGAGTTTGGCGTGGTCAACTTCATTGACTGGTATAGCCAGCGCTTGCTGAACAATCTGGGCGCGGAACCTGCGCCTTACCTGAAAGAAGTGCAGGCGCAGTAACTGCCCGGGATAAGCGGATAGCGACAGATGTCGCTATCCGTGTTTCTAAAATGGGGTTACTTCCCTCTGTCTGATGCCGGCCGCTGAAGTGTTCACATCTGCGGGAGGCGGAGATTCTCGCCGCCTCACAGGGACAGGCGTGCCCGGTTTCCATGGCTTCTCCCGAGCCAGCCCCCAAGCCTCATAGCCCGTCGTTGCGAGCGACACAACGGTCAGCGCAGCCAAGGCCCATGTCTGCCAGTTGTTTTCAGGATCGGCCGTTCTCACAAAACCAATGGTCAACCCCGCAACGCCAGCGACCGCACTGACGCTGGACAAAGCCCATTCCTGTCGTGTTGGCGGCATAATCGACGGTGAAAGGCTTTCCACGGCAATTCTTCGACTAGCGCCCACCTGCTTGACGAAAGCTCTGAATCGTAGCGCGCTGATGAACACAGCTAACAGGTTGGTAAGGATACTTAGCACTGGCAGCACGTAATCCTCTGCCTTTTGCCCTGTGGGATCGCGATGGTTGACCGGCTCACCAAGACAGTAGACATAAGCGTTGAGCCCGCCTTCGTCGAACGGGCTTCGCGTGTCCGGCGACTGGAAACGCATCAGCGAGGGTGTGTAGGTACGATGGCCATTTCCCAGTGGGTAATTCCCGGTCACTGGGTCCCGATACTCTCCACAGAATGCCAGCCCTGGTGCGCAGGCGGCGCTCATGACTCCATAAGGCGCATAGGCACGCGGGCCACCGGGATGCGTTCCCAGTACAGATTGCTGCCGATCGACATTGAGCAGGTATGTCGCCATGAGTTATTCACAAATACGAAGATCTGTGGATACGGTAATGGTTGGTTGGAGATTTGCGTACTGGCAAAAATGTCAGGTAGGCCCCTGATCATTATTTGACCATATCAGCCAAGATCCCATGTTCATTGGGCTACAGCGGACTTCATACACCTTGTCCACAGAGACACCAACAGAGTTTGTGGGCAACCGATGAATTTTCTGCAATCGCCCTGTTGATAAGTGACTTAAAGGCCTGATTTTCAGGCATCGCGCAGGATTCAGGCGGGATTGATCAATTTTCGAACAAATCTGTCAAAACCTTTTACTACGCCGCTTACAGGTGATGCCGAACAGATTATCCACAGACCGGCTAACAGCGATTGTGGGCAAAATCAGCAGGGTGCTGCCGTGCTTTGCATGCGAAGGCAGGGATAAGACTGATCGTTTTTTGATCAAAAGCTTGGAGGCCACGTGATACAGGGGCTGCGGCCATGCGCCAACACTTTATCCACACCTTGGCGAACAGATTTGGTGGGCAAAAGCGACCGATCGAGGCTGTGTATGGAATGTAGGAGCGGCCTTGTGTCGCGATGGGCCGCAGCGCGGCCCCAGGATCTCGACTACGAATCAAGATAACCGGGGCTGCTGCGCAGCCCATCGCGACACAAGGCCGCTCCTACACCGGGACCGCGTGAGGCTCTAGCGCAGCACGCCCTCTTCCACCAGCAGCTTGAGAATGGCCTCGGCGCCTTCCTGCGGAGAAACGTCCTTCAGCACCTTGCCACCGCCGCCACTGGCCTTGGCCGTCGCTGCCTTCATCCGGTCGGCACCGCTCTTGGCCTTGATCACCTTAAGCCGCTTGGGCCGTGGGCGGGCTGGCTGCAGTTCGGCTTCGGCCAGCAGTTCGTCATCGACGATAGCCACGTTGCGTGCCGCCAACACCCCCCGACGCGCCGGCCCGAAAGCGCTCTGGCGCGGCTTGGGCGCAGCGTTATCCACAGTCGCCAGCAACGGCAGGCGCACCTTCAGCCGACGCCGCTGACCGCGCGGCAGCGCCTGCAATACCTGGGCGGTGCCGTTGTCGATCGACTCCACTTCAGCCAACCCCACGATCAGCGGCCAGCCGAGCTTTTCGGCCAGCAGGAACGGCAACATGCCCGACCCTTCGCCGGTCTCGGCCTGGCTACCGGTCAGCACCAGCTGTGCCCCGGCATCGCGCAGGTAATCCCCGAGCACGCCCAGCACGTCGGCACCAGCCGGCTGCTCCAGCACATCCAGATGGTCCAGGCCCATCCCCAGGTAGGCGCGCAGCGCCTCTTCCCGTGGGTCGCCGGCATGCACCACCTGCAAGTTATCCCCAGCCAGCTGCAAGCCCAGCTCCACGGCGCGCGCATCCTGCTCGGCGCGGCGAGCGCGGCCGGAGCTGGGGTGGGCACCGATGGAAACCAGGCTGATCACTTTCGTACTCATGCTCGTGCCCTTATGCGGCGTCGCGCTGGCCGCCGCTGCGGTAGTTGTCCACAGCCTCGATCAGCGCCTGGAGAATCGCCGAACTGTCACCAATCACCGACAGGTCGGCCCGTTTGATCATGTCGCAGCCCGGGTCCATGTTGATAGCAACCACCTTGTCGCAGGCGCCGATGCCCTGCAGGTGCTGGATCGCGCCCGAGATACCCACAGCCACGTAGACCCGCGCGGTAACCCAGGTACCGGTGGCACCCACCTGGCGGTTGCGCGGCATGAAGCCGTCGTCGACCGCCACCCGCGAGGCGCCTTCGGTGGCGCCAAGGGCCGCGGTGGCCTTGTGATACAGGTCCCAGTCCTTGACCCCGTTGCCGCCCGAGACGATGAACTCGGCTTCAGCCATGGCAATGGTGGCCGGGTCCACGGCCACCGAGCCGAGGTCTTCGATGCGCGACAGGCTGCGCGCCATGCTTGTGGACAACTCCACCGGCAGCGCTTCGTGACGGGTTTCGCTGACCGGCTCGGCGCACTCGGCCGCCGCCAGGATCAAGCGTGGTACGGCGCGCTGCAGGTCTTGCTGGCCGGCACCGGCTCGGCCGATGCACTGGCCGTCCTTGACCTGCCATACCCGCGTTGCCGGGCGCTCGCCCAGTGCCGCGCCCAGGCGTCGGCCCAGTTCGCCACCACCGGTGCGGCTGTCGGGCAGCAGCCAGTGGCGCGGGGTGAACTGGTTATCCACAGCCCGCAGGCCTTGTACCAGTTGCTCCGGTGCATAACCTTCGAACGCCTCGCCTTCGATGACCAGCAGGCGGTCGACCCCGGCTGTGGAAAAGTTGCTTTCCTTGTGCTCGCCAAACACCACTGCCAGCACCGCACCGTCGCTGCCGGCCAGGCTGTGGGCCAGGCCGAGCAGGTCGCGGTCGTGGCTGCTCAGGCGGCCACCGACCATGTCCGGCACCACGGCGATGTAGAACGCCGGCGCCGGCACCTGGTGCAGCGGCAGCTTGACCTCGGCCGCCGCCGTGCGTCGCCCGCCCACGGCGGTGCCCTGCTGGGCGCCGCTGCGGTCGATGCGCTTGATGCCGGCCGGGCCGATGAAGCCTGCGGCAATCGCATGGGGGTTCTTGCGGATGAGGCCGTTGGGCCCCATCCAGCTGGTCTGCTGCGTCTGCATCGCTGCATGCAGCGGGTGCAGACGGTTACGGGCGATCCACTCGGCGCGTGGGTCGCGGCGGATAATGTCGCTCATCAGTGCACCTCCGCAGGTTCACGTTTGGCCGTTTGCGGCTTTGGGGCAGAGGGCGCGTCCTCTTCGATCAGCACGTCGGCCACCAGTTCGGCCAGGTCCTTGATCTGCGGGCGCGGTTCGACCACACCTTCAAGCATGGCGGTGCATTGTGGGCAACCCACGGCCACCAGCTCGGCCTCGGTCTCGCGGATGTCGTCCATGCGCATGTCCGGGATACGCTGCTTGCCAGGGATGTCGGTGATCGGCGCACCGCCACCACCGCCGCAGCAACGGGAACGGAAGCCCGAGCGCTGCATCTCGCGCACTTCGATACCCAGGGCCTTGAGCACGGCACGCGGAGCTTCGTACTCACCGTTGTAACGGCCCAGGTAGCACGGGTCGTGGTAGGTGACGCTGCCGCCCTTGTGCTGGCCGAGGTTGAGCTTGTTGGCCGCGATCAGTTCGGCGATGTAGGTGCTGTGGTGCTGCACCTGATAGTCGCCGCCCAGGGCGCCGTACTCGTTTTTCAGCACATGGAAGCTGTGTGGGTCGCAGGTGACGATGCGCTGGAACTTGTACTTGGCCAGGGTCTGGATATTGCGTTTAGCCAATTGCTGGAAGGTCGCTTCATCGCCCAGACGGCGCGCCACGTCGCCGCTGTCGCGCTCTTCCAGGCCGAGCACGGCAAAGTCCACGCCCGACGCCTTGAGCACTTTGACGAACGAGCGCAGGGTGCGCTGGTTGCGCATGTCGAAGGCACCGTCACCGACCCAGAACAGCACCTCGGTGGTTTTCACCTCCGACAGCAGTTGCAGGTTGAGGTCGGCGGCCCAGTTCATGCGCCCGCCAGGGGCGAAGCCGCCCGGGTTGTCGGTAGCGATCAGGTTGTCCAGCACTTCGGCGCCCTTGTTCGGGGTGGCGCCTTTTTCCAGGGTGAGGTGACGACGCATGTCGACGATGGCATCGACGTGCTCGATCATCATCGGGCATTCCTCGACGCAGGCACGGCAGGTGGTGCACGACCACAGCGTTTCGGCGTCGACCAGGCCATTGACGATCGGCTGGTGCGGGTGGCCGCCATGCTCACCGATCGGTTTGCCCGGGTATGGGCTGCCGGCGAACTGCGCGTCGGTGCCACCGGCCAGGCCGATGACCATGTCCTGGATGAGCTTTTTCGGGTTCAGCGGCTGGCCGGCGGCAAAGGCCGGGCACATGGCTTCGCATTTACCACATTGCACGCAGGCGTCGAAGCCCAGCAGCTGGTTCCAGGTGAAGTCCACCGGCTTTTCCACGCCCAGCGGCGCGTTCGGGTCTTCCAGGTCCAGCGGCTTGAGGCCGGTGGAACGGCCGCCGCCAAAGCGTTCGGCGCGGCGGTGCCAGGCCAGGTGCAGGGCACCGGCGAAGGCGTGTTTCATCGGGCCGCCCCAGGTCATGCCGAAGAACAGCTCCGACACGCCCCACAGCACGCCCAGGCCGAGAATGCCCACCATCACCCAGCCACCGGTGTTGGCCGGCAGGATGCCGGCAACCGGCAAGGTGGCGATAAAGAAGCTAGCGGCAAACGCCAGCAAGCTCTTCGGCAGGCGCATCCACGGGCCCTTGGACAGGCGCGAAGGCGGGTTGAGGCGGCGCTTGAAGACGAAGATGGCGCCGCTGAACATGATCACCGTGGCCACCAGCAACGCGTAGCCGAGGATCTTGCTCTGCAGGCCGAAGCCGTGCACGAGGATCGCCAGTACGGCCGACAGCACGAAGCCGCCAGCGGTAGCCACGTGGGTCTTGGACATGTACTTGTCGCGCTCGACCACATGGTGCAGGTCCACCAGGTAGCGGCGTGGCATGGCCAGCAGGCCGCCGATCAGGTTGACCTTGGACGGCCGGCCACGCCGCCACATGCGCACCCGGCGCAGGGCGCCGAGCACTGCCAGGCCAAGGGCAGCGAACAGCAGGATTGGTAGAAGGGTGTTCAACATGGGAGGCTCCCACAACAGCTGGATTCTTGCGCCACTCTGAAGGTGGGATTGGCCCCTTGTAGGAGCGGGTTTACCCGCGAATGCGTCAGATCAGACAACTCTGTTGCTTGTGCTGACGCTTTCGCGGGTGAACCCGCTCCCACAGGGACCGCGCCCGGTGGCGACGATTTTTCTCGATCAGAAGTCCTTGCACAGGCGCAAGGCGTCGTAGATCGCCGCATGCACGTTGCGCTGGGCCACGCAGTCGCCGATGCGGTACAGCAGGTAGCCTTCGCCCGGCTGGCTGAGGATCGGCTGTGGCTTGATGGCGAACAGCGCCTCCACGTCGATCTGGCCTTTGTTGCGCGAACCTTCCTTCAGTGCGTAGTACAGCTGCTCGTCAGGACGCACGCCGTTCTCCACCACCACCTGGTCGACCACGCGCTCTTCCTTGGCACCGGTGTATTCGTTTTCCAGCACCGCCACCAGCTTGTCGCCTTCGCGGTAGACCTTTTCCAGCATCATGTCGCCGGTCATGATCACTTCTTTCGGATACATGCTGCGGTAGTAGGTCGGGAAGGTTGTACCGCCCATGGCCACGCCTGGCTTGATGTCGTCGGTGACGATCTCGACCTGGCTGCCCTTGTCGGCGATGAAGTCAGCCACCGACATGCCAGTGAACTCGCAGATGGTGTCGTACACCAGCACGTTCTTGCCCGGCGCAACCTTGCCGTCGAGCACGTCCCAGCTGCTGACTACCAGCCCTTCGGCGGCGCCCCAGTGCTCGTTCTGCTCCAGGAAGGAATGCCCACCTACCGCCAGCACGATGATGTCGGGGCGCAGGTCCTGAATGGCAGCCACGTCGGCGGCGGTGCCCAGGCGCAGGTCGACCTTCAGGCGCGCCAGCTCCAGCTGGTACCAACGGGTGATACCGGCGATCTGGTCACGCTGCGGCGCCTTGGCGGCGATGGTGATCTGCCCGCCAATCTGCTCCTTCTTCTCGAACAGGGTCACGTCGTGGCCACGTTCGGCAGCCACACGGGCCGCTTCCATGCCGGCCGGGCCGGCACCAACCACCACCACCTTGCGCTTGGCACCGGTGGTCTTCTCGATGATGTGCGGCACGCCCATGTATTCACGGGAGGTCGCGGCGTTCTGGATGCACAGCACATCCAGGCCCTGGTACTGGCGGTCGATGCAGTAGTTGGCACCGACGCACTGCTTGATCTGGTCGATCTGGCCCATCTTGATCTTGGCGATCAGGTGCGGGTCGGCTATGTGCGCACGGGTCATGCCGACCATGTCCACGTAGCCACCTTCGAGGATACGGGTAGCCTGGTTCGGGTCCTTGATGTTCTGCGCGTGCAGCACCGGTACCTTGACCACTTCCTTGATGCCGGCCGCCAGGTGCAGGAACGGCTCCGGCGGGTAGCTCATGTTCGGGATGACGTTGGCCAGGGTGTTGTGGGTGTCGCAACCCGAGCCGACCACGCCGATGAAGTCGAGCATGCCGGTGGCGTCATAGTAGGCAGCGATCTGCTTCATGTCCTCGTGGCTGAGGCCATCGGGGTGGAATTCGTCGCCACAGATACGCATGCCCACGCAGAAGTCGTCACCGACTTCGGCGCGCACGGCCTTCAGTACTTCCAGGCCGAACTTCATGCGGCCTTCGAAGGTGCCGCCCCATTCGTCGGTACGCTTGTTGACCCGTGGGCTCCAGAACTGGTCGATCATGTGCTGGTGCACGGCCGACAGTTCCACGCCGTCCAGGCCGCCTTCCTTCGCACGGCGGGCAGCTTGCGCATAGTTGCCGATCACGCGCCAGATCTCTTCCACCTCGATGGTCTTGCAGGTGGCGCGGTGCACGGGTTCACGGATACCCGACGGCGACATCAGGGTCGGCCAGTTGAAGCCGTCCCAGCGCGAGCGACGGCCCATGTGGGTAATCTGGATCATGATCTTGGCGCCATGCTTGTGCATGGCGTCGGCCAGGTTCTGGAAGTGCGGGATGATGCGGTCGGTCGACAGGTTGACCGACGCCCACCACTCCTGCGGGCTGTCGATGGCCACCACCGACGAGCCGCCGCAGATCGCCAGGCCGATACCGCCCTTGGCCTTTTCTTCGTAGTACTTCACGTAGCGGTCGGTCGTCATGCCGCCGTCAGTGGCGTAGACCTCGGCGTGCGCGGTGCTGAGCACACGGTTGCGGATGGTCAGTTTGCCGATCTGGATCGGCTGGAACATTGCTTCGAATGCCATGACGCTATCTCCGGCTTACAACGGCTTTGTAACGAACAGGCCATCTTCGTGGCCTTCTTCCGACCCGCCATAGACCTGTTCGGCCACAGTGCGGATCGAGCTGCCGCGGGCAGCGAGAATCTGGTCCATGGCGCCGGCGAACCAGCCGGTGAACATGTAGTCGACCTTGCGGCCGCACTTGCCATAGACGTACACGAACGCGGAGTGCTTGAGCTTGACGCTGCAGGTGCCTTTGTCGAGGTCGATGTCCTGGATTTCGAACAGGCCCCAGCCACGCTGGCTCAGGCGCTTCATGTAGTGCTCGAACACCGCCACGCCTTCCAGGCCATGGCACTCGGCCTCTTTTTCACACCAGTGCCAGGCGGACTTGTAGCCGGCCTTGTAGAGGATCTCGGCGTACTTGTCGGCGCCCAGGACTTCTTCGATGCCCATGTGGTTGTTGACGAAGAAATGGCGCGGCACATACAGCATCGGCAAGGCGTCGCTGGTCCAGACACCGGTCTCGCTGTCTACTTCGATTGGCAATTGCGGGGCGATCTTGGCCATGGAAACTCAACTCCATAAAATTTTTTATCGGGATGCCCCGGCGTTGCTGGCAGGGGCTTTCAGGCTTGGAGAGCGGCTTACTCGCCCCACACGTCCTTGAGGACGTTGACCCAGTTCTCACCCATGATCTTGCGCACCACGCGCTCGGAGTGGCCGCGCTTGAGCAAGGTTTCGGTGAGGTTGGGGAATTCGCCCACAGTGCGGATGCCCAGCGGGTTGATGATCTTGCCGAAGTTGGTCAGGCGACGGGCGTAGCCCTTGTCGTGGGTCAGGTATTCGAAGAAGTCCTGGCCGTGGCCCTGGGTGAAGTCGGTACCGATACCGATGGCGTCTTCACCGACGATGTTCATGGTGTACTCGATGGCTTCGGCGTAGTCGTCGATGGTCGAGTCGATGCCCTTGGCCAGGAACGGCGCGAACATGGTCACGCCGACGAAACCGCCGTGGTCGGCGATGAACTTCAGCTCTTCGTCCGACTTGTTGCGCGGGTGCTCTTTCAGGCCCGAAGGCAGGCAGTGCGAGTAGCAGACCGGCTTTTTCGACTCGAGGATGACTTCTTCGGAGGTCTTGGAGCCCACGTGGGACAGGTCGCACATGATGCCGACGCGGTTCATTTCGGCAACGATCTCGCGACCGAAGCCCGACAGGCCGCCGTCTCGCTCGTAGCAACCGGTACCGACCAGGTTCTGGGTGTTGTAGCACATCTGCACGATACCCACGCCCAGCTGCTTGAACACGTCGACGTAGGCGATCTGGTCTTCGAAGGCGTGGGCGTTCTGGAAGCCGAAGAGAATGCCGGTCTTGCCCAGTTCCTTGGCCTTGCGGATGTCGGCGGTGGTGCGTACCGGCATCACCAGGTCGCTGTTATCGCGGATCAGCTTCTGGCTGGCGGCGATGTTGTCGACGGTAGCCTTGAAGCCTTCCCAGACCGACACCGTACAGTTGGCCGCAGTCAGCCCGCCTTTGCGCATGTCTTCGAACAGCTCGCGGTTCCATTTGGCAATGATCAGGCCGTCGATGACGATGCTGTCGGCGTGAAGTTCGGCTGGGCTCATCAGGCTGTCCCCTTTTATTGAATGGGTTTGCGCCAAACCTTATTGCCGGCGCTTTGGGGCCAGCATATGCCTGTGCCCAAAGGCGCCCCGATGCAAAAACGACAGGGGGTTTGCCGAAAGCGTCAATGCGCGACATCGCGCCCTCTGGCGCGCCGTCTGGCGATGAGAGACAGTCTCGATAACGACATTTCCGGCCGTTTCATGAACATTTCTTCAGGGAGCTATCGTCTTGTCGGCGGCTGAGCGAGAATCCAGCCGATTCGTCAGCCTTGTTGAGGAGAAAACGGATGAAATCAATGGCATGGCTGGTACTGCTGGCTGTCGTATCGGGCGCCCAGGCCGGCGAGGAAGAAAGCACCCCGTGCGACAACGTCGAGACCGACCAGCAGACATTCGCTTGCGCGGCGTTCAACAAGCAGACGGCCGAGCGTGAACTTAAGTCGGCGTATGACGACCTGATACAGCGCATTCGCGACCAGTACGCCGACGAAGGCGACAAGGCAGACGCCTTGGCCGGGCGTATGGAGGCGGCCGAGAAACTGTGGACGCAACTGCGCGATGCCGACTGCAAGGTCGAAACCTATGCCGAGAAACCGGGCAGCAAGGCGTTCGAAGCAGCGTGGAACACCTGCGTGGCACAACGCAGCGATGACCGCTCGGAGTACCTGCAGTCCATCGGCCAGCAGTAAGGGAGTTCCTCGGCAGGAAAGGCTTTCGGCTTATCTGTCTTGACGATCCGAACCAAAGTGCGTCCCCGGCGCCTCACCCGAGGTGCCGATGATGAACTCGATCGGAAACCAAGACATGACCTCTACTATCAGCAAGACCGACATGAACAGCGCCATTGCCGCCCTGAAGAAAGAAGGCGAAGAACGCGCCGTCATGGTTGCCAACACCGTCTGCATCTTTGCCCCGGATGTACCTGCCAGCGTTGCCGAAGACGTGCTCGATGGCATGCGCTTGATGAACCTGTCGGCAAACAAGAAGTTCGACAAGGAAACCCAGCAGCGCGAGTGGTACAACTTCTACAACGACGGCCTGGGCAAGTTCGGCTGGACGCTGACCGGCGCCGCCCATGTCGAGGAGGCAATCGACAAGGACACCCACACGCTGGCCACCCTGGTGCCGCAGATCGTCACCGTCCAGATCGGCGCCAGCCACCGCCTGAGCCGCTGTGTAAAACGCTCCTTCGAAGTGATCGTGCAAACACCCAAGGCGCAGCAACTGCTCGAAGAAAGCAGCGTGAGCGTTTCGGGCAAATCCAGCACCATTCAGATTTCGGCCTGCGAGATGACACCGCAAGGCCTGCCGATCATGCACATGACCAGCGTTCAGCTGAGCTATGACAAGGCCGAGAAAACCGCAGGGTCCGCTGGCCGCATCATCGACAAGTCGAATACCCGTGTATACCGGGCCTCGCAACAGGGCTCGTTCAGTGTTCGCCACTTCGACGCCATGCGCGAAGCCGTCAGGATGAAGTTGGCCAGCCAGGCGTTCGACATCCTGGCATTGGACATCTGACCTGCACCTGGCGCCGCCATGCGGCGCCAGGTTCCCCTTCCTACGCCTACGGCGAGGGCCAAAAGCATGCCCACCAAACCTGCCACCCAACCCTGGGAAGACCTTCATGCCTGCTTGCGCCTGGCGCAACTGGAAGCCAACCAGGTTCACGATCGCCAACAGGATGGCCAGCGCTGGTTCAGCCGTTTTCTGCAGGGCCTGGAGAACAGCGGTGTCGAACTGATCGAACGGACGACGAAAAGCATCAACTGCGTACCCACGGATGCTGTGTTTCAAGACGTCTTCAACGGCTGGATTCCAGCGCCCCAACGTCGCAACCTCAAGTTCGAGCGGGTTGCCAACGACATACTTAATGGCTTGAAACAGCCAGACCTCGCCCTGCTGCGCAGCACCTCGGCCAGCTCGCACCTGCGCATCGAGTTTGACCTGGATGACAGCGCCAGCCCGCTGGCGATCATCTTTCACCTGTGCTGCGCGACCGCCCCGGATACCCCGCGGACGCGCGTGGCCCTGCAGCTGGACCACCTGGGCGCGAAACTCGACACCCGGGCTTTCGAGGCGCGGCGAGTACAGGTCGAAAACCGCCTCCAGGCGATTTCTGACCTCGATCAGTTCTGATCCGGCAGCTGCGGCTTGAGCGCCTGACGTTCTTCACGCGGACAGCGCCCAAAGCGTCTTTTGTACCGGCGGGTGAAGTACGACGGCAGCTCGAAACCACAAGCCACGCTGACCTGCGTGATGCTCATCTGCGTCTGACGCAGCAGCTGACGCGCCTTGTCCAGACGCAGGTCAAGATAGAAGCCACTGGGCGTATCATTCAGGTACAAGCGAAACAAGCGCTCCAGTTGACGCCTGGTGATCATGGCACGGGCGGCCAGCTCCAATGTGCTCAACGGTGGCTCGGTATGCTTTTCCATCTCGCCGATCACCTGCACCAGCTTGCGGTTGCTGATGCCATAGCGTGAGGCGATCTGCATCCGCTGATGATCCTGCCGCGGCCGAATACGGCCCAACACGAATTGCTCCGAAACCTGCACCGCCAGCTCGCTGCCATGGGATTGCGCAATCAGGTCGAGCATCAGGTCGATCGAGGCAGTACCGCCCGCACAGGTGATGCGCCGCCGGTCAATTTCGAACAGTTCCTGGGTGGCCTGCAGGCTCGGGTAGTTCTCCTTGAACGCCTCCAGCGCCTCCCAGTGCACGGTGGCGCGGTAGCCGTCGAGCAGGCCGGCCTCGGCCAGCACCACCGCGCCGGTATCGATGCCACCCAGAACCACCCCCTCATGGTCCAGGCGGCGTAGCGCCTGCTGCAGCGCCGACCCATAACAAGCCAATGGCTCGAAACCGGCGACGATCAGCAGGATGCCACCAGGCTCGCCCGCCGCCAGCGCCGCGTCGGCGTTCACCGACATGCCATTGCTGGCCTGCACCGCCCCACCGTCCAGGCTCAATACCTGCCAGCGATACAACGGGCCCTTGAAGCGGTTGGCCACCCGCAGTGGTTCCAGGGCACTGATGAAACCCATGGCCGAGAACCCGGGCAACAACAGGAAGTGAATGATTTGCGGCATTGCATGCTCCACGGCAAAGGTGGTCGCCTCCGTGCAAATGTTGGTCGCCAGGGTGCGATTTTCCACCCTGACAGCAGCGTAGCTTCTTCATACGACCCAGAGAGGTCGAACCCCAATAACAATATGCACTGCCGATGGAGAGCCACCATGCACAGCTTGATCCGCCGCAGCCTGTTGACCCTTGCCCTGAGCAGCATCGCCACTTCCCCACTATTCGCCGCCGAGCCCGCGGCTTGCAAGAACGTCCGTCTGGGCGTGGTCAACTGGACCGACGTCATCGCCACCAGCGCCATGGCGCAGGTGCTGCTCGATGGCCTTGGCTACCAGACCAAGCAGACCAGCGCTTCACAGCAGATCATCTTCGCCGGCATCCGCGACAAGCGCCTGGACATGTTCCTGGGTTACTGGAACCCTATCATGACCCAGACCATCACACCGTTCGTCGACGCCAAACAGGTCAAGGTGCTCGACAAGCCGAGCCTGGAAGACGCCCGCGCCACCCTGGCGGTGCCCAAGTACCTGGCCGACAAGGGCCTGAAGACCTTCGCCGACATCCACAAATTCGAGAAGGAACTGGGTGGGAAAATCTACGGCATCGAACCAGGCTCCGGCGCCAATACCCAGATCAAGGCGATGATCGCCAAGAACCAGTTCGGCCTGGGCAAGTTCCAGCTGGTCGAGTCCAGCGAGGCCGGCATGCTCGCCGCCGTCGACCGCGCGGTGCGGCGCAACGAGGCTGTGGTGTTCTTCGGCTGGGCACCGCACCCGATGAACGTGAATATCGACATGGTCTACCTGGGCGACAGCCAGGACGCCCTGGGCCCGGACGAAGGCCGCGCGACAGTGTGGACGGTGACCGCGCCAGACTACGCCGAGCGCTGCCCCAACGCCCACCGCCTGCTGGCCAACCTGAACTTCAGCGCCGAGGACGAGAGCCGCATGATGCAGCCGCTGCTCGACCACAAGGATGCGCTGGAGTCGGCCCGCCAGTGGCTCAAGGACCACCCCGAGGACAAGGCCCGCTGGCTGGAGGGTGTGACCACCTTCGATGGCAAGCCGGCTGCTGACAACCTCAAGCTCACTGCCAACTGACACCCCCCCTTCGCAGCACAAGGCTGCTCCTACAGGTACAGCGCATAGAACAAGGTCTGCGCAGACCCTGTGGGAGCGGGCATGCCCGCGAAAAGGCCACCACAGCTCTCTCAAGGAACCCCGACATGAACCACGACGTCATCATCACCTGCGCCCTCACCGGCGCCGGCGACACCGCCTCGAAAAGCCACCTTGTTCCAGTCACCCCCAAGCAGATCGCCGAGTCTGCCGTAGAGGCCGCCAAAGCCGGCGCCACCGTGGTCCACTGCCACGTGCGCGACCCGCAAACCGGCCGCTTCAGCCGTGACGTGGCGCTGTATCGAGAAGTCATGGAGCGCATCCGCGAAGCCGACGTGGACATCATCGTCAACCTTACCGCGGGCATGGGTGGCGACCTGGAAATCGGCCCGGGTGAAACACCACTGGAGTTCGGCGCGGGTACCGACCTGATCGGCCCACTGGAGCGTCTGGCCCATGTCGAAGCGCTGCTGCCGGAAATCTGCACCCTCGACTGCGGCACCCTCAACTTCGGCGACGGCAACTCGATCTACGTCTCCACCCCGGCACAACTACGCGCCGGCGCCAAGCGCATTACCGAGCTGGGGGTAAAAGCCGAGCTGGAAATCTTCGACACCGGCCACCTGTGGTTTGCCAAGCAGATGATGAAGGAAGGCCTGCTCGAAGACCCGCTGTTCCAGCTGTGCCTGGGTATCCCGTGGGGCGCTCCGGCCGATACCACCACCATGAAGGCGATGGCCGACAACTTGCCGCCAAACGTCACCTGGGCCGGGTTCGGTATCGGTCGCATGCAGATGCCGATGGCCGCACAGGCGGTGCTGCTGGGCGGCAACGTGCGGGTGGGCCTGGAGGACAACCTTTACCTGGACCGTGGCGTGCTGGCCAGCAACGGCCAGTTGGTCGAGCGCGCGGTGGAAATCATTTCGCGCCTTGGCGCCCGTGTGCTGACCCCGGCCGAAGGCCGGGAAAAGATGAACCTCAAACGCCGCTGACACTTTCAGGAGCCCAACATGACCTTCATCACCGAGATCAAGACCTTCGCCGCGCTGGGTAGTGGCGTGATCGGCAGCGGCTGGGTCGCGCGCGCCCTGGCCCACGGCCTGGACGTGGTCGCCTGGGACCCGGCGCCAGGCGCCGAGCAGGCCTTGCGCAAGCGCATCGCCAACGCCTGGCCGGCACTGGAAAAGCAAGGCCTGGCACCAGGCGCATCACAAGACCGCCTGAAGTTCGTCGCCACCATCGAGGAATGCGTCCGCGATGCCGATTTCATCCAGGAAAGCGCCCCTGAACGCCTGGACCTGAAGCTCGACCTGCACGCAAAGATCAGCGCCGCCGCCAAACCCGACACGATCATCGGTTCCAGCACCTCGGGCCTGCTGCCCAGCGAGTTCTACGAGTCGGCCACCCACCCCGAGCGCTGCGTGGTCGGCCACCCGTTCAATCCGGTGTACCTGCTGCCGCTGGTGGAAATCGTCGGTGGCAACCGCACCGCCCCCGAGGCCATCGAAGCGGCCCGGACCATCTACACCGCCCTGGGCATGCGCCCGCTACACGTACGCAAGGAAGTGCCCGGGTTCATCGCCGACCGCCTGCTCGAAGCGCTGTGGCGCGAAGCACTGCACTTGGTCAACGACGGCGTGGCCAGTACCGGCGAGATCGACGATGCCATCCGTTTCGGTGCCGGCTTGCGCTGGTCGTTCATGGGCACGTTCCTCACCTACACCCTGGCCGGTGGTGATGCGGGCATGCGTCACTTCATGGCCCAGTTCGGCCCGGCGTTGAAACTGCCCTGGACCTACCTGCCGGCGCCGGAACTCACCGACAAGTTGATCGACGATGTGGTCGAAGGGACCTCCGAGCAACTGGCGGATCGCAGCATCGCCGCGCTGGAGCGCTATCGTGATGACACCCTGTTGGCAGTGCTGGAAGCGGTAAAGACCAGCAAGGCCAGCCACGGCATGGCTTTCGGCGACTGAGGAGACCGCGATGCCCGCACTGATCACCTACCGCACCCCGGTCCAGGAGGACTGGGTCGACTACAACGGGCACCTGCGCGATGCCTACTACCTGCTGATCTTCAGCTACGCCACCGACGCGCTGATGGAGCGCATCGGCCTGGATGCCGACAGCCGCGGCCAGAGCGGTAACTCGCTGTTCACCCTGGAGGCGCACATCAACTACCTGCACGAAGTGAAGCTGGGCACCGAGGTATGGGTGCAGACGCAGATCATCGGCTTTGATCGCAAGCGCCTGCATGCGTACCACAGCCTGCACCGGGCAGGGTTCGCCGAAGCGCTGGCGGCCAGTGAGCAGATGCTGCTGCATGTGGACCTGGCGGGGCCGAGGTCGGCACCGTTCAGTGAGCGTAGTGTCGAGTTGCTGCAAGGGTTGGTGGATGAGCAGCAGGATGTGCCCCCGGCTGAGTTCGTCGGCCGTGTGATAGCCCTGCCTACACCAAACTGAGCAGCAACATATGACCTGTGGGAGCGGGGGGGGGGGGGGGGGGGGGGGGGGGGGGGGGGGGGGGGAAGGGGGGGGGGGGGGGGGGGGGGGGGGGAGGGGGGGGAGGGGGGGGGG